>DATHKH010000044.1:0-26023 GCA_035286325.1 Flavobacterium sp.
CCCTTGCGCAACAACCCGGAACTTTATGCTTCGCAACTTTGCCACTCTGCAACTAAAACCTATCTTTGCCCTGCCTTAAAAAAATCAATACAATGATGAAAGACTTACTCAAAAAATTCGAAAATAAAGAACCCGAAATCATCTTCAACTGGAAAGACCAGGAAACCGAAGCTGAAGGCTGGACGGTCATCAATTCGCTTCGCGGCGGCGCTGCCGGCGGCGGAACAAGGATGCGGAAAGGGCTTGACATGAATGAGGTTTTGTCGCTCGCAAAAACGATGGAAGTCAAATTTTCGGTTTCCGGTCCGGCCATTGGTGGTGCGAAATCCGGAATCAATTTCGATCCGAACGACCCAAGAAAAAAAGGCGTTTTGCAGCGTTGGTACAGGGCAGTTTCGCCATTATTGAAAAGTTATTACGGAACCGGCGGCGATTTAAACGTCGACGAAATCCACGAAGTCATCCCAATGACCGAGGAATGTGGCGTCTGGCATCCACAGGAAGGCGTTTTCAACGGCCATTTCCGCCCGACGGAAGCCGACAAAATCAACCGCATCGGGCAATTGCGCCAAGGTGTCGTAAAAGTCATCGAAAATCCTTCATTTTCTCCTGACGTTTCTAAAAAATATACGGTTGCCGACATGATTACCGGTTTTGGTGTCGCCGAAGCGGTGCGCCATTATTACAATACCTATGGCGGTTCGGTAAAAGGAAAAAAAGCGATTGTACAGGGATTTGGAAATGTGGGCTCGGCTGCGGCTTTTTATTTGGCCGAAATGGGCGCAAAAGTTATTGGCATTATCGACCGTGACGGTGGACTCATCAATGAAAACGGATTTACATTTGAAGAAATACGAACATTATTCCTAAACAAAGACGGCAACAAACTCGTCGCGGATAATGTCATTCCGTTTGCCGAAATCAACCAGAAAATATGGACAATCGGCGCTGAAATTTTTACACCTTGCGCGGCTTCGAGATTGGTCACGCAAAGCCAGGCCGACAACATGATCACGTCGGGATTGGAAGTGATTTCGTGTGGCGCGAATGTGCCTTTTGCAGATAAGGAGATTTTCTTCGGTTCGATTATGGAGCACATCGACCACAAAGTCAGCCTGATTCCAGATTTTATTTCGAATTGTGGTATGGCACGCGTCTTTGCCTATTTCATGGAAAGGAAAGTGCAGATGACCGATGAGGCGATTTTTTCCGACACTTCAGATACGATCAGGAAAGCCATTGAAAAAGCGCATGCGTTGAATCCTTCAAAAACCAATATCAGTGCGACCGCATTTGAAATCGCATTGAATCAATTGGTAAAATAGAGGTTAGTATAATTATTTTAGCCGAAACGCGTTATATTTGTCAGTAGCACAAAAGAAAATCACCTATGAAAGTCTTGGAAACCGATCAGGAAAAACAATCCGCTTTATATACTGCGCTTAGTTTTATAGTGCTGTTCCTGTTGTTCTTCCTACTTAAATTCAGCAATGAACCGAGCATTCTCGAATTGGAAGGCGGCGGTGGCGGTGGTGAAATCGCGGTCAATTTTGGGGATAGCGATACGGGCATGGGCGACGATTTCACATCGATGGAAACCGTACGTTCCGCACCGAAACAAGTTCAGGCCGAAGTGGCTTCCAAAGAAGAAATCATCACAAGCGATAATGACGATGCACCGGTTATCGCAGAAATAAAAAAGATTGCCGAAAAACCAAAAAAGACTGAAGTCGTGAAACCGGTTGTAAAACCAGTCGTAAAACCACAGCCTTCAAAATCAACAAATGCTGCTTTGGATGCGTTGATGAACGGCAGCGACAAATCCGGCGACGGAACTGATAAAGTTGGTGGCAACAAAGGCAAATCCTATGGCGATCCAAATGCAACCGGCTATAATGGCGGCGGCGGATCAGGCACAGGAAATGGTGGCGGAAATGGTTCCGGCCAAGGACCGGGAAGCGGAAGCGGTTCTGGCGGCGGTTCCGGCAGTGGCCGTGGTACTGGTGTTGGAAGTTATCAACTCGCGGGAAGAAAAGCATTAAACAAGCCTCAACCAGACTACAATTGCAATGAACAAGGACAAGTCGCTGTCAAAATCTGGGTCGACCGCAACGGGAATGTCGTTCGCGCGGAAGCTGGGGACAGAGGTACAACAAACTCTGCTGCCTGTTTGGCCAGCCAAGCGGTCATTGCGGCCAAAGAAACCAAATGGCAAGCCAATCCGGACAGCCCTGAAACCCAGGTCGGAAAAATCATTTACAGCTTCAAGCTCACGCAATAAGTTTTCTTCTTATGACGTACCAGGAAACGGTCCACTGGATGTTCAACCAGCTCCCGATGTACCAGCAACAGGGCGCGTCTGCCTACAGGAAAGACCTGACAAACACCTTGCTCCTTTCGGAATATCTCGGCCATCCTGAGAAAAATCTTCAATATATCCATGTTGCCGGAACCAATGGAAAAGGTTCGACTTCACATATGCTGGCGTCGATTTTTGAGGAAGCAGGATACAAAACCGGATTGTATACTTCACCTCATCTAAAGGACTTCCGCGAGCGTATCAAAATAAACGGCATTGAGATCACTGAGGATTTTGTCACCAATTTCATTGCATCGCACAAAACGTTTTTTGAAAGCCACAACTTAAGTTTTTTTGAAATGTCGGTTGGGCTTGCGTTTGATTATTTTAAAAAGGAAAACGTCGATATTGCGATTATTGAAACCGGGCTTGGCGGCAGGCTGGATTCGACGAATATCATTACGCCATTATTGTCGGTCATTACCAATATCGGATTGGACCACACGCAATTTCTCGGAAACACATTGGAATCGATTGCGAATGAAAAAGCCGGAATCATCAAGCCGGATGTACCGGTCGTTATTGGGGAATACATTCCGGAAACGAAATCCGTTTTTTTGGCAAAGGCCAAAGCATGTCATTCTGATATTTATTTTGCTTCCGATTTCGTGACTGCAGATTTACCTTCCGATTTATTGGGAAATTACCAAGTCCATAATAAGAAAACGGTATTGCAGGCGATTAAAGTTTTGCAGGCAACAAGCGGTTTTGAAATTTCCGAAGACGATATCAAAACCGGATTATTGAATGTTGTCAAAAACACGGGGCTTTTGGGAAGATGGCAGCAATTGCAGGAGTTTCCGACAGTGATTTGTGATACGGCGCATAACAAGCATGGGCTTGAAATGGTGATGAAACAGGTTTTGGATTCCAAATTTGATTGTTTGCATATGGTTTTGGGTGTTGTAAACGACAAGGATTTGGACGAAATCCTGCCTTTATTCCCGAAAAATGCGATTTATTATTTCTGCAAACCCGATATGCCGCGCGGCCTTGACGCCGAAACCTTACAGAAAAACGCAGCAAAATACAATCTTCATGGAAAAGTATACGATTCGGTTTCAGAAGCTTATGCGGACGCTTTGGCCAATGCCTCAAAATCGGATTTCATTTATGTTGGCGGCAGTACTTTTGTTGTCGCAGAAATTTTGTAATTTTTATTGAAAATGTTTGGTGTTACAGAAAAGTAACTTATATTTGCACTCGCAATAAGGGCGATTAGCTCAGTTGGTTCAGAGCATCTGGTTTACACCCAGAGGGTCGGGGGTTCGAATCCCTCATCGCCCACAAAAAAACCGAAACTTTCGTTTCGGTTTTTTTTTATTCCCAAAATTATGTCGAAAGTTTTTCACTTTCGTAAGCGATTTCAGGAATAAAAAAACAAGCCGGCATTTTCGTCGGCTTTGGTTTTCTGTGAAGGCTTTCCCAAAACGGGACCAGTGCAGCTAATCCCAATTCCATCAAATGTTGAGTAGTACTTCAAAGCCTAGCCCCGATAGAAGTGGAAATCCTTTTATGTGAGGCACGGCACGAGCGATAGCGAACTGGCGTAGCAAACATAAAAGATTGAAACGGATAGCGGGAAATAGCTCCAAGAAAAATTGATTGTGGTTGGCGTTAGAATCTTTGTTGGCTTCAAAGTATTCCTTGTGTTCTTAAGAGCTGATTTCAAGCCTATATCCTTTGCCGCGTATAACAACAATTTTGATATTCGGGTCAAATTCCAGTTTTTTTCTAAGTTTTGATATGAACATATCCAGACTGCGCCCGACAATAACACCGTCATCTTCCCAGATCTCTTTTTGCAGTCGGCTTCTCGCTATGGTCTCGTTGGGAGACAATGCGAAAATCAGCAATACACGGGTTTCCGTTCCGGTCAGGTCTATGGTCTGTTCATTTATGATGAGATTTCTATTTTTCGCATCGAACAACACCGAGCCCAAAGTGAACATATTAGTATGCTGACTGTCAGGCAAAGCGCTGCGCGGCTTAACAGATCTCAAAAAAATAAAACCGACAAATGCTAAAAATGGCAGACTCAGAAGATATCCATTCTTAGCTGTAATAATACCTGTTGGTTTGAATTTAACGTTGATCATGTAACAGGCGACGGGTTGCTCTCTTCCTATGCATGCTACAATGTCATCTTTTTTATTTTTGGATATAGCATATCCATAGGCTACACTGGAGTTGCCACAGTTCAGAACGTTAACAATATAATCACTTGCGAGCGGGTCTTTGGCCAACAAACGCCGGGTAGTATTGACCAGCGAGTCCGGCCGAAAAGTAAGATTATTCTCAAACGCGATCCGGTATTCATTTTCTGCGATCTTTTTTACCGGGAGCACCCTTGATATACTGTCGCCCGATTGTAAGAGTAGTTCATCTCCGATTCTGCGGAGTAAAACTTCCCTTCTGGCGGTAACAAAGTCGTCATTGCCGGTCATGCTGAAAGCCGCGCAGATCACAGAGATAAACGAGAGTAGTATCAATGCGAATAGGTATTTGCGTTTTCCTGAGAGGAGATTTCGCCTAAGATGCATAGTGTCAAGTTTTTATTTACAAAGTTTACATTTTTATTTACAATCCAAATCTCTCAAGCCGAAAAATATCAAAGTAATTTCGTTGAATCAATTAGATAAGATATGAAATCGCCACTAACAAAAAGTTTGTGCAAACAAACACCAATAAATAAAAGGCGACCCGAGCTTGCGAACAGGCGAAGCATACCATATATGACCGCTAACAAATAAATTCTACATATATGAAAAATAAAAGAAATGTTTTGTACAGCCTGATTATCATGCTGGCAGGAGTAGTCAATTTTGCCATACAGGCCCAACAAAAAAATGGCGCTCCCGATGCCGTTGAAACCAAAAACGCATCCACTTCTCAAGGACCCAAAGGCATCGTTCGTACAATCAAACAAGATAGAAAGGGCAATATTTGGATTACTTCATGGGAGGGTGTTTTTAAATATGATGGAAAATCTTTTGCCAATATCACCAGTAAAGTGAGTTCGGCACGCTTCTTTTCTGTTTTAGAAGACAGCAAAGGAAATTTTTGGTTCGCTTCTATTGGTTCCGGGGTTTATTACTACGATGGGAAATCCTTTCGAAATTTTACAACCAAGGATGGACTTGCGAATGATCGGGTTGGGGAAATTTATGAAGATAAAACCGGTAATATTTGGTTTGGCACTGGAAGCGGAGCAAGCCGTTACGATGGAAAGTCCTTTCAGAATTTTAAAATGAAAGAAGCCCCACCCGTTACGGAGGCTGATTCTGTCTATACTGGCCCTGTTTCTATCCATACTGAGGCAGATTCTGTCCATGTTTCAGCTTACCAAAAACCAATTCCTGAAGTGAGTTGGATGCATAATGATGTTAATGCTATCATTGAAGACAAAACAGGAAAATTTTGGTTTGGCACAAGGGGCAATGCCACCGTTTATGACGGAAAGATATTTACCACGATAACCAATAAGGATGGCAAACCTTTTACAAACGTTCGTTCGATAATCAAAGATAAAAAAGGCTATATCTGGCTGGGTGGTTATGATGGCCTTTGGCGCTATGACGGCAAAACATTTACCAATTTTACCCACAAGTTTGTTGGTTATATCTATGAAGACAAAAAGGGCAATATTTGGACTAGTTCAGAAAGTGCTAATGCCCCGGGTTGGGTACTTTCCCGCTATGATGAAAAGACCTTGTCCAATATAAAGCCAACAGTAACCGAAATAACAAATAAACCAATGATCTTCGGGATTTTAGAAGCTTTTGATGGAAGTATTTGGTTTGGCGATTTCGATGGGGTGCATCGTTATGATGGAAATACCATTACCAGCTTTAACGGTAAAAAGGGTCAGAAATAATCTGTATTGCTGATGCTCAGGCGTCATGAATTTGTGATTCGCGCTCGCCGACACGAAATCTGGTAGGACATTCAGGCACGGACTGCAAATCCGTGCCATCGGGGATTGTCATCACTCCACTAAGATTTTTCCACAGCTGACCGCACGACCATTTTTTTGCGTGACATAAAAATAGAATCCCTTAGACGCATTGGACAGCTCAATTTTTGAGGATGCGTCTTTGAGGATTTGTGAAACAACCAACTGCCCTATGGCATTATATATAGCAATTGAATCGGCGTTTGCCCATTGCTGTTCGATGTAAAAGCTGCCTGTATTGGGGTTTGGATACACTTTGACGCTATTTGCCTGATGATCGGCAATACCCATTGCAGTGCAAAAGTTAATTAATGCTACTGGCAGGTTGGTGTTTTGGTAAAGCATACCGCCAGTATGAAACCCAGATACCCAAACTGAGGCGCCAGCATCTTTAAATAAAGTACTATCGGCATTGGCCGAAATTTCGTTTACATTACTGGCACCAGGAATTTGGGTTAGAACATAGCTGGATACAAAAGTACCTATCCCGAGCTGGCCCATGTCGTTTTGCCCGGCCGTCCATACCGTCCCATCATTTTTTAAATACGCAGAATGTAAAGATCCTGCTGAAATCGCTGTAACGCCTTCAATCGCAACGGGATTGAATACTAAAGAAGTCCCAGACGAAAGGCCATTCCCGGTAGGAAAGTTCCAACCGGAAACCCATACCGTCCCGTCATTTTTTAAAAACATGGAAAACGTGGTTCCGGCAGCAATTTTTGATACCCCGCTGATAGGCAACTGAACAGGCACTGCACTTGACACTGTGGTGCCATTCCCAAAAACCCCATTGGCATTATTCCCCGTTGCCCATACCGTCCCGTCATTTTTCAAGAATAAGGTGTAGTTGGCGGCTGTTGCAATGCTACCTACATTATCTATATTGACTAAGGTTGGCGTTGCTGTATTCGTGAGCGTATTAATCCCCAGCTGTCCATCGGTATTTAGCCCACAAGCCCAGACAGTGCCGTCATTTTTTAGGAAAAGGGAGGATGAGTTGGAAGATGAAATACCCGTAATCCCCTGAAGTGTTGGAATTTGTACGGGGATACTTTTTTTTACAAATGTACCATCCCCAAGCTGTCCGGAGGCATTGAACCCACAAGCCCAGACCGTACCATCGGCTTTTAAATAAATGACGTGCAATGTACCGCTGGAAACCGCAGTTATATTGGTCAAATTGCCCACTTGTACCCCATTGGAGACGGGGCCATTGTTGATGCCATTTCCCAATTGCCCCATCAGATTATTGCCATAGGCATAAGCGATGCCGCCTGCACAAATTACATAACAATTATTCGCACCGGCTGAAATGCTTTGGCAATGGCTTTTGAAAAACAGGCATAAAAATAACACCATTAAATAAGTAGCTTTAGGCATATTGCTTTTTTTAGATGTTGCTTATAATTGGCCCACGTGCGATGCCGATGCCGGTAGCGGATTAATAATTATTTCTAAAGTAAATTACAGTCATTAAGCAAACATAAAAACAAAAAAAGACGCACAATTATTCCTTTATGATCCGCTGTGTTTTGATGCCTTTGCCGGTAGTGACCTTCAGAAAGTAAATGCCATTGGAATACTTCGAAATATCCATATTAAATTGGGATTCACCCACCAGATCAGTTTCTAAAACCCGTCCCTGCACATCAAAAAATTGTACCGTTCTGATAGTGCTGGCGGTATTGATAGTCACATCGTTTTTTGCAGGATTCGGATACACCGCAACCGCGTTATCAATGGTAAAATCAGGAATGCCCAACGCCGAGATGATCGTCGATTCGTTATTGGTAACAATAGGCAAATTATAGTCAAAATAAATGGAAGCCTGATTGGTGAACGTATCGCCAACAACCAGGTTGTCTTTCAAGATCAGGCCCGTGACATCATTCTGCGCAATATCCAGTTCGACCAAATTCACGAGATAGGAAAAATCCATAATGCCTTCAAGCGAATTGGCCCCCGAAGCGCAGGTATTGCAATTGTTTTGGATTTTTAATTTTTTCAGCGACGGGGGCAGGTTATTAAAGGTGTTGCTGTTAAGCCTGTTTTGGGATATATCCAGTTCTTCCAGGCTGGTCAGGGATGTTATATTATAGAATTCCGAAACATTCCTGCCGGTGCCTACAATGATATACTTCAGGTTACTAAGCCCTGTAACGTATAACGTAGTGACAAGGCTGGTGTTAAACGGCTTGGCATTGTGCTTTAAATAGACCAGGTTGGGGAAAAGATTATAATCCGCCCATAATGCATTGGAGGTCTGCAATGTGATGCGTTCCAGATTCGTAAACGCCTCCAATCCCTGCAGATTGGTAATGGTCGTTTCCGGGAAGGCGCCCACTATCAGTGTTTTTACCGCCAGGGCTTCCGCAACTCTATTTCCCCGTTATCATTGGTGTCCACATCGGCATTGGTGGCAGCCAGCCCTGTGGTATTCGCACAGGTATTTGTCTTCAAAAATTCTTAAAAGCGGTATCGGGAATGAATACTGTTTGTGCTTTAATAAGGCTTGTGCAAAATAACAACAGGAGTAGCAGTCTTTTCATATGCTGATTTGTTTGGTGAGGAAATCTTCAGCCATAAAACTAATGAATAAAAATGGAATTAAAACTATTAATCAGGTTGTTAGGAAAATGAAAGTACATTTTGAAACTTCTCATTGGCACGGACTGCAAATCCGCGCTATCGGGTTTATAATCTGTACAGCTGCCTAATCCTTTCCTAATCGTTGCAGAAGTTCATTTGGCACAAACATACAAATAAAAGTCTTTTTGCCGTAGTGGAAATCACCTCTGGATTGAGATATTGAAATTCAGTGAAATGAGCACTGCAAGTCAGCGCCATCGGGTTACCAAGAGGCGTTAAATAAAATAATAAATTAATTTACCAAGGTATTAAATATCGTCTTACAACATCTCTAATTTGCACAATACTCTTAAATTTATCACAAAGATTTATTAATATTATTGGCTAATATTAACACTTATAGTAGTTTTACTTTAGTTTAACACAAAAAAACCATATATATGAAAAAAATTACTTTGTTGCTATTTACCTTTATTTTATCGAACGCTGGATTTGCCCAGTTTTCGGAAAATTTTGACTCCGGTACTACTCTTCCGTCAGGATGGACAGTGATTGATGGCGGTGATGAGGATAATACCTGGGGAGTGATTGATATCTCTGATGAAATTGGCGTTGATCCACATTCCGGAACAAACGCAGCAACAATTTTTTATGATGCGGAGGTTGCACATGATGATTATTTAATTACTCCCGCCATAACAGTTGTTGCAGGCGTGAATGATTATTTTTCTTTCTGGGGCAGAAGCCTCGATATTGATTACCCGGAAGTCATCGATGTTAAATTGTCAACTACAGGCGTGGCCGCAACAGACTTTACGGTGACGCTGCAGGCAAACGTTGCTCCGGAAAGCGGTGAGGATTATTATAAGTTTGCTTATGATTTGAGCGCT
This sequence comes from Flavobacterium sp., assembly GCA_035286325.1. Classification (GTDB taxonomy): domain Bacteria; phylum Bacteroidota; class Bacteroidia; order Flavobacteriales; family Flavobacteriaceae; genus Flavobacterium. The sequence continues at coordinate 9,794 of DATHKH010000044.1, forward strand.
TATGTAGGACAAACCATCCATATTGCCTTTTATTCATCTACTGTCAATCAGGACATTTTTGAGGTTGATGATGTGGCAAGCACTGCGTTGCCTTCCTGCTTTGAGCCTAGTGCTTTTACAGTAGGTTCCGAAACAGCTACTACAGCTGAACTAACCTGGGTTTCGACAGGAACTTCGTTTGAAATTGAATATGGTCCGGCTGGTTTCGTACAAGGTACAGGAACAATTGTGAATGCAACTGCTTCGCCACTCGTCCTGACAAGCCTGACACCTGGAACTGCATACGATGCCTATATCAGGACAAATTGCGGAGGCGGCGATTATAGTGCCTATCTCGATGTTCAATTTGGTACTTTAGCGGCAAACGATACCTGTGCAACGGCAGTTCCGTTAACTGTTGCGTCTACGTTCGAAGGTGGCGCTACAGTCTTTACAGATGCCGGAGCTACTACGGATCTGGATGTCGTGCCGAGTTGTCAAGACCTTTTTTATGACAATGACGTATGGTTTACAGTAGTTGTGCCTGCAGATGGAAACCTGACTTTAGAAACAGACCAGCAAGTTGGGTCGGATAACGAAGACACGATTGTAGCCGCATTTACCGGAACATGTGGTGCTCTGACAGAAATTGGCTGTAATGACGATAAAGATCCCGACAATGACATATATTTTTCAAAATTAGACCTTACGGGCCTCACGCCGGGAAGTACGATTTATGTTGCGGTTTGGCAATATTCCCTTGCAATATTTGGTGAGCCTTTGCTGACAGGTCCTTTCAGGCTTTCGGCTTACAATGCCTCTTTATCCACAGGAAATTTCAACCTGAATAAATTGACTTATTATCCAAATCCTGTAACCAATTTCCTGAATTTATCAAATGACAAGGATATAACAGATGTTACAGTTACCAATATGCTTGGTCAGCAAGTAATGGCAAAATCAATCAATGCCACCAATACACAATTGGATTTATCAGGACTTTCACAAGGAACTTATATGGTAAGGGTCAATACTACAGATGCGACAAAGGTTGTTAAAGTAGTCAAACAATAAGTCTCATAATTCAACGATTGAAGCCTGGTCATACGATCAGGTTTTTTTTTGCTTCAATTCGAACATTCCCAAAAAATCACAACGATTTCCGCACTATCAAAGCGCTTTCATTCTCAATCTGCTCCCGAATATTCCCTAAAATCATATGCGCCAAAGTATTTCCCATTTTCCCAAAATCAGTGGAAATGGTCGTAATCCCATTCTCGACAATTTTCTTCAATGGCGTATCGTTATAGGAAATCACGCCAAAATCGTTTCCAATCTTATATTCCTGCTTCTTCGACTGTTCGATGACATCCACAAGATGCCGGTCGTTTGGGATGATAAACACGTCGCCTTTTTGGATGGTGCGTTGGTCAAAATCGGTAATGATTTCAGATGCCATCGAGAAATCGGCGCAGAATTTCCGGAAGCCTTCAACCATTCCGACCGGTTCGCGAAAACCCGGGAAGATCAGGATCAGTTTGTTGTATTTCTCGAACTTTTCCTTTCCCGTTTCCAACGCGCAATAGATGTCTTTGACAAAATTCTGGTACACCGCAGGATAATCTTTCAATTCCGGATTGGTTTGGTCGAGAATCACGACGTCACCTTTGGGCAATGTCTTGATGATCGGCGCAGCGCCAACAAGGTTCGTTGGCATAATGATGTATTTGGAATAATCGCCGTTGCTTTCGTTGATGAGTTTGCGGAACATGTCGATATTGAAATGGTGGAAAAAAATATCGATCTGCGCCTTGTTGTTCATCGTTTCCTGGAACGCGTTATAAATATCTTCCTTAAAAGAATTCAATTCGTCGAACAATAGGAAAATGCGCTGCTCGAAAGTGAATTCGACACTTTTGACATAATAGCCTTTGCCCAAAATAGCAAAAATGACCCCGCGTTTTTTCAGTTCGTCGTATGCTTGCAAAACGGTATCCCGCGAAATGGAAAATTCGAGACAGACTTTATTCACTGATGGCAGCCTATCGCCTTTTTTGAGCCGTTTTTCTGCAATAGCGATTTCAACGGATAGAATAATCTGTTTGTATTTTGGCGTCCCTGAGCCGTTTTCAACATTGATGATTTTCATAGGCCGTAAAACTGGTGGCAATATACAAAAAACCGGTAGGTACTGCTCTGTGCAATAGGTCAAAATTTTTACTTTTGATACCATATCGATAAAATAACAATGGAAAAAAATCGTATTTCGCATTTTGAGGAAACTTATATTACGAAATCATTCGGAACGCTTCCCAATGGCCAAAAAGTATTTTCTATTGTGTTGATCAATAAAAATGGTGTCGAATTGTCGGTGATGAATTATGGCGCGACCATCACATCGTTGAAATTTCCACTTTCGGATTTCCAAAAAATTGATGTTGTCCTGGGATTTGACAATGTTGAAAATTATATGAACTCCTTTGATTTGCCAAGCGCACCGTATCTCGGAGCCGTCATCGGAAGGTATGCAGGACGTATTAAAAATGGGACGTTTTCATTAAACGGCGCGCCAATCCAACTGAACCAAAACCACGGAGACAACCATCTTCATGGCGGAACAATTGGTTTTAGCCAAGGTTTTTGGGATATTAAAAACATCAATACGGGTGAAAATCCCTCGATTACTTTGGCTTATGGAAGTGCAGGAAATGAGGAGAATTATCCCGGTAATTTGTCGGTTGAAGTCACTTATCAATTAACCGATGCCAATGAATTAAACGTTGCTTTTCACGCCAAATCGGATGAAGATACGATTGTCAACTTGACACAGCACAGCTATTTCAATTTGGATGGCCATTTGGAAAATATCGGCGATCAGCGGCTTTATATTCATTCAGGAAAAATGCTCGAAACGGCGGCCGATAATGTGCCGACGGGAAATCTGATTGACGTTCAAAACACGCCTTTTGATTTTTCAACACCAAAGAAATGCCCGCATTCGATTGACAATACATTTGTTTTAAAACCCGACGACAAACCAGCGGCAACGCTTTGCAGTGAATCGACTAACCTAAAAATGTCCGTTTATACCAATCAGCCCGCGGTACATGTTTATGTTGGCGGCAACTGTTTCGGCAAAATAAAAGGAAAAGAAAACGCCGATTATCACTCTTTGAGCGGCATTTGTTTTGAAACCCAGAATTTCCCCGACGCGCCAAACCACGACAACTTTCCAAGTGCAGTATTGAAAAAAGGCGAACTGTACATCCATGAAACGACTTTTAAATTTGAACTTTTTAATTCCATGTTATGAAAAAAATATTTGCCAAAAGCCTTATCGCGACATTAATACTGGTGCTGTTTTCCTGTTCGGGCAGTAGTGACAACAATGCACCCGAAGACCTTTTTATCCGCGCAGCCGATTTGTCATTCCTGCCGGAAATTGAAAGCTCGGGAGCCATTTTTAAAAACAATGGCGCGACAGAAAACGCCTTGACAACGTTAAAAAATGCAGGCTGCAATACCATACGGATTCGCCTTTGGAAAAATCCCGCAAATGGGCATTCGGGTCTGGCCGAAGTCAAAGCCCTGGCCCAACGCGTCAAAGCGGCCAGTATGAAAGTCTGGATTACGGTACATTATTCAGATACCTGGGCCGATCCCGGACATCAGGCCAAGCCGGCAGCGTGGAATATCTTGGCGTTGGCAGATTTAAAAACGGTTGTTGCTGCTTATACTACGCAGGTTATGACTGAGATCCATCCGGATATCATCCAGATTGGCAATGAAACCAACGACGGATTCTTGTTTCCCGAAGGCAAATTATCGACGAATGAAGCACAATATTTGCAATTGGTTGAGGCAGCGACAACTGCTGTCAGGAATGCTTCGTCATCGACAAAAATCATGTTGCACTTTGCGGGAATTTCAGGCTCAGACTGGTTTTTTAGTAAAGTCGCCACGATGGATTACGATTACATCGGGCTTTCCTATTATCCGATTTATCACGGAAAAGTGCTGGCCGATTTGCAGAATACCATCAATACTTTGGGAACAACATACGGCAAAAAAGTCGTTGTCGCCGAAACTGCCTATCCATTTACTTTAGGCTATAACGATTTTACGAACAATATTGTCGGGCTTGACGAACAACTGATTCCGGCTTATCCTGCGACTGCCGACGGACAGAAAAATTTCCTTATCGCCCTTAAAACGATGCTGCAGCAAACCACTGTCGGCTTCGGATTCTCATACTGGGGTGGCGAATGGATTGCCTTCCACGGCCCGGAAGCGACAAACGGATCGTCATGGGAAAACCAGGCTTTATGGGATTTCGACAATAATGCACTGCCGGTGATGTCGGCTTTTAACCAAAATTAAAGATGAAAAAAATCCCATTCATATTGTTTATTCTTTTTGTTTTGAAAGGAAACGCACAAAGCAAAATCTACCTTGGCGGCGATTTGTCGTATGTAAATGAAATCGAGGAATGCGGCGCGTTTTTCAAAGATAAAGGCATCAAAAAAGACCCTTTTACGTTGTTCAGGGACAAAGGCTGCAACCTCGTGCGCGTTCGTCTTTGGCACAATCCGCAGCCCAATACGCATTCCAACTTTGCGGATGTCAAAAAAACCATCCGACGCGCAAAAGAAAACCATATGGAAGTATTGTTGGATTTTCATTATTCCGATACCTGGGCCGATCCCGGAAAACAATTTATCCCAAAAGCATGGGCGACAATCACTGATCTAAAAATCCTCGGCGACAGCATTTACAATTACACCTACAATACTTTAGCGAAACTCAAAAAGGAAAACCTGTTGCCTGAAATGGTACAGGTTGGCAATGAAACCAACAGCGAAATCCTGCAACCCGAAGGCAAACCCAAAGATGATATCGATTGGAAACGGAACAGCTTTCTCTTCAATAAGGGCATCCAGGCCGTGCGCGATTTCTCAAAAAAAGGAGCCAAAATCGCGATTATGCTGCACATCGCCCAACCGGAAAATGCGTTGAAATGGTTTGACGAAGCGACAAAAAATGGGATTACCGATTACGATTGGATCGGCATTTCGTATTACCCGATTTGGTCGAAAGTCAAATTCGACGGATTGCCAAACGCAATTCATACATTGACAGCAACATATAAAAAACAATTGATGGTCGTTGAAACCGCTTATCCTTATTCGATGCAAAATGTCGACAAAGCCAACAATATCCTGACCGAAAAAGCGCTGCTCGAAGGTTATCCTGCAACACCCGAAGGCCAGAAAAACTACATGGTCGAACTGACGAAGCTCGTCCTGCAAGGCGGCGGAAGCGGTGTCGTTTATTGGGAACCGGCATGGGTAACATCTTCCTGCAAAACCCTTTGGGGCGAAGGCTCGCACTGGGACAATGCGACCTTTTTTGACAGCCAGAACCAAAATGAGTCATTGCCGGCATTCGATTTCTTTAATCCGAAAAATTACAAATTGAATTAATGAAGAAGAAACTCATCCGCGACACGGGCTTACATTTTGAAAAGATGTTCGATGCCGCGCCGCAGCATATTTTCCTGTCGCCCGGGCGCATCAATATCATCGGCGAACATGTTGATTACAATGACGGATTCGTACTTCCGGCGGCCATCAACAAATACATCTGCTTTGCGATTTCTGAAAATGCCGACAACCAATGTTCGATTATCGCAAAGGATTTGAACGACGGCTATAAATTCGATTTGGAGGACGATTTGAAACCCATCGATAAAATGTGGGCGAATTACATTCTCGGCATATTGCATCTGCTAAAGGAAAAAGGACTCAAATTAAAAGGTTTCAATCTTGTTTTCAGCAGTACGATTCCGATGGGCGCCGGACTCTCCTCATCGGCAGCACTCGAATGCGGCATCGGATATGCGATGAACAAAATGTACAACCTCGGCCTGACCAAAGAAGAAATCGCGCTTACCGGACAAAAAGCGGAACACATTTTTGCCGGTGTCAATTGCGGCATCATGGACCAGTTTGCGAGTGTTTTCGGCAAAAAGAGCCAAGTCATCAAACTCGACTGCGACACTTTGGAATATGAATACCACAAAGCCGATTTCAAGAAATATTCGCTACTTTTATTGGATAGCAATGTCAAGCATACGCACCTGACTTCGGGCTATAATGTACGTCGCCAGGAAGTCGAACAAGGATTGGCAATATTGAAAAAACATTTTCCTGAGATAAAAACGTTCCGCGATTGCACTGAAATTCAGGTATTGCAGTTGCGCGATACGTTGGGTGAAACCATTTTTAAACGCTGCCATTTTGTGGTCAAGGAAATCCAGCGCGTGCTCGATGCGGTCGACGCATTGGAGCAATCCGATATAAAAACATTGGGCAACCTGATGTCATTGACTCATGACGGCCTGTCACGCGAATATGAAGTCAGTTGCCCGGAAATCGATTTTCTGGTGTTTGCTGCGCTAAAGGAAAATTCAGTACTCGGTTCGCGCATGATGGGCGGCGGTTTTGGCGGCTGTTCAATCAATCTCGTCGAAAAAGGCAGGGAAGACGCGTTGATTGCCACAGTGACCGAGCAATACCGCGACGCATTTGGCATTGAGCTCAAACCTTATAAAGTCAAGATTGCAAATGGAACTACAGAAGTTCCGGCTACGCGCGTTAGGGATTAGAGTGGAAATCTCCCGATTTAGAAAAACAAGGCTTTCAGCCGTAGTTTTTGTTATCGGGAATTGCAGCGGAAAGCCCGGCCGAAGGCAACGCCCAAAAAATAAAAAATAAACATGAAGACTTTCCATACCAACGAACATCCGCACCGACGCTACAATCCGTTACTGGACGAATGGATTCTCGTATCGCCGCACCGCAATAAACGGCCATGGCAAGGGCAAAAAGAAGCAGTACATACTGACGAACGCCCGGAATATGACCCGACCTGTTACCTCTGCCCCGGAAGCAAGCGGTCAAACGGCGAACAAAATCCGGAGTACACCGATTGCTATACTTTTGAAAATGATTTTCCGGCGCTGTTGCAGGAAGAGATTTCACCCGAAACGGCCAACAGTTCGCCATTGCTGCAACTCAAACCAGAACGCGGCATCAATAAAGTCGTTTGCTTTACCCCAAAACACAACCTGACGATTCCCGAAATGGAGATCACAGCCATTGAAAAAGTCGTACAGACCTGGGCAGACGAATACCTCGAACTCGGCAATAAAGACTTCATCAATTACGTCCAGGTTTTTGAGAATAAAGGCGCTGTCATGGGTTGCAGCAATCCGCATCCGCATGGGCAAATCTGGGCGCAATCGTCGTTGCCGACACAGGTCGAAAAGACACAGAAAAACCTCCGGAAATACTACGAGAAAAACAATACCAGCCTTTTAAAAGATTATCTCGACGCAGAATTGAAAACCCGCGAACGCGTCGTTGTCGAGAACGACCATTTTGTCGCACTCGTGCCTTTTTGGGCAATCTGGCCGTATGAAATCATCATCATCAGCAAAAGGCATTTTGGCAATATCATCGCGATGACCAAAGATGAAAAGCGCGCCTTTGCCGAAATCATGAAAGCGGTCACCGTGCGTTATGACAATCTTTTCGAGACGTCTTTCCCTTATTCATCCGGAATCCATCAAGCGCCAACCGATAGGATTGCACATCCGGAATGGCATTTCCACATGCATTTTTATCCGCCTTTGCTGCGTTCGGCAACCGTGCGTAAATTCATGGTTGGCTACGAAATGCTGGGCGAGGCACAACGCGACATTTCACCTGAGCAAAGTGCCGAAATCCTAAGAAACCAATCGGAAATCCATTATAAAAAACTCCTTTAATATCCTATTATGCAAACATTGGCAACCAAAGATTACATTGTCTTCTTCTTATATTTCGTAATTATCGTGGGCTACGGCATCTGGATTTACAACCGGAAAAAGAAAGCGCAAACCACAAGTAAGGATTATTTCCTTGCCGAAGGTTCGCTGACCTGGTGGGCAATTGGTGCGTCTTTGATTGCGAGCAACATCAGTGCGGAACAATTTATCGGGATGAGCGGCAGCGGATTCAAAATGGGATTGGCGATTGCGACCTACGAATGGATGGCGGCATTGACATTGATTATTGTCGCTATTTTCTTTATTCCTGTGTACTTAAAGAATAATATTTCGACGATGCCGCAATATCTGAACAAACGATATAACAGTAATGTCGCAATGATTATGGCGGTTTTTTGGCTGTTGCTGTATGTGTTGGTGAACTTAACGTCGATCTTATATCTTGGCGCGTTGGCAGTCAGTAGTATCTCGGGACTGAATATTACGTTTTGCATGATTTTCCTTGCGGTTTTTGCGATTATGATTACGCTTGGCGGCATGAAAGTCATTGGATATACAGATGTTATCCAAGTGTTCTTTTTGATTCTTGGCGGATTGGTAACGACCTATTTGGCATTAAATCTCGTTTCTGCAGAGTTTGGGACAACCGGTGTCTTCAATGGTTTTAACCTCATGACAAAACATGCCGGCGACCATTTTCATATGATTTTTGACAAGAGCAATCCAAACTATATGGATTTGCCGGGATTGTCAGTGCTGATTGGCGGAATGCTGATTATCAACCTCAATTATTGGGGTTGCAACCAATATATCACGCAACGGGCTTTGGGTGCCGATTTAAAAACGGCAAGAAGCGGAATCCTGTTCGCTGCCTTTTTGAAATTGCTGATGCCTGTGATTGTCGTTTTGCCTGGAATTGCGGCTTATGTTTTATACCAACATGGGAATTTCCAGACGGAAATGCTGCAGGATGGTTCACTGAATCCGGATCGCGCCTATCCGACTTTGCTGAATTTGCTGCCGGTCGGATTGAAAGGATTGTCATTTGCCGCTTTGACAGCTGCGATTGTCGCGTCGCTTGCGGGAAAAGCAAACAGTATCGCTACGATTTTTACTTTGGACATCTATAAGAAAAAAATAAACACTGATGCCGACGAGAAAAAATTGGTCAAGATTGGAAAACTGGCCATTGTCATGGCGGTATTGATTGCGGTATTGATTGCGCCATTTTTGGGAATTGATAAAAAAGGTGGCTTCCAGTACATTCAGGAATATACCGGATTTGTCAGCCCGGGAATTTTCGCTATGTTCATTCTTGGGTTTTTCTGGAAAAAAACGACATCGAATGCAGCTTTGTTTGCGACTGTTGGCGGATTTGTTCTTTCGCTTATTTTCAAATTCCTGCCGAGCATTGTCAACTTATCTTTCCTCAATCCAATGGGATTTGCAGTCCCAAATGCCGATGGCGTTTATGAAATCCCGTTTATTGACCGCATGGGATTCGTATTCCTGGTTTGTGTGATTGGAATGTATTTCATCAGCAGATATGACAACAGAAATGGCGTAACGCCGCACGGACTGGAAGTTGATAAATCAATGTTTAAGATGTCGCCGGGATTCATTGTCGGCACATTGGTCATTCTTTCGATACTCGCCGCTTTTTACACGATATTCTGGTAACTAAAAGAAAACGCCTCCAAAGTGAGGCGTTTTTTTATGGTAAAAATTCGAGCACGCGTTCCAAAGCCATGCCGCGCGACCCTTTGATTAGGATTGTAGCGTTCGTGATTTGGTGTGATTTGAGATAGGCTGTCAGCGCTTCAAACGTTTCATAAAACCCGAAGTTCTTTCTTTCTGTCTTATTGGCATAAAAGTCCTTTCCGATGAAGAAGAAGTTGGTTTTGTTTTCTTTTTCCAAAGATGCAATGAGGCTTTTGTGCTCCGCAAGGCTTTCGCCGCCGAGTTCAAACATGTCGCCCAAAATCGCAATTTTATTTGGCTTGTCGAGTTGCAGGAAATTTTCAATGGCGCCGGCCATGCTGCTTGGATTCGCATTATAGGCATCAAGGATAATTTCGTTGGTATTCTTGTTCAGCAACTGCGAACGGTTGTTTTCGGGCGTATAGGTTTCAATCGCTTCCTTAATCTTATCGTCTTCAATCCCGAAATATTTGCCGATGGCAATTGCCGCATTGATATTGTTGGCATTGTAAAGCCCGATCAATTTTGAAGATACGCTATTTTCATTGTAAACGACAGTCACAAACGGATTGGCTGTCACCGATTCAAAATTGACGTCGGCGGAGATTTGGTTTACGCCAAATGTAAAAGATTTGATATGCCGGCTTTTTTCAGATTGTATCGGATCATTGAGATTGACAAATGCCATTTTATCATTGGCAGACAAGAAATCATACATTTCGCTTTTGCCTTTAATGACACCTTCGACACCGCCAAAACCTTCGAGGTGCGCTTTTCCAAAATTGGTGACATAGCCATAATCCGGCTGCGCGATGGTGCAAAGGAATTCAATTTCCTTTTGGTGGTTGGCACCCATTTCCACGATGCCAATCTCAGTTTCTTTTGAAAATGACAGCAACGTCAGCGGTACGCCAATATGGTTGTTGAGATTCCCAACAGTAGCTTTGGTATTGAATTTTTTCTGCAGTACGACGTGAATCAGTTCTTTCGTCGTGGTTTTGCCGTTGCTTCCCGTCAATGCGACAATCGGAATTCCGAGATATTGCCTGTGGAAACTGGACAATTCCTGTAAAGTCCCGAGGCTGTCATTGACCAGGATTGTTCTTTCATCAATAAAGAAATCCTTGTTGTCGATAATAACGAATGATGCGCCTTTTTCGAACGCTTCCGCCGCAAAAGTATTGGCATCAAACCTTTCGCCTTTGATGGCGACAAATAGGGAATTGGGCTCTATTTTCCTGGTGTCAATAGAAAGGGAACTGCATTGTAAGAATCGGCCGTGGATGCTTTGGATGTCCATATCAAACAAAGTTAAAAAATAAAAGCCCTAATTAAAGGGCTTTTATATCTATAGTAGAAAATTAATTTCTTGGTCTTTTTTTCTTGTCGGATTTAGGTCCAACTCTTGACATGGCACATCTGAAACCGATATAGTCGGTTGCCATATCTTGCGGGAAGTATCTTCTTTGTGCAGGATCCAGCCAGTAAGCCCTATCTCTCCATGAACCACCTTTATAAACTCTTACGTCGTCGTTTATTAAGGTTGTTCTTTTGTTTGAGTGGTCATACTTTCTTACCATATTACCCAAACTGTCAGTAGTCACGTTGTGCTCAGGAGAATCATACATCCTGTGTGCTTCTTTGGTTTTGGCAGTTTCTTCCTGTTCTGCAGTACCGAAATCAAAATATCTTGTAGATTGTTTGTCACCATCACGGTAATTTCTGTTGTCAGACTGGCTGAAATTTTGTCTCAGGTATGTCTCATTTTCGTCAACAGGAACTTGTGCAATCTGGCCAGGGAAATTTCTCGCCATGACTTTACCGTTTGGCAAAGTATCAAATTGCTGGGTTTCAGCAGTTACGATTTCGACTTTACCGTCATCACCAATTTTGTTTTTGGTATAAACGTTACCCCTGTAATAGTTGAAGTCACTTGCCTCATCATCAACAATAGGTCTGTAAACATCGGAAACCCATTCCGCTACGTTACCGGCCATATCATACAAACCGAAATCATTGGCAGGATACGATTTTACTTTGTTGGTAATATCAGCACCGTCATCAGACCATCCTGCGATTCCACCGTAATCTCCTTTTCCTTGTTTGAAGTTAGCCAATTGGTCTCCGCGTACCTGTCTTTTTCCAGAACGGGTATAGCTTCCTGACCATGGATATTTTTTCTGTCCTTTATAGGAATTGTATTCTCTTTGTCCGACATCAGCAGCAGCAGCATATTCCCACTCTGCTTCGGTTGGAAGCCTGTATTCCGGCTGGATTAGTCCGGAAGTCCTTTGTGCATAAACGTTTTTAGCTTCAGTTTCTGTGCCGTCAGCGCCTTTAGTCGCTTTAGGTTTTCCGCCTCTTGCGCCTCTTTTCAGAACGATTTCCTCGTTTCCGCCAAAAGTTTTTGTTGGTGCATTAAGATATGTTTCAGTGCTGAAAGTACTTTCGGCAGTGGCGCCTAATTTTGCGTCTTTTTTCAGGTATTTCTGATCTTCAAGTGTTTTTTCATTCACACGGTCCGTTCTCCATTTGCTGAATTCAACAGCCTGGATCCAGTTAACCCCGACAACAGGATATTCTGCATAAGCAGGATGCCTGAGGTAGTTGTTGGTCATAGTTTCATTATAACCCAACCTGTTTCTCCATACCAAAGTATCGGGAGAAGCACCTTCATAAATGTTTTTGTAATTTTCCTGGTCTGGCGGGAAAACCCTTTTCAGCCAGTCAAGGTATTCCATGTACATGAGGTTCGTCACCTCGGTTTCATCCATGTAGAATGATTGTACGTGCTGTTGGTTTGGAGTATTGTTCCAGTCGTGCATGACATCATCCTGTACTTTACCCATGGTAAATGTACCGCCTTCAACCATTACAAGTCCGGGCGATGTTGCCTGCTTCTTGAAGTTTGAAGCGTATTGGAAACCGCCTTTGCTGTCGTTGATTTTCCAGCCAGTTGCCTGGGAAGCGCCCTTCGAACTGGATTTTTTTCCGCAGCTTGCAAAACCAACCACTATCACTAATGAGAGCAATAGTCTGATAGCCATAAATTTGTTTACTTTCATACTTAGTAGGTAATAAATTTCGAGGCGCAATATAACAATTAACCGTTAAACTGCAACATCTTTTTTTAAAAATATATTATTAAATTTCGTTTTGATTCTAGCACACAGTCTTGCTACAACGCAAATTTAAATCAAATATTATATACTATTTGGCTAAATAAATTATTTTTACCGTCGTAATAATTCATACCTTATTGCGTTACTAATCCTAATGAAAAAAATTCTATCCTTTTTTATACTTCTGTTTACCTTTATCAGTTATGGCCAGCAAAAAGGCGATGTGACCTTGGAGTGGGCTGAAAACCCGGAATATTCATTTGGAACATACACCATAAAAATCCCCCAATTCAAATCGGAAAGCTTTTATTATGACGAGGCAAAAAAGGCGGTTTTTTTCACTTTAAAAATACCCATATCGTCAGCTGTCAATGATAATTCACTTCAAATTACCAATGTTGTATACGAATCCATCCTGCAATCGCAGCTTGGCGATTTGAAGCTTTCATCTATTCCCAACGCAATCAATGCCAACATTAAGACGCTGATTGCAAGGGAAAATATTTCCGCTATGGTTTCGCTTTCGCCGATTGTTAAGGACGGAAATGGTTTCAAACGGATAAAATCTTTTACCTATAATATAAATGCAATTTCGGGCAGGCCTGCGGCTGTTTTCAACAATGTGGCTGCCGTTTCCAATTCTGTATTGGCTTCAGGCGAGTGGTATCGTTTTTATGTTGAAAAGTCCGGCGTCTATAAAATCTCCAAAAGTTTCCTGCAATCGCTTGGCATGAACACTTCGGTTGACCCGAGAAAATTGAAAATCTATGGCAATGGCGGACGCATGCTTCCATTGCTCAATAGCACGTCCTATCCGTTTGATATGGCCGAAAATGCCATCACTGTGGTTGGGGAAAGCGACGGCACATTTGATTCGCAGGATTACATCCTTTTTTATGCCGAAGGCGTCGACAACTGGAATGACGAAAGCCAGACACACAATAATCTCTATGCAACAAAATCCTATTACTATGTCACTGTGAAAGGCGGCGACGGCAAAAGGATTGCCAATATGGATCCGCTGCTCGACAGTCCGCAACCCGTAACTCCCGTTACTGTTTTTGACGATTACCAATACCATGAAAAGGATTTGATCAATATCGCGCGGCTCGGAAGACGTTGGTTTGGCGAGCAATTCAATATCGACGATGAGCAGGAATTCGATTTTAATTTCCCAAACATTGTTCCGGCTTCTGAAATCCAGTTGAGCATCTATGCAGCAGCAGCTTCATTCACCAATACATACATGACTGCTGAAGCCAATGCGCAAGCCGTAGGAACGATCAATTTTGCGGCATTGTCGTCTAATTCCGGGATTGAAGCCTCTTTCGGCACGATTAACACGGTTTTTCCCGCAAACCAGAATACGACCATAAAACTCACCTACAACAACAATGGCGTTCCAAGCTCAAAAGGATACCTCGATTACATCATCCTGAAAGCCAAAAGCAATCTTAAAGGTTATGGGAAACAGTTTCGTTTCCAGTATAATGATGCTGCAATACTGACGGGAATTGGGGATTATCAGATTTCAACCGCCTCAGGAATCAGCCAGGTTTGGGACATCACCGATATTTACAATGCAACAAAAGCGGAAAACAGCAACCAGGCAAACTTTTCATTCAGGGCTTATCTTGGTGAAGTCAGGAAATATATCGCCATCGATCCGTCCGATTATTATTCGCCTTCGAAAGAATCGCAGCCGCGTGTGGCCAACCAGGATTTGAAAGGAACCATATTCAACAATGCCCAAGGACAATTCCAGGATATCGATTATATTATTGTAACTCCAAATAATTTAAAGTCACAGGCTGAAAAGTTAGCCAATTTCCACCGGAATTATTCCCAGTTGAATGTCAAAGTCGTGACGCTTGAAAACATATACCAGGAATTCAGTTCGGGAAAGCAGGATGTAGCCGCCATCAGGAATTTCGTAAGATATGTCTATGAAAATGCATCAATGCCTACCGAAAAAATAAAATACCTCAATCTGTTTGGCGATGCGTCATTCGATTTTCTGAACCGCATTCCTGACAATTCCAATATTGTCCCTATTTATCATTCTTTGTATGGCTATACGACCGGAGAATCGTCTTTTTCAACAGATGATTTTTTTGGGCTTATGGATCCAACGGAAGGAAATGTCATCAATTATGCAAGTGGAATTGACATTGCCGTCGGCAGGATGATTGTCAACGACGCCAAACAAGCGGACGAAATCGTAACCAAAGTCATCGATTACCACGACCTTAAATCTTATGGCAGCTGGCGGAATAACATCGTATTGATTTCTGATGATTCCGATAAAAGCTCGGATGCAGAACTCCAGTCAAGGCAAAATAACCTGGCCGATGTGATCAGTACACAAAAACCTTTCTTCAATATCAAGAAAATATTGCTCGATTCCTATGCGCAGGAAACCGCTGCCGGCGGCGACCGCTACCCAAAAGCGCGTGAAGAATTGTTCAATGCTTTTGAAAAAGGCGCATTGGTTTTCAATTACCTCGGGCATGGCGGTGAAGACGGGCTTTCTGCGGAACGCATCTGGGAGAAATCTGATGGGCAGAATTTACAGAACCGTTATAAGTATCCGTTATTCATTACCATTACTTGTGAATTTTCACGTTTTGACAATCCATACAGGCCGACAGCAGGCGAATACACTTATTGGAATCCGAAAGGCGGCGCAATATCGATGATTACCACAGTTCGTTCCATCGGGCAAACACCGGCAGAAACTTTTAACGACAGGTTGTCAGAATACCTTTTCAATTATGGAACTGGCGGCACTGTGCAGACGTCAATTGCAGAAGCGCTTCGCCTTGCGAAAAACAGCAGCCCGAATCCATCGACCAACATCGTTTTTTACCTTGGCGACCCGGCAATGATGCTGGCCATTCCAAAACCGAAAATCCGCCTGACGAAAGTCAACGACATGCCGGTAACCGGTCCGATTGATGATTTCCAGTCTTTGGCTTATGTAAAGCTGACCGGCGAAGTGACAGACGAATTTAACACACCGCTTACAACCTATAAAGGAGAACTTTCCGTAAATATTTTTGATAAATCGATTCCGCGATCGACTTTAAATAATGACGGATTCGCACCGCCGATACCATTCACTATTTTGGGCGAAACCATATTCCGCGGAAATGCATCGATTACGAACGGGCAGTTTGAATTTGGTTTTGTGGTGCCAAGGGATATCCGGATTCCGCTCGGAAATGGACGCATCAGCTTTTATTCAAAAAGGGATGAAATCCTGCTTGACAAAACCGGATATGACACGACAATCAAGATTGGCGGCATCAACGAAAATGCTGTAGCAGACAATATCGGGCCGACTGTGAAGTTATATATGAATGACCAAACGTTCATTTCTGGGGGAATTACAAATGAGTCGCCTATATTTTTAGCCTATCTTGAAGACGAGCATGGAATCAATACCGCAAGCGGAATTGGGCACGACATTGTCGCGATTTTAGATGGGAATGAAAGCAGCCCATATATTCTAAATGACTATTACGAAACCGAACTCGATGATTATACGAAAGGACATGTGCGTTTTCCTTTCAGGAATCTCGCAAAAGGATTACA
>DATHKH010000045.1:0-9619 GCA_035286325.1 Flavobacterium sp.
ATGAAAAATTTTGCAATTACTTTAACCGCCGTTTTTATATCGGGTATGCTGCTTACGGGCTGCGAAGCGGTAAAAAACACCAGCAATACACAAAGAGGCGTTGCGATTGGAGCAGCCGGTGGTGCTGTACTTGGCGGCGTACTCGGGAATAATTTAGGAAAAGGCGGGAAAGGTGCATTGGGCGCTGTTCTTGGCGGTGTCATCGGCGGTGTTGCCGGTGGTGTCATTGGAAACAAAATGGACAAACAGGCAAGGGAAATCGACAACGCACTTCCAGGCGCTGATGTTGAAAGGGTTGGCGAAGGCATCAAGCTGACACTGAAAGAAAACGCGGTCCGTTTTAATGTCAACAAATCGACGCTGACTGCAACGGCTCAAGCCAATCTCGACAAATTGGTTCCTGTATTTAAGGAATATGGCGATACGAACATCCAGATTTATGGTTACACTGACAGCGACGGATCGGAATCTTACAACCAAACGCTTTCAGAACAACGTGCAGCTGCTGTTCGCGGTTATCTGACAACTAAAGGAATTTCAAATTCAAGATTTACCACAACGGGTATGGGAGAAGCCGACCCGATTTCGACCAATTCAACTGCAGTCGGGAAAAGCGAAAACCGCCGTGTCGAATTTGCGATTACTGCAAATGAGAAAATGGTTCAGGAAGCTAAAAAGGAAGCCGGAAATTAAAATATCAAACAAATGCATCAAAGCCGTTTCAGTGATGAAGCGGCTTTTTTATTTTCAAAATTTTGGGTGACGTGAAAACCGCATTTGGAGTTTTATCGTAAGTACATTCAGGTTTAGCACTTTAAATACTGCCGCCATTTCGGAATCACCGGTTGCCGTTCTTCAATGGAAGGAAAAACCAGGGGAATCTTGCCATGAAAAAATTTCCGGATGGCGGAAAAGTATACGATATATTATCTGAAGACAGTTTGTTTATTGGTTAGGTTGATAAGAGCGTTCTTCCGCCGTGGAAGGCGCTCTTATTGTTTTTATTTCTTTTCAGGTTTTGCTTCTTCTTCCGCTACCAATTTTTTGTCTGCCGTTCTTGTCGAAACAACCTTGTCTTCTTTGACAGGTTCTTCATTTTTGACTTTTGAAGGATCGGCTTTATAACGATGGAAAATTCCCTTTTCTTCGGGCTGGTTGTATAATTCCGGCATTAAGTATAAGCCTTTGTCATATGATTTTTTCTCCACTTCAACTGCTTTGCTTTCCGGGTTTTTCTGGATGTATAAATCGTTCCTTTCGGCAATCACCTGCCAGGAAATTTTTTGGTTTGGCTGTCCGCCGGCTATTTTAAAATGGTTGTCCTTAATTTCCTCTTTGACATACAAATTCGCAGCAGCGCCAATCGGTGTCAGGTGATAAGAAAAATCAATATCGATGGCACTGAAATAATTTGGCAGTACTACAGTCGCTTCGCCATTGTTATCGAGAATGATGTTGCCGCGATACATATTCAACACTTCCGGAGATTCAATGGAAAAGTGTCGGAGGTATTTGTTTTCCGGATCAAGCGGATGGTCGATCTGGAATGCCTTTACTCCGGTTGCGCCGGTATTGCCAAGAGAATAAAGGCCATAAAAACCGCCTTGCCCGACAACACCGTATCCAAAACCTGCATTGGGTACTGCCTGTCCTAATACGCCAACTACGTCATAATTCCCGGCTGCACCTGAATAAAAGCCTTGCAAGCATGTCGTATTTGCGGATGCACCGGCGCCCGTAAATGCACCACCGCGAATACCTGAACTTTGACCCCATACTGCCGCAGCATTGCCATAAGTTCCTGGTGCAAATCCGGTTGATCCCTGTGAAAAGAAACCTATCATTTGAGTGTTCGTAGTCAGCGCGTTTTGCGCACCAATCACTCTCGCCGGCCCTGCTGTACTGGCAAAAATAGCATTCGACGTGCTGGTTGTGCTCGAATGCTGGATGTTAAGGCCGCGACCCGTACCGTCTTGAAAAATGGCCATTCCGATACCTGTAGTAGCCGTATCCATATACATGTCAATACCTCTTTTGCCTGCTGCACCGTTAATATCCAATTCAATTCCGTCAGCGCCTGCACTGGCGAGATCTGTGCGAATCGCTACAGCTGGTGCAGAGCCTGTTGCATTATAAATGTCGACTGTTGAATTAGCGTTTGAAACACCAGCTGTTGTAAATTGTCCCGCAGAGCCAGCTGTCCCATTGTGATATCCAATGATTGTATTTCCAGTACCGGCGGAACTTAAAAAATATCCTGCACTTCCACTACCTGATGCATATCCGTTTACTGCATAATTGGTGCCTGCCGCATAGGCTGAAAATACATCCCCGGCAAATGGAACCGTGTTGTTTACTACTACAAAACCACCTGCTGTAATCCGTATTCTCTCGGTATTGGTAGTGCGAAATGCCAATGCCTGCCCATCCGTTGTTCCGAGAAAATTGCCGGCAGGATTTGTTCCTGAGTTTCCTGTTGTCAGCCAGGCATAACTGTTGAGCGCCGTGTTCGGATTTTGCCAAGTTACTCCGCCAACGGCATCTGATACCATGACCTGGTTGTTCGTTCCTCTTGATGGCGGCATGGTGTAAATATTTGCCAGGGTTGTTCCGATGGCGAAATTCCCCAGAAAATACCCGGCATAACTGCCCGCTTTTGTAGCACTCGATAAGACGCCATAATGCACGCCGCCTGCCGCGGGGTCAATATAGTTATAAGAGCCATATTTGTTTCCCGAACCCGCCCCGCCCATAGTGGTATAGATCCCATACTGGAATTGCGTGCTTGCCGAAATGATGGTATTGTATGTTCCGAAATTGCTGCCACTTCCGTTGATATCATGATATGACCCATAATGGTTGCCAATACCAGTTCCAGAAAGCGCTGCGTAATTGCCATAATGGTCACCATTTCCGGTGTTGTCGATCAAAGTGTTTGAACCAAACATGTTCCCCAATCCGATCCCACTAATCTGGGTATAAGTACCATATCTGCCACCGCTGCCCGGACTGTATAAATAATTTTTGGTGCCAATATGATTACTCGAACTAGTTGCCGGATAAATCACATTATAAACCCCTGTCATTAGCCCTGTTCCTGCGCTAAGTTCATTTTGGGTACCGTAATGAGGGCCGGTTCCGGAACCACTCATGTTATTGAGGACGCCAAAGTGGGCACTGTTTCCGGAAATTGTGACCGCGTTGTCAATACCCATTGTAAAATCGTCAGAAGTTCCCGACAGATAATTAAAAAAGCCCGCATTTGACCCGCCGGTTGTGATATTCTTGTCAAAGTTGAGATAGATGCCTAAATCTTTATTGGTACTCAGGATGTCAAGCGGGTAATTAGCCGTGTTTTTTCCAATACCGACATTCCCAATGTGATACATGTCGTCATTAATGTCGTCCGGAGCCGTAGTCAGTCCTTCCTCAATCCAGTCCTTGTCTGAGCTTGCAGTCGAAGTAATGCCAATCCAACCCGTTGTCGGATTGTCCCAATAATAAAATCCCGGTGGTTTTAAGGGCGATGCGGCGGTAGTCAGATAGACCAACATGCCTTGTTGTGCAGCAGTGGGGTTCGCAAGCGGAAAGGCATCCACTTTCGGCACCAGCATACCATCATTATTCGCAGGTGTTGCCTGGTTGCTTGAACGCACATCCAATTGGGCATCCGGCACGACTGTTCCGATTCCAACCTGCCCTTTGGCTGAAAACGCAGTTGACAAGACAATAATTAGCAAGGATAATTTTATTTTCATAACCGACATTTTTAAATTCAACTTCATTTATAAAGGGCGTCCAATCTAATATAAATTTCTGAAAAACAGGGTGATAAAAAAAATATGTGGTGATAAATCAGTTAACAATGCGATTAAAAGCAATAAAAACCGACGAAGTGAAATGCGCTATCCGATTGCATCTATTAATGCCAATGTTTTTTTACTTTTGCTCCATGCTTGAAGTCGACAATATCTCTTTTTCATATACTGACAAACGAGTCATAGAAAACGTCAGTTTTTCGTTGTCGAAAGGACAGCACTTATCCATTATCGGCGAAAGCGGCTGCGGAAAAAGTACGCTGCTCAAACTGATTTATGGTTTATATGATCTTGACGAAGGCCGGATTTTTTATAATGATAAGCCCATACTTGGCCCGAAGTTCAACCTCATTCGGGGTGAAGACAATATCAAATACCTCGCACAGGATTTTGGGCTGATGCCTTTTATTACCGTCGCGGAAAACGTGGGGAAATTTCTTTCGAATATTTATAAGGACCAAAAAAAACAGCGCATTTCCGAACTGCTGGAGATGGTAGAGATGACCGAATTTGCCGATACCAAAGCACAATTCCTGAGTGGCGGCCAGCAACAACGTGTGGCTTTGGCGAAATCCCTTGCCCTGGAACCTGAAGTATTGTTGCTCGACGAGCCTTTCAGCCAGGTCGATGTTTTCAGGGCCAACAGGCTGCGGCGCAATCTGTACGCTTATCTAAAGGAAAAAGAAATCATCTGTATTGTCGCAACCCATGACAGCAGCGATGTACTTTCTTTTTCTGACGAAACGATTGTCATGCAACACGGCATTGTGGTTGCGAAAGACGATCCAATCAATTTGTATAAGAATCCAACCAGCAAATATGCAGCGTCGCTTTTTGGCGATGTCAATGAAATTCCCGAACATTTGCTAAAAACGAATGGGAATGCTTCAAAAATGATTTTGGTTTATCCACACCAATTGAAAATCACTGACCGTTCCAGCTTATCCGTGACGGTCCTAAAATCGTATTTCAAAGGGAATGTCTATCTCACGGAAGGCATGTGTGCCAATGGTAAAATTTACTTTGAACATCCATCGCCGTTGCCAAAGCAAACGATGGTGTATCTCAAAGTCGAATAATTAACGGAAAGCCCTAGCCCTGATGGCAGCGGAAATCCTTTTTATGGCGGAACGCAGTGGAAACATAAAAAGATTGCAGCGGACAGCAGGACTCGAGCTCCCAATAAAAAAAATTGGGAGTGAACAGGCGAAGCAAACCGCTCCAAAATCAGAATTTGCCAAAAAAATGGTAACTTGTGCATGGCAATTTACGATTCCTTAGATTTGTCTTATCAATTTTAATAAAAGCGAAATATGTATCATTCCAAAATATCCGGTTTAGGCTATTATGTCCCGGACAATGTGGTCACGAATGCCGATTTGACAAAAATCATTGACACGACAGACGAATGGATCCAGGAAAGAACAGGCATTAAAGAGCGCCGGTATATTGTTAAAGGCGAAGATACGACGACATCGATGTGAGTAAAAGCCGCAAAAATCGCGATTGAGCGTTCGGGTATTTCAAAGGATGAAATCGACTTCATTATTTTTGCGACACTGAGTCCGGATTATTATTTTCCTGGACCGGGCGTTTTGGTCCAGCGGGATTTGGGCATCAAAACCGTTGGTGCACTCGACGTCAGGAACCAATGTTCGGGTTTTGTATATGCTGTTTCGATTGCCGACCAATACATCAAAACCGGCATGTATAAAAATATTCTTGTCATCGGTTCGGAAGTGCATTCGCAGGGATTGGATATGACCACACGCGGACGCGGCGTTTCCGTGATTTTTGGCGATGGCGCCGGCGCTGCAGTTATGAGCCGTGAGGAAGATTTGACCAAGGGGATTTTGTCGACGCATTTGCATTCTGAAGGCATCCATGCCGAGGAACTGATTGTCAAAGCGCCTGGAATGGGCGGTCGTTGGGTCAGCGATATTTTGAAAGACAACGACCCGAATGATGAAAGTTATCTGCCATACATGAATGGGCAATTCGTATTTAAGAATGCGGTGGTTCGCTTCAGTGAAGTGATTATGGAAGGTTTAAAAGCGAATAATCTTGAGGTTTCGGATATTGATCTGCTCATTCCACACCAGGCGAATTTGCGCATCGCACAATTCATCCAGCAGAAATTCAGGTTAACCGACGGCCAGGTCTATAACAATATCGAACGCTATGGAAACACGACAGCAGCTTCCATCCCGATTGCGCTGACCGAAGCTTGGGAGAAAGGAAAAATCAAATCCGGTGATACGGTCGTGCTTGCGGCTTTCGGAAGCGGATTTACCTGGGGAAGCGTGATTATCAAATGGTAATGAAATGCAGAAGGCGATGTTTTGGATTGTAGCCATATTGATTGCGGGGATATTGGTTTACTACTTTTATCCCGAAAAAAAACTTCCGGAAGGAACTGTTGCCGACAGGATTGAGATCTTTAAATCCAAACGCGAAATGCGGGTCTATTCCAATGGCGCGTTGTTGAAATCATATGCCGTTGCATTGGGCGGCAATCCCATCGGCCACAAACAATATGAAGGCGACAAAAAGACGCCAGAAGGCGAATATACCATCAATGCCAAAAACCCGAACAGTGGTTACCATAAAAACCTTGGCGTTTCCTATCCAAACGAAATCGATTTGGCTTTTGCCCAAAAAATGGGCAAACCCGCAGGCGGCGATATCAAGATACACGGGTTGCGGAATGGCGGCGGTTTGGCAGGGAAATTCCACCGTTGGAAAGATTGGACTTTTGGTTGCATTGCTGTAACCAATGATGAAATTGATGAACTTTTTGAAGCCGTTCCCATTGGGACGCCAATCGCGATTTACCCATAATTAAAAACCCCGAAGCACAACTCCGGGGTTTTTCTTTGTAACTCAAATATAATTTAACCAATTAAATTTATGTTTACGGATTAAAACAATCCGCCGCCGCCTTGTTTGGTGTTGTCTTCCCTTTGCTTGCGCTGCAAAGCCTTGTTTTTTCCTGCACCGAATATATAATTGAATCCGATGTAAACCGTACGGCTTTCCCATCCGAACGTTCCGGCTTGCGGATGCGGATATTGGCCGTCAAAGCTAAAGTGCTGCGTATTGAAAATATCATTGACGCGAAGACTTATCGTCGCTTTGTCTTTCAGCAGCGAATAACGCGCGCCGGCATCGATCTTATACATTTCATGTCCGTTGAACTGGACGCCGCTGACAGCGCCACGGTAAAATCCGAACAGCAGGAAACGCAGGTTTTTGGTCGCTTTGAAATTGTTGTTCATACGCGCATTGAAAGCATTGGCATTGACTTCGCGATTCAGGCCGATCAGTTGCGTCGGATTGTCCGGATCTTCGATCGTAACGGTTCCTTTTTGTTTGATGCCCGAGAAATCAATCGAAGGCTGGATGTCCCACCATTTGTTGATTTTATAATTGGCTGATACTTCGAATCCGAATGCGGTGTTGTCATCAAAGTTCTGGAAAGTCATGATTTGCTTGGTTTCCGGATTTTCGGGATCGGGATATACGACCCTGGTAATCTCATCGCTGATGGCGCGTACGAAAACGCCTCCGGTGATTGTTCCGCCTTCGAGCGTACGCGTGTAATTCAACTCGACGGAACTCGTGAACTGCGGATTCAATGCAGGGTTTCCAACTGAAGTCAGGAGCGGCGTACTGAATTCGCGGATCGGTTTTGTCTGCTCTAAACTCGGGCGGTCAACACGTCGGCTGTAACTCAGCTGGAACTGGTTTTTCTCCGTTGGCGAATACACAAATGACGCCGACGGATACAATGTAAAATAATCGTCTTTGTAAGCTGTTTCACTGTCAAGTGTCGCATTGACTTTATAGCTTTCGAAACGCGCGCCCAACTGGTAACTGATTTTTTTGAATTTCTGCCCGAAAGTCGCATACGCCGAATAAATATCCTGATCGTAATCATAAAAAGTGACTAACGCTGGAGTGGTAATGTTTGATGTGTAGAAATTCTCTGTGCGCACATAACGGGCTTCTGCTCCCAATTCAAGCGTGGTTTTGTCATTTAGCGGCTTGACATAATCTACATTGACGGTCGTGTTTTTCCTTTTCTCATCGGTATAATCCTGATAAATGATATCGTCTCTTGAAGGATCGAAGTAATTCGTGTTAAAATCGCCATTTTGAGGCTGTTTGTAGTCGGCATAATTGACTTCGATATCCAAAGTCTCGCCTTCCTTTTTGAACAGGTGCTTGTATGCCATATTATATGCGCCGTCATGGTTGTCGGTCCCGTATTTGGCCTGCTGATAAAAATTATTCGCAAAAACCGGCGAGACGAGCAGCACATTTACATCGCCAATTCCCGAAGAGAAATTCTGATTGGTATATACTGAAAACGTGTTCTTGTCGTCGATGTAATAATCCATCCCGATTTTGAACAGGTGCGAATTGTCGTCATTCACAATGTCGAACCGTTGCAGCGAACTGTCATCAAATCTCCTGATGTGGCCGTCATTGAAATGTTTGCCAAAACTATTGCCATACATGCCAAAAAAGTTGACTTTTCCGATCCTGTAATTCATGTTGACCGAATTGTTGTTTTTTACCGATTCACCAATGGTAATTCCGGAATTAATGCTCGCGTTGAAACCGTCGTTCGCATTTTTATGCAAAACGATATTGATGATTCCCGACATGCCTTCAGGGTTGTATTTCGCACTCGGATTGGTGATGAGCTCGATTTTCTTGATGGATGCCGACGGAATCTGCTTTAGCAATTGTGCCGCATCAATATTCGTCGGACGGCCGTCAACCAATACGCGTACGTTTTCATTGCCGCGCAAAGACAATTTCCCGTCCTGGTCGACGTTGACCGAAGGAATGTTGTTCATGATGTCTGAAGCCGTAGCGCCGGCAGTGGTCAAATCCTTCCCGACATTGATGACCTTTCGGTCGATCTTCTGTTCGATGGTCGAACGCTCGGCGATGACTGTGACATCATTGAGCTGTGTCGCTTCATCCTGTAAGGAAATGGTTCCGAGGGATACGTTTTTTTGGCCGGAAGTGAAATCGGCTGCAGCGACAAAGGTCTTGTAGCCCATATATTGGACTTCAACAGAATAATTCTTTAATGCGAGGTTCTTGATTTCAAAAAGCCCGTTGTCGTCGGTAATGCCGCCGGTAACCACTTTGTTGTCTTCCTTTACTACAATTGATACATAAGAAATAGGAGCGTGGGTAGTTTTGTCTGTTACTTTCCCGTTGATGGTCGCCGTGTTTTGTGCCTGCATGGAAAAAAGGCTTCCCAGCAGGCATAGCAATACTAATTTAAAGTTCATGATTGAGGTTTTGATTGTGATTGAAAAGATTGATTTGATTTTTTCCGCTGCGCTCCAAACAATTGCTTCGCCTGTTCAGCTGAAGCTTCGATTCGGATTCGCCTCGGTGATGATGATTTCAGCTACTAGACTATGAAGCGGTTTGATTGTTACAGAAAATAAATATTTTTTTTTCAATGCATAAAAAAAGGCTTCCGGTTAGGGAAGCCTTGTAGTAGGGAATTTTGTCTTATCGTTTCATCGCAAAATGCGCCTTGAATTCCTTTTTCTGGCCTTCTTTCTCATAATCGACTACAAACCAGTAATCTGTCGATGGCAGGTATTGGCCGTTGTATGTTCCGTCCCAGCCTATTCCTGCCGGCTTGATCTGGGCAATGAATTTCCCGTAACGGTCATAGATGCTGATTTTGGAATTTGCCTCGCCGCTTAAGTCTTTAATATTCCAGGTATCGTGGAAACCGTCACCGTTAGGTGTGAAATAATGCG
>DATHKH010000046.1:0-91793 GCA_035286325.1 Flavobacterium sp.
TGGGTCGTTAAATTTTCAAAGTACAACCAACTTTACGGTTCGATCGGGACGATGCTGATCCTGATGTTTTACATCTGGATCAACTGCGTGATTCTGCTCTTGGGTTTCGAACTCAATGCTGCCGTGAACCGCATCAAGCGAAAAAACTTATTCACATCGTAATATTCGCAAACGTTTTTTCCTATTTTTATAAAAATTAAAAATGTATGAGGCAGGTCCTGTTTGTTTTAACTGTTTTGTTTTTTTCGGGGTCGTTTGGGCAAAAACACGCCATCACCGGAAAATGGAAAACCATCGATGACGAAACGGGAAAAGCGATTTCCATTGTCGAAGTTTTTGAAAACCACGGCAAGATATACGGAAAAATCATCGAGCTGCTGAATCCGAAAGACCGCGATAAAACCTGTACGAATTGTGATGGCAGCGACAAGGACAAACCCATTCTCGGACTCATAGTCGTTAAAGGATTGACCAAAGAAGGCGAAGATTACAATGGTAAAATTCTCGATCCAAAGCACGGCAAAATCTACAAATGCGTCGTCAGCCTTGAAGAAAGGGACAAGTTGAAAGTCCGCGGCTATGTCGGCATTTCGCTGTTCGGGCGCACCCAATATTGGACACGGATGAAATAGTTGGGCGTTGCCTGCGGCCGGGCTTTTCACTGCAATCTTTTCCGCCTTCGTTCCTCAGGCAAAAAAGGATTTTCGTTTCAATCCCTAACGCAAAAAAGACACGCTTCGCTTTAGAAAAAACTTCAATTTGTTCTCGGCATCTGCGTCTTGTGCGACAATCCAAAAGCGAAGCGCGTCCAAAAATCTAAAGCGAAGCGTGTCCAATTTCCAAGCGCAGCGTATCTAAATCATTATCTTTGCACATCAAACCACACAATGTCCTATTTCGCCGAAATCATTCTCCCGCTTTCCCTTTCCAAAACGTTTACTTACAGCGTTTCGGAAGCCGAGTATGAGTATATCAAAGTTGGTATGCGCGTCGCAGTGCCTTTTGGGCGGAATAAAATCTACACCGGATTGGTGCTTGAACTCCACCAAAACCAACCCGAATTATACGAAGCAAAAGAAATCAACCAAATTCTTGACGACAAACCGGTAGTCACAGAAATCCAATTGGCGCACTGGCAATGGATGGCAAATTATTATATGGCGGCAATTGGCGATGTCTATCGCGGGGCAATGCCGTCGGCGCTGTTGTTGGAAAGCGAAACGGTGATTTCATTAAAAGGTGAATCGTTTGTGGATGAAAGTCTGTTGACAGATGATGAATTTTTAGTTTATCAAGCCTTGCAGCAACAGAGTTCGTTGAAGGTTGAAGACATCATTTCGATTTTAAATAAGAAGAATATTTTTCCGGTGCTCCGCAAAATGATGGAGAATAACATCCTGACTTTGCAGGAAGAAATTTCGGAAACCTACAAGCCAAAATTAACCCGTTATGTCCGGCTTGCGCATGGTTTTGACAATAATGACGGTTTGGAAAAATTGCTAATCGAACTCAAAAGCGCAGGAAAGCAAAAGGAAGTCGTAATGGGTTATTTCCAATTGAACGCTTCCAAGAAGCCAATCACCGTTAAAGAACTTGCGGAAACCTCCGGCGCAACGCCGGCAACTATAAAAGCTTTGGTAGACAAAGGAATTTTCGAAGAATATTTTATCGAACACGCGCGTGTTAATTTTGAAGATGACAACATCAGCAAACCCGAACTCAGCGCGGCACAGCAAACCGCATTCGAAAGCATCAATAAAAACCTTGAATCCAAAGACGTGACTTTATTGCACGGCGTAACGTCGAGCGGGAAAACGGAAATCTACATCAAGCTCATCGAGCAATATATTAACGAAGGAAACCAGGTTTTGTATTTGCTTCCTGAAATTGCACTGACAGCGCAATTGGTCGGCCGTTTGACGAAATATTTTGGGAACCAGGTTGCGGTTTATCATTCTAAATATTCAAACAACGAACGTGTGGAGGTTTGGAACAACGTCCTTAAAAATTCTGACACAGCACAAATCGTAATAGGAGCGAGGTCGGCTTTGTTTTTACCCTTCAAAAGCCTCGGATTAATCATCGTCGACGAAGAGCACGAACAGATGTTTAAGCAGCAAGATCCGGCGCCGCGATACCATGCGCGGGATTCGGCAGTCGTTTTGGCGAAAGCCCACCAAGCGAAAGTCGTTTTGGGTTCGGCTACACCGGGAATCGAAACCTATTATAATGTTGAAAACGGAAAGTACGGATTGACCGAACTGACCGAGCGTTTTGGAAATGTCATGATGCCGAATATCGAACTCGTCGATTTAAAGGACAAATACTTCCGTAAAAAAATGACCGGACATTCCAGTGATACGTTGATTGAAAATATCACTGAGGCTTTGGCTTTGGGCGAACAGGTGATTCTTTTTCAGAACCGCCGCGGCTATTCGCCAATGCTTGAATGCATGACTTGCGGGCATGTACCGCAATGCAAACAATGCGACGTCAGCCTGACTTACCACAAAAACAAAAATCAGTTGCGCTGCCATTACTGCGGCTATTCGATGGCAAAACCAACGCACTGCCACGCGTGCAACAGCGTCGATTTGACGACGAAAGGTTTCGGGACAGAGCAAATCCAGATGGAATTGGCGGAAATTTTCCCAAATGCGAAAATCGGCAGAATGGACCAGGATACGACGAAAGGCAAATTCGGCTTTGAGAAAATCATCGACAGTTTTAAGAACCGCGAGATCGACATTCTCGTTGGCACGCAAATGCTCGCTAAAGGATTGGATTTCGATAATGTGAGTTTGGTCGGCATCATGAACGCCGACAATATGTTGTACCATCCGGATTTCCGTGCGTTTGAGCGCAGTTACCAAATGATGGCGCAGGTTTCGGGAAGATCGGGCCGTTCGGCAAAACAAGGGAAAGTCATCATCCAGACGTATAATCCGAACCACAATACGATACAGCAAGTCACGAGGAACGATTACGCGGGAATGTATTCGGAACAATTGTACGAACGCAAAATCTACAAATACCCGCCGTATTTTAAATTGATAAAGCTTACGCTAAAGCACAGAGATTACGATAAATTGAAAGAAAGCGCTTTTTGGCTTTATGAAGTCATGAAGCAAAACCTCGATATGCCGGTGCTTGGCCCGGAAGAACCAGTGATTTCGCGCATCCGCAATGAATACATCCGCACGATTATGGTGAAAATCCCGCCGGATCAGCAATTGTCGGGCACAAAAAAAACTGTCCGGAAAATCCTGGACAGTTTTGAGTCTGTTTCGCAATACCGCGCCGTAAAGGTCACAATAAATGTCGATTTTTATTAGGCTATTGCCAATGCACGAACAAGATCTTCTTTCTTGTTTCTGCTCAAAGGTATTTTTGTTATCCCTATTTCAGCGAATTTAGAGTTAAACCTTTCGACTTTGTCAATATTAATGATGTAGGATTTGTGCACGCGGATAAATTTATCCTTGGACAAATCTTTCTCAAATGATTTCATGGTAGACAATACAAGATTGCTGTCTTCTTCTGTAACGACTTTTACATAATCACCAAAAGCTTCAATCCATTTGATTTTAGAAGTGAACACTTTTAGTTTTTTAAGATTACTCTTAATAAAAATGTGTTCGCCATCTTCTTCCTGATTTTCTTTTTTCAGCAAATGGAAATCCATAGCCCTTTTTACTGAAGCGTTGAAACGATCTAATGCAATCGGTTTTTGTAGGTAGTCCGTTGCATCATAATCGAAAGCTTTCAAGGCATACTCTGCCTTTGAGGTAATAAAGATAATCTGCGGCTTGACTTTTAATCCATCAAGGAAGTCGAAGCCACTGATGACTGGCATCTCAATATCCAGGAATATTAAGTCTACCGTGTGCACGGACATGCAATTTTTTGCTTCAATTGCATTAGAAAAATCACCCACAAGATGTAAATTGGGATGATTATTTACTAACTTTGCGATGATCATCCTCTGGATGGAGCTGTCATCTACAACGACACAATTTAGTTTCATAATTTTTTATTTATTATAGATTTGGAAGGACAAACGTAATAAGTATTTTTGGAACAACCTAATGTTTATCGGACTTTTTTGCTTTTAAACGAATAAAGTTGCTTTTTACTTGTTTGTTAAAAAAAAATGATTACTTTTGCAGCCATTTTAATAAATCTAAATTATATTTTATGAATCATTATGAAACTGTTTTCATTTTAAATCCCGTTTTATCTGAGGTCCAGGTAAAGGAAACAGTAAGCAAATTCGAAGATTTCCTAACTTCACGCGGTGCCGAGATGGTATCCAAAGAAGATTGGGGATTGAAAAAAATGGCTTACGAAATCCAAAACAAAAAGAGTGGTTTCTACCATTTATTCGAATTTAAGGTTCCAGGTGAAGTGTTGATCGCTTTCGAAACCGAATTCAGACGTGACGAAAGAATCATGAGATTCCTTACAGTTAGTCTTGACAAACACGCAATTTCGTGGGCTGAGAGAAGAAGAACCAAACTTAATGCAGTAAAAGCTTAATCACCATGGCAACATTACAACAATCCGCTTCAGGAAAAAAAGACGGGGATATCAGATATCTTACGCCTTTGAACATCGAAACTAACAAGCAAAAGAAATATTGCCGTTTCAAAAAATCAGGTATTAAATACATTGATTATAAGGATGCAGATTTTCTTTTGAAATTCGTCAACGAACAAGGTAAAATTTTGCCACGCCGTTTGACAGGAACTTCATTGAAATTCCAAAGAAAAGTGTCTGTAGCCGTAAAACGTGCACGCCACTTAGCTTTAATGCCATACGTGGCCGATTTACTAAAATAATATTTAACTCGGTTGTTGGTTTTCAAAAACGAAACCTAACTTCTATAATAAGGACAACAACATGGAATTGATCTTAAAACAAGACGTTCAGAATTTGGGATTTAAAGATGATGTCGTATCTGTGAAAGCAGGTTACGGACGTAACTTCCTGATCCCGCAAGGGTTTGCTGCAATGGCAACGCCTTCAGCTAAAAAAGTATTGGCTGAAAACCTTAAACAAAAAGCACACAAAGAAGCTAAAGTCGTTGACGATGCCAAGAAATTGGCTGAAGCGCTTAAAGCTCTGGATATTAAAATCACTGCAAAAGCAGGCGGAGAGAAATTGTTTGGTTCAATCACCAACATCGACATCGCTGAAGCTCTGGAGAAAGCAGGACAGTCAATCGACCGTAAATTCATCACTTCAGGTATCGTAAAACGTACCGGAAAATATACTGCAAATGTTCGTTTGCACCGTGATGTGGTTGTTGAATTGCCATACGAAATCGTAGCTGAGAAATAATATCCGCTTACAATAATGAAAATCCCGGCTTTGGTCGGGATTTTTTTTGGAAAAATTTACCGCCACGAATTCACGAATTATTATTTTTGTGGTTTGAAGCTATTCCGGCTATACGTTACAATCTTTTTTCGGCGAAAACCCTCAAAAGGATTTTCACTTCAAATGCCTTTTTAGCATTCACCGAACTCCTGTTGCAAATAGAAGTTAAGTGAGGTAATCCGGGCTAAATCCAAACAACCATGATTTTTAATTCGTGAATTCGTGGCAAAAAAAGCAATATGAAATACTCAAGACTCACCAAAGAACAATTCGAAGAACTCCATCCCGAATTCACCAATTTCCTCGCGACGCAATCCATCGACAAAAACGAATGGGACAAAATCAAACTCGAACAACCTGAAACCGCCGAACAGGAACTCGATGTATTTTCAGACTTAATCTGGGAAGGCGTTCTGTCGCGTGCTGAATACCTCGAGCATTTTTCCAAGAATTATATTTTCCTATTCCAGTGCTCTGACAGTTTCGTACATTCCATCGTACTCAAATCCATAGACCCCGAAACAGATTTCCTGACCAAACCGGGACTGCAATGGCTCAGCGACAACATGTTCACCGACAACGTCGAAATGAAAATTGGCAAAAAAGCATTTGCCGAAGAACGGAATGTTGCTGTTTTCAGTTTGATCCAACAAGGCGCGTTTCTCAGTGACGGGCAATTGTATAAACAAATCAAGACTATCCTCGATTCTTAATTTTCTTCTTTTGTATCAAGACAAAAGAAAAAGAAGTTGCATAATACTTCCATAAATGGTATTTTAGTTCCCAGATTATAAAGCAAATCCAGCAACTACATTTCAATGGACATTTCGCAGACCATAAACGCCTTAAGAAAGGAACTCAATACGCATAATCACAATTATTATGTCCTCGATAACCCGACCATTTCGGATTACGAATTTGACCTGAAATTAAAGCAGCTCCAGGAACTCGAAAGCGAAAATCCCGAATTTGCAGATGATAATTCACCAACGCAAAGAGTTGGCGGTTCCATCACAAAAAATTTCAATACGGTCATACACGAACAGCGCATGTATTCTCTCGACAATTCCTATTCAAAGGAAGATTTACTCGACTGGGAAAACCGCATCATCAAAGCATTGGGAAATGTGTCGCCGGAATATACCTGTGAACTCAAATACGACGGCGCTTCGATCAGCATCACTTATGAAAACGGTAAAATCAAACGCGCTGTAACCCGCGGAGATGGTTTCCAGGGCGATGAAGTCACAACGAATATCAAAACCATACGTTCCGTTCCTTTGCATTTGAAGGGCGAAAACCATCCTGATAAGTTTGAAGTCCGCGGTGAAGTGATTTTGCCTTTTGCGGGTTTTGAAAAAATGAATCGTGAACTCGTAGAAATTGGCGAAGCGCCGTATTCCAATCCGAGAAATACCGCTTCAGGAAGCCTGAAATTGCAGGACAGCGCTGAGGTTTCAAAACGTCCGCTCGAATGTTTGGTGTACACTTTACTCAGCAACAAATACCAAACACATTATGAAAGCCTGGAGCAGGCGAGGAGTTTCGGGTTTAAAGTACCGAAAGAAATCCGCCTTGCGAAATCCATGGATGAAGTTTTTGCCTTCATCGACCATTGGGATTTGCATCGCCACGCCTTGCCTTATGAAACCGATGGCGTGGTTGTAAAAGTCAACAATTTGCATTACCAGGATGAACTGGGTTATACCGCAAAATCCCCGCGTTGGGCAATGGCCTATAAGTTCAAGGCCGAACAGGTTTCCACCAGGTTAAACGAAATCACATACCAGGTTGGACGGACAGGCGCGATTACGCCGGTTGCGAATCTTGTTCCCGTACAACTCGCCGGAACAATCGTCAAGCGCGCGTCTTTGCACAATGCCGACCAGATCGCGAAACTTGACATCCGCGAAGGCGACGAAGTGTTTGTCGAGAAAGGCGGAGAAATCATCCCTAAAATTATCGCTGTCGATTTAAGCAAGCGCCCAGAAAATTCCCAACCAACCGTATACATTACACATTGCCCGGAATGCAACACCGAATTGGTACGCACGCCTGGTGAAGCACAGCATTACTGCCCGAATTTTTATGGCTGCCCACCGCAAATCATCGGAAGAATCCAGCATTACATTTCGCGGAAGGCGATGGATATCGAAGGCCTTGGCGGAGAAACGGTCGCGTTGCTGTTCAATAACGGGCTTGTCAAAAATTACGCTGACTTATACGAACTGAAAGTCGACCAGATTTTGCCGTTGGAAAGAATGGCGCAAAAATCGGCTGAGAATCTCATCAACGGCATTGAGAAATCTAAGGAAATTCCGTTTGAGCGCGTGTTGTTTGCTTTGGGAATCCGTTATGTTGGCGAAACGGTCGCTAAGAAATTGGCTAAACACTACAAAAATATTGATGCGTTGCGGCAGGCAAACCTCATGGATTTAATATTAGTGGATGAAATCGGTGACAGGATAGCCCAGAGCGTCATTGGCTTTTTTGAAAATACCGAAAACGCGATTATCATCGACCGGCTTAAGGATTACGGCGTCCAATTGGAAAGCATCGAAATTGTAAATCCAAATGCGACCAATAAACTCGACGGCAAAACCTTCGTCGTTTCTGGCGTATTCGAACAATTCTCACGCGACGAACTCAAAAAAGCAATTGAGGACAACGGCGGGAAAGCCGGGAGTTCCATCTCCGCAAAAACCGATTATGTCGTAGCCGGTGAAAATATGGGTCCGGCAAAACTCGAAAAAGCGAATAAGCTGAATGTAGCGATCATTTCTGAAAACGATTTTATAAAAATGCTAGCATGAGAGACAGCAGGCCATCATTGATTTTATTCATTACCGCTAGTGTGCTGGCAATCATCGCAAGGATTTTCAACCTTGAGTTGCTGCTGCTATTGGCAAAACCGATGGTCGTTCCTGCCATATTCTATTATTACCTGCAGACAAAAAGAAAGAAAACAAATGCGCTTTTCGTCACAGTATTGTGGCTGTTCTTTGTCGGTGATATGATTATGGTGCTGTTTCCGCGTGACGGAATCCTGAGTGTCATGCTTTGCACCATGGTGTGTTACGCCATCCTGATTAAATTTGCGATTGAAGATTGCGGCATTATAAAATTCAATACCTTCAATATCATATTCCTGTCGTTGTTGTTATTGCTTTTGAGTTATATCCTTTTTACGATTTTAAACCTGAACATCGAAAGCATCATCAGTCATTACCTGATATACTTGGTT
Source organism: Flavobacterium sp. (assembly GCA_035286325.1). Classification (GTDB taxonomy): domain Bacteria; phylum Bacteroidota; class Bacteroidia; order Flavobacteriales; family Flavobacteriaceae; genus Flavobacterium. Next base: position 8,627 of record DATHKH010000046.1, read on the forward strand.
TACGGGATTATATTGATTGTGCTGGTGGCGATTTGTACGTTCAATTACCTGTCCAACAGCAACGCGACATTCCTGCATCTTTGCTCGATGGCATTGTGTATGTTGGTGTCAGATTTATTTTACTGCATCAACAAATTCATCATTGAGCTGCCGATTATTGACCATATTAACTTATTTTCCCAATTTATGTCGTACTTTTTCATGGTGAAATATTTTAATTCCAGAAAGAAAAGCCTTTTGAGAAGCAGTAGAATTAAAAAAATGCAGTGATGAACCAGCCGCGTGAAATGAAGTTTAGCCTTAGGAGCAGTAAAGTGATTGCCACGTTTACGATTTTATATTTTCTGATTGCTGCCGTTGAAATCATAGGGGAATATTATAAGGCCCGCGACTTGGTTTATGCTACAAAGCCATTTATTATTCTCATTTTGATTTTCCTGTATTGGAATACATCAAATAAACTCAGTTTTGCTTATATCACTGCTTTGATTTTCAGCTGGATTGCCAATATTTTTTTCATATCAAACATTTATGAAAGCATTTTCATCGGTGCCATATTGTTTTTCTTTTACCGCGTACTGACGATATATATCGTTTTAAAACAGATTAAGCTGCCGAGTGTTTTTCCAACTGTTGTAGGCTGCGTACCATTTTTATTCATTTACATGTATTTTGTCAATCTCACTTATGTCACGATAGGCGAAGGGCTTGTTGTTTTTGTCATCCAATGCATCCTGATTTCTTTCCTTGGCGGATTGTCGGTCGGGAATTATATTTTGAGCGCCGGCCGAGCCAATGCATTGCTGCTGCTAAGCACATTGTTCTTTGCCGTTACCCAGTTTATTTTTGTGATCAGGCTGTATTATACGGATTCCAATATTTTCCAGCCGCTTGCCATGGCGTTGTTTGCCATTGCACAATACCTCTTCTATAAATTTTTGCTTTTGGCGGAAGAAAAAAAAGCCGGTTACAAAATTACCGCCGATTCAAACCCATAGTCGCCAAAATTTCATAAATTTAGATCATAATTGATGAAAGATGGTAGTCCATAAAGGTCAGGGTAATGTTGTAAACGTGTTGACCGCTTCCTATTTCGTGATCGCGATATCCGAAATTATGGCGGAACTTTTCCAATACAAGCCATTGATTATCATCGTAAAACCATTAATGCCGATTTTGCTGATGGTACTTTACCGTTATGCTTCCGACCAAAGGAATATCCTCTTTTTCCTCGCCATTAGTTTTTCTGTCATCACCAATATCCTGTTTATCCCAAATGACCCGCAGATGTTGTTCTTTGGCATCATCGCATTCATGATTCATCGGATTATCATCCTGATATACATTTTCAGGCTCGTCAAAATCAGGGATTATATTCCGGTTGCGATCGCGACGGTTCCTTTCCTGCTGGTGTTTTTTTACCTGCTGGCATCGTCGGAAGTTCCTGAAGAAAGCTTCGTTCTGCTGATCATACAGAACATCCTGATTTCAATATTTGGCGGAATCGCATTGTCGAATTACATCATGAACGACAACAAGAAGAACTCGTGGCTGCTCATTTGCGGACTGCTGTTCGTCGCGCTGCAGTTCATTGTGTTTATTGAAAAATACTACCTTTCCAATCTGTCGCCGACGGTTTTCCGTCCAATCGCAATGGGATTGAACGCCTTTGCCTTCTATACGTTTTATGAATTTGTGCTGGCAATCGAAAAATCAGACGACAATGGATTTGCCCATTGATACTGTCGCCTTATTGTTGTCAAAATAAAAGTCTATCCTTCCGAGATTGATTCCGTAACAGCCGGTTTGGTTGACCAAAACATCTTTGCCTTCGATATTTTTCATGACCGTCGGCCTTTCCAGAAACGTATGCGTATGGCCGCCAATGATAATGTCGATGTCTTTCGTCAAAGCCGCAAGCTTCACATCCGAAATCTTATCCGGGTCATTTTTATATTCATAACCGATGTGCGACAGGCAAATAATCAGGTCGCATTTTTCCTGCTCTTTTAAAACTTTTACCGTGTCCTGCGTAATCCCAACCGGACCAATGTATACCGTTTCTTTATAATTTTTTTTATCCACAAGTCCGGCCAGTTCGACGCCAAGTCCAAAAACGCCAATCTTAATTCCGTTTTTGTGGAAGATTTTATAAGGCTTCACAAGTCCGTTCAAAACGGTATTCTTAAAATCGTAGTTAGCCGACACAAAATCAAATTCAGCGTTGGGCATCTGCGCGAGAAATCCGTCAATACCATTGTCGAAATCGTGGTTTCCCAAGGTCGCCAAATCATATTTCATCATGCTCATCAGCTTCAGTTCCAATGCACCTCCATAATAATTAAAGTAGGGCGTGCCCTGGAAAATGTCGCCTGCATCGAGCAAAAGTACATTCGGATTTTCCTTTCGGATGCTTTCAATCAACGCCGCACGCCTTGCCACGCCGCCTTTATTTGGGTTTTTCGGATGGTCGGGCGGAAACGGGTCAATATAGCTGTGCACATCATTCGTATGCAAAATCGTCAAATGCCGGATATCGCTTTTGGCATCATCCGTTTTAAAGCCGCTCAATGAAAAGCCGCCCGCAATCAATGCCGAGCTGGCCGCCGTCTTTTGTAAAAAATCCCTTCTGTTCATCTTTTTATTTTTTGAGCTGTTTGCTGCGCCTGTTCGCTCTTAGGAGCTCGAGTCCTGCTTTCCGTTTCAATCTTTTTATTAAGGAATTTGCCTTTCGCTATGCTCCAGGCGAATCCTTAAAAAAAGGATTTCCGCTTCAATCAGGGCTAAAGTTACCGTTACCCTTTGCTAATCCTAATATCTGTTGGCGCCTTAATCGTATCTTTTTCCCTGAAATAATCAATCAGCACATTCCTTAATTTATAATCCAGGTCGTAATTGTGCAGCGATTTCCTGAAGAAATTCATATTGTCACCGCCATTTACCAAATAATCTGAAGTCACAACCAGATATGTCCTATATGGGTCGAATGCCTGGCCATTAATCCTGATATCTTCGGCAATCTTATCTGTACCGATTTTAAAGGCCAACCCCGAAATCGGGTGCGCTTTCTTCTCTGTGATGATATACGAAATCATTTCCAATATTTCTTCGCCTTTCAATTCCGTCACAATCACGCTGTTCTCAAAAGGCATGATTTCAAAAGCGGTTCTCGTAGTGATATTTCCTTTTGGAATAATAGATCGGATGCCACCAAAGTTCAAAAGGCACATGTCAATTTTTTTATTCTCCCTTTTCAGGAACACGCGGTTCGACAGGTCGAGTGTCGCGTCGGCCATGACATTTCCGATTGCGCATTGCCATTCGCCGGATTTGTCAAGCGTTTCAGGCGCATAGGCAAGCACGACATTCATGTCCTTGTCGATATTGTCGCGATACGGTTTTATAAAAGCTTCAATCGCAGGAACTTCCGTGTTTTTGTCGGTGACGCCAATTTCCTTGCCTTCAATTTTGGTGACATGGTATTTTGGCGTACCGCAGCCAAAAGCCAGAAGAAATGTTAAGAATAAAACAAATTGCTTTAAAGCAGCGTGATACTTTTTTAGATTTACCATCCGTAATGCGGGGAATTTCATTAATTTTGTTTGCCAAGTAAAAGTACTATGTTTTTAAATTACCTAAAGGATTTTTCAACAAAAAAAATAGTTAAAAATAGCCTGTCGAATGCCAAACTTCTGCCTTCGGAAAATAAGATAAAAACCGTCGGAATCCTATTTGACGAAAGCTACTTTTATGAACGCGAAGCGCTCGTGGCCGAACTGATACAAAACGGAATTGACGAAAATGACATCCAGGTATTGGTGTTCAAGGACAAGATAAAAAAGAATGAGGTTTTTGATTACCCGGTTTTCAGCAGAAAGGATTTCAGTTGGACGGCAACCATCGACAAGCCTGAGGTTAAGGATTTTATCGCAAAGGATTTCGACCTGCTGATCAATTATTACGATACCGAAAAGGCGCCATTGCTTTTGGTTTCACACCTGTCAAAAGCGGGTTTCAAAGTCGGCTTTGCCTCAGTCGACAAAAGGCTCCACCATTTTATGATCAACACCCATGCAGAAAACTACAAGGTTTTTATGGATGAATTGTTCAAATACCTGAAAATACTAAACAAAATATAATATGCAATCATTAATGGGAACCGGTGTGGCGCTTGTCACGCCTTTCAAAAAGGATTTTTCGGTCGATACCGAAGCCCTGAAAAAAATCGTGAATTACCAGGTTGACGGCGGGATTGAATACCTTGTTGTACTTGGTACGACTGCCGAATCCGCGACATTGACCGAGGCCGAAAAGGAACTCGTCATCCAGACCATTATTGATGCAAACAACGGAAGATTGCCTTTGGTGCTCGGCGTTGGAGGCAACAATACTGCTGAAGTTGTCAATGATTTGAAAACAAAAGACTTATCTGAATTTACTGCCGTACTTTCGGTTTCACCCTATTACAACAAGCCCACTCAAGAAGGCATTTACCAACATTTCAAAGCTGTCGCCGAGGCATCGCCGATTCCTGTGATTTTATACAATGTTCCGGGAAGAACGGCGAGCAACATGCTGCCATCGACCGTCATTCGTTTGGCAAAAGATTTCAAGAACATTATCGGGATTAAAGAAGCCGCAGGCGATATTGTCCAGGCGATGAAACTGATCCAGGACAAGCCCGATGGTTTCCTTGTCATTTCAGGCGACGACATGATTACGCTTCCGATGGTTTTGGCTGGCGGCGCCGGCGTGATTTCTGTCATTGGCGAAGGATTTCCAAAACAGTTTTCGGAAATGGTGCGCCTTGGCCTAAGCCGTAAAGTTGACGAAGCCTACAAATTGCATTACCTGCTGGCTGACAGCATCGACATGATTTTTGAGCAGGGAAATCCTGCTGGAATCAAAGAAGTATTCAAATCGCTCGGTCTTTCTGGAAACACGGTCAGGCTGCCATTGGTTTCGGCGGATGATAACCTCGCACAACGATTGGATAAATTCACGAAATCCGTTGCGAAATAAATAGAGAAAAACGGCGTTTTTTAATAGTAAAAAAATATTTTGCCGTATCCAATTAATAACTAAATTTGCAGTTGGTTTTTGCAGGCCATAAATCCTCAAAAACAGCTGAATCCAAAATCTAAAATGAAGAAATTTTTATCGGTATTACTTCTCGCTGTCATCGTTTGTTCATGCAGCCCATATCAGAAAGCCATCAAATCGGATGATATGGACAAGAAATTTGTCGTTGCCCAGAAAATGTACGACAAAGGAAAATATTCAAAAGCAATCAGGCTTTTTGAACAAATGGCGGCTTCATACAGAGGCAAGCCACATGCGGAACAGATGTATTATATGTTCGCCCAGTCATACTATAAGACAAAACAGTATTACCTTGCCGGTTACCAGTTTGAGAGTTTTGCATCGGGTTACCCGAAAAGCTCCCAGGTCGAGGAAGCTTCATTTTTGGGAGCGAAATGTTACTCGAAACTGTCGCCGGTGTATAGCCTGGACCAAACCGATACCTTCAAGGCCATTGACAAACTCCAGTCGTTCATCGACAATTATCCGGAGTCGCAATATATGGCAGAAGCCAATGTCACTGTGAAGCTTTTAAGGGAAAAAATAGAGAAAAAGGTTTATGAGAATGCGAAGCAGTACAATTACATTGCAGATTATAAATCGGCTTTGCTCGCATTGGACAATTTCATTTCCGATTATCCGGGAACGCCATATAAAGAAGATGCGTTATTTTACAAATTGGATTCGGCTTACAAACTCGCCGTTAATAGTGTGCCTTCAAAAATGGAAGAGCGCTTGAACAATGCGAAAACAGCGTATGCCAAACTGATACAATTTAAGGCAGATACCAAACATAAATCCGATGCCGACGAAATGATGGCGCGGATTGAAACAGATTTAAAACAATTTTCTAAATAAAAAGTCATGGATTTAAAAAAGACGAATGCTCCGGTAAACACAATCACTTACAACAAAAGTGTCATTGAGGAACCAACCGGAAATGTGTATGAGGCAATCACGATTATGGCTAAAAGAGCAAACCAGATCAATTCTGAAATCAAAAAAGAACTGACCGAAAAACTCGAAGAGTTTGCTACTTATAATGACAGTCTTGAGGAAATCTTTGAAAACAAAGAGCAAATTGAGGTTTCTAAATTCTACGAAAAATTGCCTAAGCCGCATGCATTGGCAGTTCAGGAATGGTTAGACGATAAAATCTACCACAGGGACGCTAACAAACAATAAACCTGCAATGTCAGTTTTAAGCGGTAAAAAAATAGTACTTGGGGTTTCCGGAGGAATTGCCGCATATAAAACTGCCGCTTTGGTCAGGCTTTTTATAAAATCGGGTGCGCAGGTTAAAGTCGTCATGACGCCTGCCGCCAAAGATTTCATTACACCGCTTACATTATCCACACTGTCCAAAAATCCGGTACATTCGACTTTCTTTAATGAGGAAGATGCGGATGCCGGCTTGAGCCAGAATGGCGAACAGGCGCATCAAAATGCGCAATGGAACAACCATGTCGAATTGGGCCTTTGGGCGGACCTGATGCTCATTGCCCCGGCAACTGCCAATACCTTGTCGAAAATGGCCAGCGGAAACTGCGACAATCTTCTGGTTGCTGTGTATCTTTCTGCCAAATGCCCGATTTATTTTGCGCCGGCGATGGATTTGGATATGTACAAGCATCCATCTACAGTTGGAAGTTTTGCGGCGCTGAAAAGTTTTGGCAATATCATGATTCCTGCTGAAAATGGTGAACTCGCGAGCGGACTTTCCGGCGAAGGCAGAATGGCCGAACCCGAAAATATCATCGCATTTCTCGAAGCCGATTTGAGCAGTAAATTGCCACTCAAAGGAAAAAAAATACTCATTACTGCCGGCCCGACATACGAAGCCATCGATCCTGTGCGTTTTATTGGAAACCATTCCTCAGGAAAAATGGGTTATGACATTGCACAAAGTGCTGCTGGCCTTGGCGCTTCGGTGATTTTGGTTTCAGGACCGACGCATTTGAAGATTGAAAATCCACTGGTGAAAGTCATTCCGGTGGTTTCGGCCCAGGAAATGTATGATGCCTGCCATGAATATTATGGCAATGTCGATGTCGCGATTGCCGCAGCTGCCGTAGCCGATTACAAGCCGAAATTTCCGGCAGGGCAGAAGATCAAAAAAACGGAAAAGGATCTCAATATCGAGTTGGAGAACACAAAAGACATTCTGGCTTCATTGGGTGAAAAGAAAAAAAATCAGTTCCTCATTGGCTTTGCCCTTGAAACTGAAAATGAAATTGAGAATGCCAAGTTGAAAATCGCCAAAAAAAACCTAGATTTGATTGTGCTGAACTCATTGAATGACGAAGGCGCGGGTTTTGGAAAACCGACAAATAAAATTACCTTTATAGACCGTTTTTTAAATATTGAGCCGATGCAGCTGAAATCAAAGGAAGAAGTGGCTGTCGACATATTAAATAAAGTAATAGCGCATTATTATAAAACCGAAGGTTCATGAATTCGTTAAAAAAAATACAAACGCATGAGTAATAAAATCATTGCTTTTTTCTTTTTGCTGGTGTCCGGAACTGCGGGCGCGCAACAGCTTAATTGTACGGTTACGGTCAATTCTGACAAGATAAACAATGCCAATCCCAATACCTTTAAAACACTACAGACATCCATTAGCGAGTTTGTCAACAAAACCGATTGGACCGGCGAAGAGTACAAACAAGGCGAAAGAATCAATTGCTCGATGTATATTACGCTAAGTTCCTATGATTCAAGCCAATATATAGCAACAATACAAGTGCAATCGTCGCGCCCGGTATTCAATTCGACTTATTCGTCACCGGTTTTGAATTATAATGATAAAGACTTGAGTTTCAAATACGTAGAATTTGAAGCACTAAACTTTAACCCAGGAACTTTCGACTCCAACCTCGTATCGATACTCGCTTTCTACAGTTATATGATTATCGGCATGGATGGCGATACTTTTGATCTGCAGGGCGGAAGCAAAGCACTGGAAACCGCACAGGATATCGTAAATGTCGCGCAGCAAGGCGGCTACAAAGGCTGGAGCCAGGCAGATGGCAACCAGAGCCGTTATTTCTTAATCAACGATATGCTTTCAAATACGTATAGCCCATTCCGCGAGGCGATGTACCAATACCATGCTGAAGGTTTGGATACGATGGCAAAAGATTTGAAAAGCGCCAAGCAGAAAATTGCAGAATCATTGCAGACACTAGGGAAATTATATCAGGTAAGGCCAAATGCATACCTGACGCGTGTGTTTTTTGATGCCAAATCGGATGAGATTGTTTCTATTTTTTCTGGTGGGCCAAGCGTCTCCATTACGGAGTTGGTCGACAACCTCAATAAGATTTCGCCTTTGAACACGAATAAATGGACTGGAATTAAATTTTAATTCCGCAGCATTTGCACCTGCAAATTCCATAAATTTGGTTTTTCAACCAATCCAACTTAAATGATCACTTCGCTGTCCATTGAAAATTTCGCGCTGATAGAAAAGCTGTCCATTCCTTTTTCGGACGGATTTTCGATCATTACTGGTGAAACCGGTGCGGGAAAATCCATATTATTGGGCGCATTGGGATTGGCGCTGGGAAAAAGGGCTGACCTGACTTCACTCAAAAACAAAGAAGAAAAATGCATCATTGAAGCGCATTTCCAAATTACAGGCTATGGTTTGCAGTCTTTTTTTGAAGCCAATGATTTGGATTATGAGGATGAAACCATCATCCGGCGTGAAATATTGCCTTCGGGAAAATCGCGCGCTTTCATCAATGACAGCCCGGTAAATTTACAAGAACTTCAGGAACTCGGCGATTATCTCATCGATATCCATTCACAGCACGAAACCCGGGAATTGTCGGAAGCATATTTTCAATTCCGCATCATCGATTCCATTGCCCGAAATAGTGATTTGCTGAATGACTACGCCACTTCGCTCAAATTATACAGACTATCAAAATCAACATTGGACGATTTGAATGCCAAATTGCGTGATGCCGTAAAAGAGCAGGATTACAATTCATTTTTGTTGGAAGAACTGCTTTCAGCCCAATTGAAACCGGGTGAACAGGAAGAAATGGAAGCACTGTTTTCAAAACTCAACAATGTCGAATTCATAAAAGAAAACCTCGATAAATCGCTTTCGCTTGCCAATGATGAACGGTTCGGGATTGTCCAAAACCTGAAGGAATTTAAGGCATCGCTGCAAAAGATAGCGGCGTTGTCTGAAGATTATAGCGGGCTTTATGAAAGGGCAAATTCTACGCTGATTGAATTTGACGACATTACAAAAGAGCTTGAAGATCTTGCTGAGCATTTAGCCGGCGATCCGCAGCAATTGGAATTGGTGAACCAAAAATTGCAGGCGATTTACAACCTCCAGAAAAAACACCAGGTGTCAACTGTGGAAGAATTGCTCGCCATACAAAATGACCTCGACGAAAAAATAATTTCTGTTTCCGCGTTGGAAAGTGACATCAAAAAAGTCGAAAACAACATCTTGCAGGCAGAAACCGAATTGGATGCGCTTGCAGACACAATCCATGACAACCGGAAAAATGCGATTCCGGTTCTATCCCAAAAGCTTGCCGCAATCCTCGAACAGCTTGGCATGCCGAATGTGCGTTTCAATATTGAAATGAATGTGGTTCCGCAATATTTTGCAAACGGGAAAGATGAGCTGCAGTTTTTGTTTTCCGCCAATAAAGGTTCCGATTTCGGGCTGCTGAAAAAAGTCGCTTCCGGTGGGGAAATGTCGCGGATTATGCTCGCAGTAAAATCAATCCTGGCACAATATTCTAAATTGCCAACGATTATTTTTGACGAAATCGACACCGGCGTTTCAGGGGAAATTGCCAATAAAATGGGTGACATCATGAAAGAAATGAGTGCGGCCATGCAGGTTTTTGCGATTACGCATTTGCCGCAGATTGCTGCAAAAGGAAACCATCATTTTAAAGTATTCAAATCGGTGTCAAACAACCAGACCCAGTCAGAACTCAAACTGCTGACACCCGATGAGCGCATTGTAGAAATAGCACAAATGTTATCCGGTTCGACAGTTTCGGATTCGGCGATAAATCACGCCAAAGCTTTGCTGAACTAAAAAAGCGGGTTATATTTGTCTGTAACAAACAACCATTTTCAATTTTTCATACCAACATTAACCCGAAATTTATGATTATAGAACCAAGAATGAGAGGATTTATTTGCCTGACTTCGCATCCTGAAGGCGCAGTGCAAAATGTTAAAAACCAGATTGCCTACGTCAAATCGAAGGGAAAAATTGACGGCGCGAAAAAAGTACTCGTCATTGGGGCTTCGACAGGGTTCGGGATGGCTTCAAGGATTGCCAGCGCCTTTGGTTCGGACGCTGCAACGATAGGTGTATTTTTTGAAAAACCGCCAACAGAAGGCAAAACGGCATCGCCTGGCTGGTATAATTCCGCCGCCTTTGAAACAGAAGCCCATAAAGCCGGTCTGTATGCGAAAAGCATCAATGGTGACGCGTTTTCCAACGAGATAAAAAAAGAGACATTAGACATGATCAAGGCCGATTTGGGCAAAGTGGATTTGGTGATTTACAGTTTGGCATCGCCAGTGCGCACCAATCCAAATACAGGTGTGACGCACCGTTCAGTATTGAAACCGATCGGTGGTACGTTTACCAATAAAACTGTTGATTTCCATTCCGGAAAAGTTTCCGAAATTTCCATAGAGCCGGCAAAAGAAGACGATATTGAAAACACTGTTGCTGTCATGGGCGGTGAAGATTGGGCCATGTGGATGGACGAATTGAAGAAAGCGAATCTTTTGGCGCCAGGTGCGATAACGGTTGCTTATTCTTATATTGGGCCATCGTTGACGGAAGCCGTTTACAGGAAGGGCACAATCGGACGGGCGAAAGACCATTTGGAAGCCACTGCCTTTACGATTACAGACAGTTTAAAAAGCATCGGTGGAAAAGCATATGTTTCTGTCAATAAAGCATTGGTGACTCAAGCCAGTTCAGCGATTCCGGTAATTCCGCTGTACATTTCACTGTTGTACAAAATAATGAAAGCAGCCGGAACCCATGAAGGGACGATTGAGCAGATCCAACGATTGTATCAGCAAAGATTGTATACGGGCGGACCGGTTCCAACCGATGAAAAAGGCCGCATCAGGATTGACGATTGGGAAATGGATGATAAAATCCAGGCGGAAGTCGCAAAGTTATGGACACTGGCAACCACTGAAAATTTACCTGAAATTGGTGATTTGGAAGGCTATCGAAAAGATTTTTATAATCTTTTTGGTTTTGAATTCCCGGGTGTTGATTACAATGCCGACGTGAATGAAATGGTCGCAATTGACAGCTTAAAATAAATGAAGCATGGTCAATAATGGATCATTAAACCGCTTAATAATTTAGTGTAAATCAGCTGGTTATAAAAGTATTAATTTTTAATTTTATCAATTAAAAGCTCACGAAAGTATTTGTGAGTTTTTTTTTATGTTTATCTTTATAAAATAATTAACTTAAAACCTTCACACCTTATGAAAAAAATTACTATGTTTTTTGCGTTCTTTTTAGCTTTTATGGCTACTGGGTATGCGCAATTCCCGGCACCGTATTGCCCTGTAGCTTTTAGCAATGGAACGGAGCCAATTACGCTCGTCAATTTTGCCGGGATCAATAATGCTTCCCCGGCGCCAATCTCGGCGCCCGCAGCCGGAAATGCCCATGAAGATTTTACTGCCGTTACAGGCGCAGTAACCGCCGGTTCGGCTTATCCAATTATTGTGAAGGGGAATACTGATGGCAATTGGACTACCTACATCAGGTTGTTTGCAGATTGGAATCATGACAATGATTTTCTTGATGCCGGTGAGTCTTATGATCTTGGAACTGTTGTAAACTCTACAGGTCTTGATGCTGTTCAGCTGACTTCGAACGTTGCAGTTCCTGGTGACGCACTTGCGGGAAGTACAAGAATGCGGGTCGTGAAAAAATGGAATTCTTATTCTGATTCCTGTAATACGGTTGCAGGCACAAATTATGGACAGGCTGAAGATTATACGCTTACCGTAACAATTCCAGCTTGTACAGCCCCAACCGCAGGATTGTCTACGGTGACTTCAGGCACTACTGCCGATTTATCATGGACATCGGCCGGAACGAATGCTGAAATCGTAGTACAATTGGCGACAGCAAGTGCACCAGCAGTCGCTGACGGAACAGGCGTGGACGTTGTAGGAAACACGTATCCGGCAAGTGGTTTAACTGCAAATACGCAATATGAGTTTTATGTAAGAAATGAATGTACGGCCGGAACAAGCTTCAGTGATTGGTCTGGGCCTTATGCATTTGTTACTACGATTGTGCCAGGTTGTGCTTCAAACCCAACACCTGCGGACGCAGCGGTGAACGTACCGGTAGGTGTTGTTCCTTTCGCATGGACAGCGCCAACCACTGGCGATCCGGTTGATTCTTATGATTTATATTATGGATTGACGGCAGGAAATGCAAATATATTAGTTGGAAATTTTACAACTACAAGTGCTGATATTACAATTACAGGCTACAGCACGACTTTTTACTGGAAAATTGTTCCTAAAAATGCTGGCGGCGCTGCAGTTGGTTGTGGTGAATGGAGCTTTAGTACTGTAGCAACGCCACCAGTTCCTGCAAATGATGCTTGTAGCGGAGCTATCGCAATTACTGGTTTTCCTTATACAAATTCACAAGATGCATTCTCGGCAACAAACAATGCAGGTTTTATAACTTCTTGCGCAGCAGATGGTGGAATGAACGACGGTGTTTGGTATACCGTTGTAGGAAATGGATTTGATTTGACGGTAAGCGCTACAAACGTTGTTGGATGGGATCCACAGATTGATGTCTACACAGGGTCATGTGGTACATTTACATGCGTAACTTATGCTGAATCAGGTGGAGCAAGTGGCAGTGAAACCGCAGTTATTGAAGATTCGGTCTTGGGAACTACTTATTATATCAATATTGGCCAATACTCAGCAACTACTGACAATCCTGAAGGGCCTTTTACACTCAATGTGATTACCGGTACAAGCGATGCTCCGGATTACGTAGGGTTGCAATATCCTGCAACTGCGACATTTCTTGAAGGCGGATCAGTGGATGTATATGGTCAGGTATATGAAGCAGGGCTTACGGATCTGGTCCCACTTAATACACAAGCCCCGGGCATCGAATCCTGGATTGCTTTCAATGATACCAATACGGATCCTGGCACATGGGGTGATGATCAATGGGTAGTAGCAGATTACAATCCTGGTTATGTTGGAAACAATGATGAATACATGCTCAACATTGGTTCTGATTTGACACCGGGCACATACTATTACTCAGTAAGATTCAGATTGAATAACGGAGTTTTCGTTTATGGTGGTACCAATGGTACTGATGGAAGTTTCTGGGACGGAACTACTTATGTAAATGGTGTTATGACCATCAATGCAAATCCTGTCCCTGCAAATGATGATTGTGGCGCAGCCGCCGCTTTAACCCCGGGCGGAACTTTCGGCGAACACGTTACAAATGGCACGAACTATTCGGCTACAGATTCTATTCAAGCCGATCCCACCAGTTGTTTGGGATATGCAGGTGGAGATGTCTGGTATAGCGTTGTTGTTCCTGCAAGCGGAAACCTTACAATTGAAACTGGAGATTCTACTCTTGGAGCGGTTGGATTTGATAGTGTTATAACGGTGTATTCAGGGGATTGTGCAACTCCTAATCAGGTAGGTTGCGATGATGATGGAGCTGCAACTGCCGCCTATTCAAAAGTGGTCCTAACAGGCCAAACTCCTGGCGCGACATTATTAATCAGGGTTTATGAGTACAACAATGATGCAGGTGGAAATTTCGGAATTTCTGCGTATGACGCTTCATTAGGAACAAATTCATTCAACAATAACAACTTCGCATATTATCCAAACCCTGTGAAAGATGTTTTGAATTTGTCTCATACAGCCAATATCTCTAAAGTTGCGGTATACAATTTATTAGGCCAGCAAGTCATTGCAAAATCTATAAATGCCACTCAAAGCCAAATCGACATGTCAAACCTGGCAAGAGGAACTTATATGGTAAAAGTAACTGCTGATAATAAGGTTCAAACAATAAAAGTAATTAAGGAATAATTGCTGATATTACATTTTAAAAAGCCACTTTCGAGTGGCTTTTTTTATTTTCAGGCCTTCTTTTTATTACTTTTAGTAAAATTTACTAAACCATTATCGCATGAAAAAAATTACTTTATTTATTCTTTTTATACTTTTTGGCTTACAATCTCTTGCACAACCTGTTTCCGGATATGCTTTCGCCGAATCAACTGAAGTGTATACTGCAGTTGTCGGAACCAATTCAACTGCGCTCGGAGATGATGGGTCGCAGAATGATATCCCTATCGGATTCGCTTTTAATTATGGCGGTGTCGGATACAATACTTTTAGCATCAGTACCAATGGCTTTATCAGGCTTGGCAACGGAATTGGTGGCAACAGTTATGCAAATGCAATGACAAATGCCGCAGCACAGGCTCCGTTTATTGCTGCCTTTTGGGATGACCATAATAGAAATACCGGCGCAATCCAATACAATGTTTCGGGTCTCACGCCCAACAAAACACTCGAAATTGGCTGGGACAACATTAATATTGGGAACGGCGGTTTTACAAGTCCTACAGGTTTTGGATCATTTAAAATGAGACTCCATGAAACTACTGGGCAAATCGAATTTATATATGGCAATACCATTGCTTCCGCGGGTGCGATTACCGCGTCAGTGGGATTGAATGACCTGACATCATTTCTAAGCGTTTCTCCGGGCGCTGTCACTACTGTTTCAAATGCTGCGGCAAATAATAATATTAGCAATACCGCCCCAATCTTGGGTAAAAAATATACTTTCATGCCGCAACCACAATGTTCAGGAACGCCAAATCCCGGAAATACGGTTTCCACTCCCGCAACGGTTTGTTCCGGCCTCAGTTTTATGCTGTCGTTGCAGAATCAAGGGAACGGGTTTGGGCTGACTTATCAATGGCAATCGTCCACTAATGGGGTGAGCTACGCAGGTATTGCCGGTGCTACCGAAAGTACATTGCAAACCAATCAAACGGCGGCGACCTATTACCAATGCATCGTGACTTGCAGCGCATCGAGCGCGACAAGCCTTCCGGTTTTAGTAACCATGAATCCGGTGTCGGCGTGCTTCTGTTTTCCAAATTACGCCACTGGCAAGACTGATGGCGACCTGATTTCCAATGTTGTCATTGACGGCACTACGTTAGACAATAATACTGGCACAGATCCGGTGAATCCTTTTTATACTTATTTTACCGGACAGCCCAATTACACCGCGACATTACAGCCTGGCACTACTTATAACATTAGCGTGACAGTTGGCAGCTATGGACAGCAAAATTCAGCAGTCTGGATTGATTATAATGATGACGGTGTTTTTAGTGAATCTGAAAAAGTCGGTTATTCCCCGGAAGCAATTGACTCTAACGGTACCGGAACTTATTCCATAACCTTGGGTTGCGATCCGTCGCCAGGAGTGCACAGGATGAGAATCCGCGATGTATGGAATACTGAAGGGTCGGCAATTGATCCATGTGCGACCTATGGATATGGCGAAACGGAAGATTATGACATTACAATTGTAGCCGGCGATTCGTGCCAGAAACCCTATGCTTTGAACGTTGGCCAGGTAAATTCAACAAGTGCAGAGTTGATTTGGAGCTCAGGCTGCGGATCGGTTTCATGGGATGTGCATGTCACCGTACAGGATGGTGGATTGTCGATTCCGCCCTCTAATCTGGATGTTTCAAGTCCGTTTGTAGTGACCAATCTGCAACCTTCCACTTATTACGAATTTTATGTAAGGGCAAATTGTGGTGCAAATGGCAGTAGTGTTTGGGCTGGTCCTTTCCAGTTTAAAAGCGGGCCAGTGTCTGTAGCCAATGATGAATGTGCTACGGCTTATACATTGACTCCGGGCGGCGTATTTGATGACAATCCGTTGACAGCGACAAATGAAGGAGCAACAAAATCCGTCGGGCCGCCGGATCCAACATGCTCGCCATTCGCTTTTGGCGGCGACGTATGGTTTAGTATTGTCGTCCCTGCAAGCGGAAATATTACCGTTGAGACAAAATATGCTGATGCTTCTCCTTTAGTGGATACGGTATTGACATTATTCACAGGCGATTGCAACAATCTCACTACTATGGCATGTAATGATGAAGGCGGAGATGGCGCTTTTTCATTGGCCGCATTGACAGGATTAACACCAGGTTCGACAATTTATGCA
Source organism: Flavobacterium sp. (assembly GCA_035286325.1). Taxonomy (GTDB): domain Bacteria; phylum Bacteroidota; class Bacteroidia; order Flavobacteriales; family Flavobacteriaceae; genus Flavobacterium. Next base: position 25,029 of record DATHKH010000046.1, read on the forward strand.
AGGGTTTGGGAATATGGGAACGATACGATTGGCGCATTCCGGGTTTCTGCATATGACACGTCATTGGGTACGGATTCATTCCACAACATCGATTTTACCTATTATCCAAATCCGGTGAAGAATATCCTGAATTTATCGTACTCCCAAGATATTTCAGAAGTAAAAGTATACAACCTTTTAGGGCAGCAGGTAAGTGCAAAACCGGTCAATGCTACCCAAAACCAAATCGATATGAGCCATCTGCGACAAGGCACATATATGGTAAAAGTCACAATCGGCAATCAGGTGAAAACCATAAAAGTCCTCAAAGAATGACAATTGGAATTTATTTCATTTCAAAAGCCGCCTTCTCGGGTGGCTTTTTGTTTTTTATAAAAGATTATATTTGTTAAAATTTTCGAACAATGTATTTTTCGCTGATCATTCCGGTTTACAATCGTCCCGACGAAATAAGGGAACTGCTGCAAAGTTTGTCTGAAACCGATTTCAAATCCCCATTTGAAATCGTCATTATCGAAGACGGTTCGACCATCGATTGCGGCGATGTGGTTGGAAATTTCGGAGGCAAACTCGACATTTCCTATTATTCCAAAAAAAACTCCGGCCCGGGCGATTCGAGGAATTTTGGTATGGCAAGGGCCAAAGGCGATTATTTCCTCATATTTGATTCCGATTGCATCATCCCAAAACAATACCTGGAGGAAGTCTCGAATGCATTGGATCGCGATTACGTTGACTGTTTCGGCGGTCCGGACAAAGCGCTTGATTCATTTTCAAACATACAAAAAGCCATTAATTTCGCGATGACTTCTTTTCTTACAACTGGCGGTATTCGGGGTGGTTCTGAAAAAATCGATAAGTTCCAGCCGCGCAGCTTTAACATGGGTTTGTCCAAAAAAGCATTTGAGGCGTCGGGCGGTTTTGGCAACATCCATCCGGGTGAAGATCCGGATCTTTCGATGCGATTGTGGAAACTGGGCTATGAAACCAAATTAGTCCCATCGGCTTATGTATACCATAAAAGAAGGATTGATTGGGATAAATTTTCAAACCAGGTCACCAAATTCGGTAAAGCGCGCCCAATCCTCAACAGTTGGTTTCCGGAATATGCGAAAATCACCTACTTTTTCCCCTCGGTTTTCATTCTGGGATTTTATCTGGCCTGGATCATGCTGGTTTTCGCACAGGACATTTTGCTGAAATTGTATTTTGTGTATTTCTTTATCATCCTGATTGTATCGACTTTCCAAAACAAAAATATTAAAATCGGCTTTTTGTCGTTAATAGCTGTATGGCGACAATTCTTCGGCTACGGTAACGGATTTATTCTGTCGTTTTTCAAAATCAATATTTTACGCCTGAAACCACAGGAAGCTTTTCCTGAATTATTTTTCAAGCCATGGCAAAAATAATCGGATTAACGGGCGGCATCGGTAGCGGAAAAACCACCGTAGCACATTATTTCCATGAATTGGGCGTTCCGGTTTATATCGCCGATTCAGAAGCAAAAAGAATTACAGATAGCCCTGAAATCAAAGCTGCCATCATTGAAGCTTTTGGGCAAACCATATTGGATGAAGGTCGAATAAACCGCGAAAAATTAGCGGCAATTGTCTTCAATAATCCAGAGAACCTGGCATTACTCAACGGCATCATCCATCCGGCAGTCAGGAAAGATTTCGCAAATTGGATCGAATTGCATAAAGGTGCGCCCATTGTAATCAAAGAAACCGCCATACTTTTTGAATCGGGCAGCGACTCAGACTGCGATGCCATCATTACCGTGACTGCGCCGATTGAAACCAGAATCCAACGCGTCATGGAAAGGGATAAAACGACCCGCGAAAGTATTATAAAGCGCATCGAAAACCAATGGACTGACCAAATGCGTACATCAAAAAGCGATTATGTCATTGACAATGTTGAAATTACAAAAACAAAGCAGCAAGTCAGGGAAATTCTTAAAAAACTGCATAATTTTTAAAATCTGCTTTTGATGTTAATATTTGGTTAATGTATTTATAATCCAAATGTTAAAATGTTAATTTTGTAAAGATGAACAGGTTATTTTTCCGACTTCTTGTATTGTTGATGAGCTTATCCTTAATAGGGATCATCCTGGTGCAGGTTTATTGGTTTAATTCCTCTTTCAAAAACAATGACGAACAATTCAGGTTCCATGTCAAGCAGGTCATTGGCAATGTCGCCGGGAAGTTGCAAAAACAGGAAGTCTACAGTTTCATTGACAAATACCAGAAACTTCAGGACAGTATTGGCAAAGTCCCGCAAAAAAGTGATTTGCTCGAATTTTATTATGTTCAGAAAAATTTGGCGACCAACGAATTCATCGTTTACTCCAACAGTATAATTGAAGAAGATTACAACATATCCAATTCGTTCTTTGATAAAAAACTTGATAGCGTAAAAAATAAAAGCTTTACCTCAAAAAGGACAACCGAAGTTTACAACAACAGCTCAATTGAAAATTCCAACCTGCAGCACAGCCTGACGCCGGAAACCAAAATTGAGAGAAAAGGACAGCTCGACATCCTCAAACAAGCGCAGTTCGAAATCTTTTTTAAAGATGTAGCAGCTGCAATGCCAATCCAGGAACGGGTATCCAAAGAAAAGCTCCAAGAGCTTTTAACGACGGAGCTTGATGAATATGGCGTAAAAACGCCTTTTGAATTCGGGATTTACAACAATGGGCTGGCTACAAAAATCCACTCCGAAAAATTCCGGTTCGATAAGTATGCGACCTATTCCAATCCGGTTTTCACCGATAACGACGGGAAAAGCCGATACCAATTGCTGGTGACTTTTCCGCAAAAGAAAAAATTCCTCTTTTCGGAGCTCGTCGGGATTACGGTATTGTCGATTGTATTTACGTTGATTATCATCATTGCGTATTCGAGTGCGTTGAACCAACTGATCAAACAGCGCCAGATTTCGGAAATCAAAACCGATTTCATCAACAACATGACACACGAATTCAAGACGCCGATAGCGACCATCAACCTGGCTTTGGATGCGATAAAAAATCCAAAGATTATCGACGACCGCGAAAAGACCACGCGCTACCTGCAAATGATCAGGGATGAAAATAAACGAATGCACGCACAAGTTGAAAATGTACTGCGGATTTCTAAATTAGAGAAGAAGGAGCTCGAAATAAGCAAAGAATCCAACGACATCCATGAAATCATCGAAGAAGCGATTGAGCATGTCAATTTGATTATTGAAGACAGGCAAGGGACGATTGAAACACATTTCAATGCCAAACGCACAACAGTATTGTTGAACGACGTCCATTTTACAAACGTTCTGGTAAATATCCTTGACAACGCGATCAAATATTCGCCCGAAAGACCGGTCATCGACGTATATACCGAAAACGTCAAAGATGTGGTCATTATCCGCATCAAAGACCAAGGCGCGGGAATGGGCAAAACGGCGCAGAAAAGGATTTTTGAAAAATTCTATCGCGAACACACCGGCGATTTGCACAACGTGAAAGGTCACGGATTGGGATTGGCCTATGTAAAAAGAATTGTTGACGACCACAACGGTCAAATATTTGTAGAAAGTGAAAAAGGAAAGGGTAGCACCTTTATAATAAAATTACCGTTAATAAATTAGACTATGGAAACAGAAAATAAAAAAATCCTTTTAGTAGAAGACGACCAAAATTTTGGCGCAATCCTAAAAGATTACCTGATGCTGAACGATTTTGATGTCACACTTGCAAAAAACGGAATGGAAGGTTTCGAAAAATTCAAGAAAGACACTTACGACCTCTGCATCCTTGATGTCATGATGCCCTACAAAGACGGTTACACGTTGGCGAAGGAAATTCGTGAAAAGAACAAAGAAGTGCCAATCATTTTCCTGACGGCGAAGTCCATGAAGGAAGATGTGCTCAAAGGGTACAAAGTCGGCGCCGACGATTATCTCAACAAGCCTTTTGATTCAGAAGTGCTGCTGATGAAAATCAAGGCGATTATCCAGAGAAAATCTGCCGATACTAAAAACGACCACGTGAAATTTGAATTCCAGATCGGAAGATTCCACCTCAATTCAAAACTGAGATTCCTGACTTTCGACAACGAAGAGCCGATAAAATTGTCCCCAAAAGAGAATGAATTGCTGAAAATGCTGACGCTCCACGAAAATGACCTGATGCCACGAGAACTGGCGCTGACAAAAATCTGGAGAGACGACAACTATTTCACATCAAGAAGTATGGACGTCTATATCGCCAAACTCAGGAAATACCTCAAACCCGACGAAGACGTTGAAATCCTAAACATCCACGGCGAAGGTTTCAGGCTTGTGGTGAAGAACAAAGAACAACAGAAATAAAAATAAAAGCTCCGGATTTTTCCGGAGCTTTTTTTATGGGAGCTTTTTCCTGCTGTCCGCTATATCTTTCGCTCCGCTGCGCTTTGCAAAAGGATGCCGCTTCCATCAGGGCTAGGGCTTTTCGTTCACAATCGAACTGATATATGCAATGATGTTTTTGTCATCATCAGCAAAATCAAACCATTCCACATTTTCATTTTTCTTAAACCACGTCAATTGCCTTTTTGCAAAACGCCGCGTATTTTTCTTGATTTCCGAAACCGCAAAATCCAAAGTGAATTCCCCGTCAAAATAACTGAACAACTCGCGATAACCTACAGTCTGCAGCGCATTCAGGTTTTTATTTGGATATAATTTTTCCGCTTCAGCGAGCAAGCCTTCAGTCATCATGATATCAACACGCAAATTAATACGGTCGTAAATGCTTTCCCTGTCGGTTTCCAATCCCATCAGAATAGGAGTAAAGCCGCGGGGATTTTGCTTGTTGTTCAAAAAAGAAGAATACGGTTTTCCAGAACCAATCGACACTTCCAAAGCGCGCATCAGCCGCTGCGGGTTTTCTTTGTCGACAATTCCAAAATATTTAGGATCGGCTTTCTGCAATTCGGTTTGCAGGTATTCGATTCCTGATTTCTCGTAGTTTTCAATCAGCGTGGCACGGATTTCAGCATTTACTTCAGGAAATTCGTCAAAGCCTTTTAAAACGGCATCGACATACAACCCCGAACCGCCAACCATAACCGCATAATCATTGGTTTCAAAAAGATGCTCGAGTTTTGCTATCGCTTCTTTTTCAAAATCGCCCACGGTATAAGAATCGAAAATCGATTTGTTGTGGATAAAATAGTGTTGTACAAATGCGAGTTCTTCTGCAGTCGGAACCGCAGTGCCAATAGTCATTTCCTTAAAAAACTGTCGTGAATCGCAGGAAATGACCTCACAATTGTAATGCTGCGCCATCCGGATTGCCAAAGCCGTTTTTCCGATGGCTGTCGGGCCAACAATAGTGATGAGGTATTTTTTTTTGGTAGCCAAAACCTAAAAGGATACGATTTTAATTCCCTTGTTCTTTACCAAATAGGAAAGGACAGCGCTTTTTGCGTCGCGGCTGTGAGGCATTGGGATGATGATGTTTTTCAAAACTGCCGGGTTGTTTACTTGGTAGTTCAGGTCGAAAAAAGCATAGCCTTTGTACACACCATTTTCCATCAAGACGGCACTGCGTTCTGAAAGCGTCCGGCCTTTATCAATGATGACCATTTTCTTTTCGTCAAGCGTATTCCTGTCTATAAACGACTGGACGCGTTCGTTGTATTCTTCAATAGGCGCTTCACCAATACAGGCGCCGTCGCATTTGTCTTCGGAATATTGCAGGCAATTTGTTTCTGAAGCATGCAAGCCATTCAGTTTTTGGCATAATTTATAATCGGAAGTAATTCTCGACATCGCATTTTTGCCTTCCTGCAACGAAATGAAAGTCGCGATTTCTTTTTTGGTTTTGTCGAATTTTGCCAATTCCAGATTTAAATAACCACGGTCGTCGGCGACAGTATATATTGCCCATTGGTGGGCTTTTTTGCGTTTAGGAATGCGGTTGTATGCAGGTCGGTTGACGAATATTTCTTCCTGCTCTTTTAATGTAGCAATGAGTTCGCTTCCGGTTTCTTCAAAAGTCACTGCAAAAACTTCCGCCTGTATTTTCTTTGAAATTCTTGCCGTTCCCGTAAAATGCTGGTTGAGATGTTTCTTGATATTTTTGCTTTTCCCGATATAAATCAGGTTGCCGTCTTCCTTATGCACATAATAGATTCCGGTTTTTGAAGGCAGGCTTTCGACAATGTCAAGCAATTTCGGCTCAAGGCCTTTTTCAATTTCGGTTTTGATGAGTTCTTTGACGATGACCTTCTCGAGGTCTTTTGCCAACAGCATCTGGAAGAGTTTCACCGTTGCCAATGCGTCGCCGCCGGCCCGATGCCTATCTGCCATCGGAATGCCCAAAGCCCTGACCAATTTCCCCAGGCTGTATGAAGGTTGTTCGGGAATCAGTTTTTGCGCCAGCTCAACGGTACAAAGCGTATTGATCTGGAAGTCATACCCAAGTCGCCTGAATTCGGTGCGCAGGATTCTGTGGTCAAACGAAGCATTGTGCGCGACAAGCACACAATCATTGGTCATTTCTATGATGCGCTTGGCGACTTCAAAAAATTTTGGCGCCGATTTCAGCATCGCATTGCTGATGCCGGTCAGTTTGACGACAAAAGGCTGGATTGGGATTTCAGGATTGACAAGGCTGATGAACTGGTCAATCACTTCATGTCCGTCAAATTTATAGATGGCAATCTCGGTGATTCCTTCCTCATTAAATTGTCCTCCGGTCGTTTCTATATCGAGTATTGCGTACAAATCGTTTTTCTTAATTGTAATTTCTGTTGCCAAAGATACTGCTTCCAATGCGAACCATCGTGCTTCCGCATTCAATTGCGATTTGATAATCGCCGCTCATGCCCATGGATAGGATTGAAAATTCAGGGTTTTTATCAAAAAGGGCTTTCAAATGAGTGAACTCTTTCCTGACTTGGACCATGTTTTCGGTAAAAGTTGCCATTCCCATCAAGCCTTTGACTTTGATGTTTTCCAGTTTTTTATAATCATCGGATTGCAATAAAACCGCAAGTTCTTTTTCATCAAACCCGAATTTTGTTTCTTCTTCTGCAATATAAACCTGCAGCAGGCAATCGATGATCCGGTTGTTTTTCTTTGCCTGCTTGTCGATTTCCTCGAGCAATTTCAGGCTGTCAACACCGTGGATTAAAGTCACGAATGGCGCCATGATTTTGACTTTGTTCGTCTGCACATGCCCAATCATATGCCATTGGATGTCTTTTGGCATCTCAGCAAATTTGGTTGCCATTTCCTGGATTTTGTTTTCCCCGAAAATACGCTGTCCGGCATCATAAGCTTCCATCAGTTCGGCAACCGGCTTGGTCTTGGAGACGGCCACCAATGTGACCGAAGAAGGTAAACCCGCTTTGATTTCCGATAAGTTGCTTTTGATTGACATTGCTATTTATGCTGCTTTTTGCACAAGGCGATAATGCTGTTGTCGACCTGCACAACCCATTTCCTGATGTTGTCGGTAAAAAGAAAACCGTCATTTTTGAGTGAATCCAATTTGGAAACATCAATGTCGTGGTCAATGGTTTTTTCTTCTTTGCCGTCTTTGATGATTTCAGTGACTTTTACAAAAAACAGTTTTTTTTCAGTGTAATAGAAACGGCCAAAGACTTCTTCGGAGCTTTTGTCGGCATAGCGGATATTCCGGTGGTAGTCGGCTTTTAACAATCGCGTGAATTTTCCCGTATCATAGCTGTAAAGCGCTACAGTTGATTGGCCTTCACCCTTGATGTATTTCTGTTTGCCCCCGGAAAAAATCTGTTTTTCAGAATTGATTTGGCCTTCGGCAATACCGCTTCGGCCATTAATTTCGGCAATACTGTCGATTTGGCGGATGGAAAGATCAGATTTATATAAATCTTGTGCGCAAACTACTTTTGCAGACAAAATCACCAGTAATAATATTAGTTTTTTCATATAATTATAATTCGTAAACCACAAGTCCGCTACGGAATTTGGGTTCAATATACGTACTTTTCGGCGGCATGATCAGATGCGCATCCGCGATGGCCTTGATTTCAGAAATATCGGATGGAAACAGGACAAATCCCAATTCAAATTCACCTTCGTCAATTTTAGCCTTAATCTCAATCACCGACTGCTTTCCGGGAATGTATTCAATCCGTTCATCATTGCGCAAATCTTCAATCCCAAGAATCGGCAACAGCACTTTGTCATATAAAATCTGCGCGTCAAGGCTGTCGAGTGCCGAGTTAAAGGTGCATTTTTCCTTTTTTAACGTCATTGCGTAAAATTCATTGTCAAGATACATCCCGAATTCGTGTTTTTTATTCGGGTGAAACAACTGCTGGTTTTTGATTTCAATCAGGAAATACTCAGACAGTTTTTTGAGGAACTGTGCTTTTGCGAGCCCGTTTAAATCCTTGATCAAGCGATTGTACTCGTATATTTTGACGTTGCTGTCGGCAATCAGGAAGCTCATAAAATGGTTTTTGCTTTCACCAATTTCAGGACTTTCATCAAAAAGCATTTCTGCAGAAGCCGAACGGTGATGGCCGTCAGCGATATACAAGTTTCCTATTTCGGCAAAAGTCTGTTGCAGTTTTTTGATTTCATTTTCATCGTCAATTTTCCACAGGTAATGAACGTCTTTCCTGGTCGTCGAAAATTCGAAATCAGCAATGTTTTTCGTTTTCTCGGAAATCCAGTTCTCCAAAGTTACGTTATCCGGATATGTCATCAAAACGGGTTCGGTGTTAAAACCGGCATATTTCATATAATCCTTAAACAATTCGACACGGTATTGCAAAGTGTCTTCATGTCTTTTGATGACATCATTTTTGTAATCTTCAATGCTGGTCGCCAGTATGATTCCGGTAAACGTATGGTCTTTGGCAACAATCTTATGGACGTAAACCGCAGGCTTTTGGTCGCGTACTAAAATATGTTCATTCTTGAATTCCTCATATTTCTGGTGCACTTGCCGAAACCGTTTTTCAAAAGCGATTTTCTGCTGGTTCGTATAAGCGGGATTTAAGATGTGCAGGAACGACAACGGATTGAAATCCAACTGCGAAGCCAGCTCAGCCGCGGAATATTCATCGTAAGAGCGAGAAGTCACCAAACTGACTTTGTCACGCGTCGGACGAACCGCTTTGAAAGGAATTATTTTTGCCATCGAATTAAGCGAATTGCCTCGCCACTTTTTCCGCTTTTTTGCTTTCAGAATAATCGTAAAAACCTTCACCAGATTTCACGCCCATTTTTCCGGCGCGAACCATGTTGACCAACAAAGGGCAAGGTGCGTATTTCGGATTTTTGAATCCGTCGTACATGACGTTTAAAATTGCAAGGCAAACGTCAAGCCCAATAAAATCCGCCAGTTGTAATGGCCCCATTGGATGTGCCATGCCGAGTTTCATGACCGTGTCGATTTCATAAACGCCGGCGACACCATTGTATAACGTCTCAATAGATTCATTGATCATCGGCATTAAAATCCTGTTGGCTACAAATCCCGGGTAATCATTGACCTCAACAGGCACTTTTCCGAGTTTTTCAGAAAGCTGCATGATGGTTTTCGTAATTTCGGCTGAAGTGTTGTAACCTCGGATGATTTCGACGAGTTTCATAATCGGCACCGGATTCATAAAATGCATCCCGATCACGCGCTCCGGATGCGAAACGACTGCGCCAATTTGTGTAATGGAAATCGATGACGTGTTTGTGGCTAGGATTGTATTGTGCGAGCATGCATCATTCAGCTGCCTGAAGATATTGAGCTTCAGTTCGACGTTTTCTGTCGCAGCTTCTATGACAAGGTCAACGCCAACGACGCCATCTTTGAGATCAGTATAAGTAATGATATTGCCGATTGTTTTGGCTTTATCGGCTTCGGTGATTGTGCCTTTTGTGACCATCCTGTCGAGGTTTCCGGCAATGGCCGCCATGCCTTTGTCGAGTGATTTTTCGGATACGTCAATCAGTTTTACGATAAATCCGCTTTGTGCGAATGTGTGTGCGATTCCATTGCCCATGGTTCCGGCTCCGATTACGGCTATATTTTTCATTTTGGTATGTAAGTTTGTTTTTATTTAACTTCGTTCAGTTCGGCTTTGCTTCGCCTGTTCGCTATTGCTCGGGTTAGCCTCGGGTTTTAAAGCAGTCAATAATCCTGTAGGCAACGCGAAGTGCTTCTGTTCCTTGTTCCAATGTTACGATTGGTTTGGTGTTGTTGGCAATGGCATCGGCGAAAGTCTCGAGTTCGTCCAGAATCGCATTGTTTTGTTCGACGTCGGGATTGGCGAAATAGATTTGCTTTTTCACGCCTTCGGCATTTTGCAGGATCATGTCGAAATCGCCCGGATTTTCAGGCGCGTCTTTCATTTTGACGACTTCACATTTCTTTTCCAGGAAGTCGACCGAAATGTAAGCGTCTTTTTGGAAGAAACGCGATTTACGCATATTTTTCAGGGAAATGCGGCTCGCAGTCAAGTTGGCGACACAGCCATTTTCAAACTCAATCCTCGCATTCGCAATATCCGGCGTGTCAGAAATCACGGAAACGCCACTGGCATTAATGTTTTTCACCGGTGAATGCACAACGCTTAAAATCGCATCGATATCATGGATCATCAAATCCAAAACTACAGGAACATCGGTGCCGCGCGGGTTGAACTCGGCCAAACGGTGCGTTTCGATGAACATCGGATTTTCAATCATGTCTTTGGTCGCGATGAAAGCGGGATTGAAACGCTCGACATGGCCGACTTGTCCTTTGACATTGTATTCGTTTGCGAGCGCGATGATTTCTTCGGCTTCTTCGACTGTATTTGAAATCGGTTTTTCGATAAAAACGTGCTTACCGGATTTGATGGCGACTTTCGCGCATTTGTAATGGGAAAGCGTTGGCGTGACGATATCAATGACGTCAACGGCATGGATTAAAGTCGCAATGGTATGGAAATTCTTATAACCGAACTCTTTGGAAATTTTTTCGGCATTTTCCTGATTTTCATCATAGAAGCCAACGAGTTCATATTTTTCGGATTGCTGTAATAAACGGAGATGAATTTTTCCCAGATGGCCGGCACCTAAAACCCCAACTTTTAGCATGTGAATGTATTTTGAACAAAAATAGGAATTAATTGATAATGGTTAATTGATAATTGACAATTATTTGGGCTTTGAAATAGGATTTTATACGATTGCCATAGCCCTGATTGAAGTGGAAATCCTTTTGAGGCTTTTCGCCGAAAAAGATTGTAGCGGAAAGCAGGAAACAGCTCCCGAAAATTCTAATTTCTTTCCTATTTTTACAGCATCAATTCCTACTACAAAAGTGAAAGACACACAGAAACATCAAGGACTTCGCAATCAGCTGGTTGCCCTTTTGAAAGAAAAAGGCATCACGGATGTCAACGTTTTGAATGCCATAAAAAAGATTCCAAGGCACTTGTTTTTAAATTCGGGTTTTGAGGATTATGCCTACCAGGACAAGGCTTTTCCGATAGGCGCCGGGCAAACCATTTCGCAGCCTTATACGGTGGCTTTCCAGACGCAATTGCTCCAGGTCAAGAAGGACGATAAAATCCTTGAAATCGGGACCGGTTCGGGTTACCAGACCGCGGTTTTGTTTGCGATGGGCGCGAAAGTATACAGTGTGGAAAGGCAGAATGAACTGTTTAAGCAAACATCGGCACTGTTGCCAAAACTCGGCATCCGCCCAAAACATCTGTCCTTTGGCGACGGTTATAAAGGATTGCCGAACCATGCGCCTTTTGACAGTATTATTGTCACCGCCGGTGCACCGATTATCCCGAAAGCATTGATGGCACAATTGAAAATAGGCGGCAGGCTCGTGATCCCGCTTGGCGAAAACCACCAGATTATGACCATGCTGATCAGGAAAAATGAGACGCAGTTTGAGAAGCACGAATTCGGGGAATTTCGTTTCGTGCCTTTATTGGAGAATAAAAATTGATTATTTTTTTGCCGAAAGCATCGATTTCAACGAATTCATTTCGTCGAGGAGTTTTTGGAATTGCTGCGGAAGCTCCGTTTCTTCAGATGGAAAAGGCGTTTGTGTGAGTTCGGCTTCGGCGGCTTTGAGCGCTTTCAAGCCAAGTGCTTCATCCTTGATTTCGTAAAGAATCTTTTCCTTGAGCCAAAGCAACATAAAAGGTTCAAAATCAATATCCAGTAGTTCAGATAATTTTTTCACTTGCGCTTTCGTCGGCGTTCGCGTACCGCTTTCAAATTTGCTGATCAATGCCTGGTCGATTCCCGACATCTGTGCGAGTTCGCGTGTCTTGAAACCTTTGGCTTCGCGGGCATTTCTCAGGAGATTTTTCATTACCTTTTGTATTCTTTCTTGATTCGGTCAAGATCGCGTTTGGTATCCTGTTCTTTTAGGGTTTCGCGTTTGTCGTAGGTTTTCTTTCCGCGACAAAGGCCAATGTCGATTTTCGCCATTCCTTTTTCATTGGTGAACAATTTCAGCGGAATAATCGTCAGCCCTTTGCTTTGCACGCCGCGTTCGAGTGTTTTCAATTCGCGTTTGTTGAGTAGTAATTTCCTTTCGCTACGGGCATTGTGGTTGAATTGGTTGCCAAAAGCGTATTCGTCAATCGTCGCATTGATCAAAAACAATTCATTGTTGCTGAACTCGCAAAAACCTTCGGTAATGTTGGCTTTGCCCAGGCGGATGGATTTGATTTCCGTTCCCGCAAGGACGATTCCGGCGGTATAGGTTTCGATGATCTCGTAATCGAACCGCGCTCTTTTATTCAGTATGTTTATCGTTTTCAGCATAGCAGGGCAAAGGTAATAACAAATTGTCGGAAAGTTAAAATTTCAGGCGCTCCAATTTTTATGATTTAATGTTACTTTTGTCAAATGCAGAACAGTACATCAAAAGATCCATTGCACGGCATTACGCTACAGAAAATCCTCGAACAGCTCGTGGCTTTTTATGGCTTTGACACTTTGGGTGGATTGGTTAAAATCAAGTGCTTTACTGAAAATCCAAGCATCAAATCAAGCCTGACTTTCCTTCGTAAAACCGACTGGGCCAGAAAGAAAGTCGAGGAATTGTACATTCGTTCGCTTCCGAAAATGAAACGTTGATTTACGCGGGTTTCTTTCCACCCTTATCCTCAAATGTAAAATCACGCAATTGCGGTGCCTTGAAAAAAGTAAAGGCAATGACGCCAAGTGTCAAACAACCGCCGGTCACAACCGCGCGAACCGTTCCGAGCCAATGTGCCATGACACCGCTTTCAAAATCGCCGAGCTCATTCGAAGAACTTACAAACATCGTATTGACTGCAGCGACACGGCCACGCATTTCGTCGGGCGTGACCAATTGTAATATCGTGCTTCGGATGACAACGCTGACGGCGTCAAACATTCCTGACAGCAATAACATAAAAAACGACAGGATAAAATTGGTTGAAATCCCAAAAACGATAATCGACAGGGCAAAACCCGTAACGCATAAGAATAATTTTCTTCCCGGATGGGTTTTCAACGGAAGAAAAGCCAGCAATCCCAAAGTCAGCAGTGCCCCGATTCCCGGCGCCGACCGCAAAATCCCGAATCCCATCTCGTTGACATGCAGGATTTCTTTTTGATAAACAGGAAGCAATGCCACTGCGCCGCCAAACAATACCGAAAACATGTCAAGGCACTGTGCGCCTAATAATGCCGGAGTTTTTATCACAAATCGCAGCCCTTCAGTGACGCTTCTCAGAACGGGTTCTTTTGTAACTTTCCTCAATATCGGCTTGACGGAAATCGAAAATAAAGGGAACAAAAGCAACAGCTGTATGCAAACTACAGCAAATAAGCCCGCAGGTATTCCTTTCCAGGCAATGAAAAACCCAGCAGCCAACGGGCCAAGAACTGCACCCAATTGCCACGCCATACTGCTCCAACTCGTTGCATTTGGGTAATGATGGCGTTGGACCACCATTCCGAACAAGGCAAACATCGACGGGCTGTAAAACGACCGCAGCATACCGCCCAGGAAAACGAAAAAATAAATGAGGATCAATGAATTGGAAATATCAAGATTGGCCTGCGCCAATGGAAGCGCCAAGACAAACAGGCCGATTCCCAAAATCAAATAGCCGATGACGCAAATCATGACCATTTTTCGCTTCTCATTCAAATCGACGACGTGACCTGAAAAGAATGAGCACGTAATCGCAGGAATGACTTCCGCCAAGCCCACAAATCCCAAAGCCAGCTTGTCGCCAGTAATGTGGTAAACCCAATAATAAATGATCGTCGACTGCATGTTCAGCGCAAAAATAAGCCCGAGCCGCAGCGAAAGATAATACTGGAATTCCTTTATTTTTAAAGATGGATTCTTCCCGAAAAAGCCTGTGGTTACAACCGGCGTGGGATTTTCTGACTCAATGTTTTGCATAATTACGGGCAGATTTCATTTCAAAATCCCGGAAGTAAATTTAAGGCTTTCCGTCAAATATTTTTTATCCGATTTCATAATGATTTTATAAAAATGAAAGCCTTAATTTTGCTGCGCAACTTATTTCCAATGGCAGATTATTTTCTCGACGTCGAATACAACGGAATCGCTTACCGCGAAGAAGAAGCCAATTTCAAGGAGTTTGAAGGCTGTACATTCAACCATTGCGACTTTTCTGCATGCACTTTTTTAGCCGTGACTTTTATCGATTGCACGTTTAACCACTGCATTTTCAGTGGCGCGAAAATCAATTATGTCGCATTCCGGACCGTATTTTTCAACGATTGCAAGATTGTCGACGTTAATTTTGCGATGTGCGACAAACTCATTTTTGAAATTCATTTTAAGGATTGTATACTCGACTTTTCGAAGTTTTATACGCTCAAAATCAAAGGAACAACGTTTACAGATTGCAGCATTGTCGCAGTCGATTTCATGAATACTGATTTAACCGAAGTATTGTTCGACAATTGCGATTTGCACAAAACCCTGTTCATGAATTCGATCGCCAACAAAGCCGATTTCAAAACCAGTTACAATTACACGCTCGATCCTGAAAAGAATAAGGTCAAGAAGGCGATTTTCTCTTTGCAAGGTGTCAAAGGATTGCTTGCAAAGCACGAGATTTTAGTTGGTTGATTTTTTTGGGAGCCATTTCCTGCTTTCGCCTTTATCTTTTCAGGATTGATATTCCTTCGCTGCGCTTCAGGCAATCCTAAAAAGGATGCCGGCTCTATCAGGGCTGGGGCAACCGTTTTTCCATGATAAAATCTTCCATCAAATAACCATGGTCTAATTCGATGTCTTCCTCGCCGACAATCTCAAATCCGAGTTTCTCGTAAAATCCCAAAGCTTTATTCGAACGATTGACATTTAGTGTCAATACATCTGAATCGTTTATTTTGGCGATCGCTGAAATCCCATCAATTAAAATCTTGCCGATTCCTTTTCCCTGCGCTTCCGGAAGCATATAGATTTTTGGGATTTTAGTCATGTGAATTTTAGGGTAATCATGTACGTAACTCGCGAAACCCAACGCGATTCCGTCTTCTTTTGCAATTAAAAAATGATGGCCGCTTCTAAGGTTTTTATTTAAACCATCGACTGAGTAGAATAAATCCAACATGTAGTTTAACTGAACTTTAGATAAAATATTTCCGTAAGTTGACGGCCATGTTTTATAAGCGATTTCACTTATGATGCCAAAATCATCCGCTGTGGCTTCACTAATCGTTATCATTGGCTAATATTTTGGAATTTTAAAATTGGAATTACCCATGGATTGTTTCGCCTTTTCCATATTTTGCAATCACTGAGGCTTCAAAATCCAGCCATTCGCGCCAGCGTTTTTCGACATCGATTCCGGTGCCGTATTTCCGTGCATAAGTGATGAACGTCGTATAATGTCCGGCTTCACTTTCCATCAGTTCACGGTAAAATGCCGACAGTTCTTCATCCTTGATATTTTCAGAAAGCACTTTAAAGCGCTCACAGCTCCGGGCTTCAATCATCGCAGAAAACAATAGTCTTTCCACCAATCCTGATACGCGGCTTCCGGTATTGCTCTGTTTCATGTATTGCGCGAGTTCGCCGACGTATTCGTCTTTGCGTTCGCGCCCGAGTTTTAACCCGCGCTTTTTGATGATTTCATGAACCATGTCAAAATGCTCGATTTCCTCTTTGGCCAAGGCCAGCATATCGGTCACCAAATCAGGAAACTCCGAATTGATCGTAATGATCGTAATCGCATTGGTAGCCGCTTTTTGCTCGCACCATGCGTGGTCGGTCAGGATTTCTTCTATGTTTTTCTCGACGATATTGACCCAACGCGGGTCGGTTGGCAATTGCAATCTGAATGTGGCCATTGTTTTGTTATTTGAAAAAACCTTCAAAAGCGGACTAATGAAGGTTCTTAAATTCATTGTAAATTTTATTTTAGAAAACGAAAATCGCCCTTTCGCTCATCATGTCATTGACTTCATCAGCGACTTCTTCGATGATTTCCTCGTTTGTATGGTTCTGGATCACGCGGTCAATGAAATCAACTATCGTTTCCATGTCTTCTTCCAGCAAACCTCTTGTCGTGATTGCTGCAGTTCCAACGCGGATTCCCGAGGTTATAAACGGCGATTTGTCATCAAACGGCACCATGTTTTTATTGACAGTGATTTCAGCCTTTACCAAAGCGTTTTCCGCTTCTTTCCCTGAGATGCTTTTATTGCGGAGGTCAATCAGCATCATGTGATTGTCGGTTCCGCCGGAAATGATGTTGTAATCGCGCGCAACGAATGCCGCTGCCATGGCTTTGGCGTTTTTTTGCACCTGCATCGCATATCGGAAGAACTCATCGGTCAGGCATTCGCCAAACGCCACAGCTTTCGCCGCGATAATGTGCATTAATGGTCCGCCTTGGTTTCCTGGAAAAACAGCCATATCGAGTAAATTCGACATCATCTTGATTTCTCCTTTTGGCGTCGTTTGTCCGAATGGGTTTGGAAAATCCTTGCCCATCATAATCATGCCGCCTCTTGGGCCGCGCAGGGTTTTGTGTGTGGTCGTTGTGACGATATGGCAATGCGGAATCGGGTCATTCATTAACCCTTTGGCAATCAGTCCGGCAGGATGCGCAATGTCGGCCATCAGGATGGCGCCAACGCTGTCGGCGATTTTTCTGAACCTTTCAAAATCCATATCACGGGAATAAGCTGAAGCGCCTGCAATAATCATTTTAGGCAGCTCTCTGGTCGCGACTTCCTGGATTTTATCATAATTTAAACGGCCAGTTTCCTGTTCAACGCCGTAAAAAACAGGATTGTATAATTTGCCTGAGAAATTCACTGGCGAGCCGTGGGTCAAATGCCCACCATGCGACAAATCAAAACCGAGGATTTTGTCTCCGGGTTTCAGGCATGCGGCATAAACGGCGGTATTTGCCTGTGAGCCAGAATGCGGTTGCACATTGACATATTCAGCACCAAATAAGGCTTTTGCACGGTCAATGGCGATTTGTTCTACGACATCAACGACTTCGCATCCGCCGTAATATCTTCTGCCTGGATAACCTTCGGCATATTTGTTTGTCAAAACAGATCCGGCTGCCTCAAGAACACCGTCACTTACAAAATTTTCGGAAGCTATCAGTTCCAATCCGTGAATCTGTCTTTCCTGTTCTTCAATAATCAAATCAAAAATTTCTTCGTCGCGTCGCATTTGTGTATATTTCGTTAAATTGGTGTCAAAAATACGAAAAACGTTTGGTACAATGAATGTTAATTTTATATTTGGTATCTAAATTCCAACAACTAACCTAACTAACAAAAATGCCAATTACTGCTAACAACTCGAATCGAAAAACCTGGCTTAACGTCCCCGAAGACAGTGATTTTCCGATTCAAAACATTCCATTTGGTGTGTTTCTTACCAAAGATGACGTCATCACCATTGGAACCCGGATAGGCGATTATGCCATTGATTTGGGTGCCTTGCAACAACTCAATTATTTTGATGGCATAGAACTGACCGATGACATGTTCATGCAGGATACGTTAAACGATTTTATCTCAGACGGAAAAAAAACATGGCGCCTGGTGCGGAATCGCATCGCCGATATTTTTGACGAAAAAAACACCGATTTAAAAAACAACGAAACCCATCGCCAGATTGCGATTTTCAAGATGGAAGATGTCGAAATGCAACTTCCGGTCATGATTGGCGATTACACCGATTTTTATTCCAGCAAAGAACATGCGACCAATGTCGGAAAAATGTTCCGCGATCCTGAAAATGCCTTGTTGCCAAACTGGCTTCACATTCCGGTGGGTTATCACGGAAGAAGCTCGACGATAGTTCCTTCAGGCATTTCCATCCACAGGCCAATGGGACAAACCCTTCCCGCGGGAGAAAAAACCCCGGTTTTTGGTCCGTCGCGATTGGTTGACTTTGAATTGGAAACTGCTTTTATCACGACCGATGCGAATATTATGGGAGAAAATATCCCTGTTTATGAAGCTGAAGATTATATTTTCGGGATGGTTTTGCTAAACGACTGGAGTGCGCGCGACATCCAGAAATGGGAATATGTGCCACTTGGGCCATTCCTTGCGAAGAATTTTGCGACTTCCATTTCGCCGTGGATTGTCACTATGGATGCACTGGAACCTTTCCGTACCAAAGGCCCGAAACAAGAACCGGCGCCGCTTCCATACCTGCAAATCAAAGGGAAGCATGCCTTCGACATCAATCTCGAGGTATCGATCCAGCCCGAAGATGCGGAACCGAAAGTGGTTTCCAATTCCAATTTCAAATATATGTATTGGAGCATGAGCCAGCAATTGGCGCATCATACATCAAATGGTTGCCGCGTGAATTCGGGCGATATGATGGGTTCAGGAACGATTTCAGGTCCGACTGAAGACAGTTTTGGGTCGATGCTCGAACTGACCTGGGGCGGAAAAAATCCAATCAAAATGAGTGATGGCACTGAAAGGCGTTTTATCAACGACGGTGACAGTGTGACGATAAAAGGCTGGTGCAAGAATGAAAAGATCAGGATTGGATTTGGCGAAGTATGCAATAAGCTGCTGCCGACATTCTCAGGGAAATAAATAAATGCATAAAAACCTCACATTTCGTGAGGTTTTTTTATGCCTATGGTTTCTAAAATAAACAGGCTTCTTATATTTGTTAAAATTTTTATTCATGAAAAAAATTACCGCCTTAGCATTGTTATTCCTTTTTTCGGCCTGTGGCGTTAAACAGACGCAGAAACAATTGGCTTCCGGAAATTACGACCAAGCCATATCGAAAGCCACCAATAGCCTGCGCAGCAACAAGGACAAAAAGGGAAAACAGGATTACGTTTACCTTCTCGAAGATGCGTTTGCCAAAGCAAAGGAACGCGATCTCAGCGAAATTGAAATGCTTGCCAAAGATGCCAATCCTGCGAATCTGGAGAAAATTTACAATACTTATTTGCAGTTGAATGCACGCCAGGAAAAAATTCGGCCGCTGCTCCCTTTGAAATTGATAAAGGAAAGCCGCAACGCGAATTTTGTATTTGAGAATTATTCAGACGCTATCATCAGCAGCAAAAATTCGTTATCAAAATACCTGTACGACAACGCTTTGAAGTTGATTAAGTCATCCAATAAATTAGATTCTAGAGCCGCTTATGACGATCTGGTTTATCTTGAAAAAATCAATCCAGGTTTTAAAGACACCAAAAAAGTCATGGACGATGCGCAATTGAAAGGCACTGATTTCGTCAGCGTGTACACCAAAAACGAAACGAATATGGTGATTCCTGCAGGGCTTCAAAATGACCTATTGGATTTCAGTACGTTCGGGTTGAACGACAAATGGACCGTTTACCACAGCAACAAACTAAAATCGATAACTTATGATTATGGATTAATCGTCAATTTCAGGGATATCAAAATTTCGCCGGAGCAGGAAAAAGAAAAGGAATTTGTAAAGGAAAAGCAAATCAAAGACGGTACGAAGAAATTATTGGACTCGCATGGCAATGTCGTAAAAGACAGCCTTGGCCATGTGATTATGGTCGACAAATTTAAGACCATCCGAATCAGCATTTATGAATTCCGCCAGTTTAAAACATGCCAGGTTGCGGCAAAAGTCGACTATATAGATTTTAAGACCAACCAATTGATTGATACTTTTCCACTGTCGAGCGAATATACATTTGAGAATATCTACTCTAAATACAATGGCGACAAACGCGCGGCGGATGAAAGCTATTACAGCAATTTCGACAAGCGGGCTGTGCCTTTTCCGTCAAACGAACAAATGGTTTATGACTCTGGCGAGGATTTGAAGGCCAAACTCAAAACCATCATCACCAAAAACCGATTCAGGAGATAAAAAATAACCGCCGATTAAGGCGGTTTTTTATTGGTGTTCGTCCACTTTTATTTTTAATTCATCGGCGTCAATGTCGCTGTGGGAAGCCGTGTAGATGCATTTGCCGTCTTTCAGCAAAATCAATTGCGGCGACTGGTGGATAACGCTAAATCGATCGGCAATTTCATTCGACACATCACGATGGGCGATAAGGTCCAGAAAATAGCCTTTTGCTTCGTTTTCATCCAATGAATAATGATGCTCAAACTGCTTCAAAGCCATTCGGCTGATGTTGCATCTCGTTGAATGCTTAAAGATCAATACAGGCTGTTCAAACGATTCCAGAACCAATGTATCCAGTTGTTTTATTTCTGTTAAAGTGTTCCAATGAATAGCAGTTTCGTGACTATCTTTATTAGTCGAATCGCCGAATATTTTACTGAAAAGGTTCATATCGTCAGGTTTTGAGACATTTTGTCCGTTGGAAATTTACTGGTAAGACTTTTTGTCAGATTTTCCTTATTGGAATATAATTTGACAACGCGCTTTTCAAATTTAAAGAATTGGATTTTTGAAACTGTTAAACTTAAAACAAAATATAAATGAACATCAATAATTTCACAATCAAATCCCAGGAAGCGCTGCAAGCTGCCCAGCAATTGGCGCAAAGCCTCGGCCAACAGCAGATTGAAAATGAGCACATCATGAAAGCTATTTTTGAAGTCGACGAAAATGTATCGCCATTCCTGCTGAAAAAGCTCAATGTCAATCTGCCGTTATTTAAGCAGATTCTCGACAGTACCATCCAAAATTTCCCAAAAGTTTCAGGCGGTGAATTGCAATTCTCGCGTGAAGCCGGAAAAACATTAAACGAAGCCGAAATCATTTCCAAAAAAATGAACGATGAATTCGTTTCGATTGAGCATTTGCTGTTGGCCATTTTCCAATCCAAAAGCAAGATTGCCCAAATCATGAAAGACCAGGGCATTACAGAAAAGGGATTGCAAGCTGCCATTGATGAATTGCGAAAAGGCGAGCGCGTGACTTCCGCATCGGCTGAAGAAACCTACAATGCATTAAACAAATACGCCAAAAACCTCAATGAACTGGCGCGAAATGGCAAACTTGACCCAGTTATCGGACGCGATGAGGAAATCCGCCGCGTGTTGCAAATACTGACCAGGAGAACGAAAAACAACCCGATGCTTGTTGGCGAACCGGGCGTGGGTAAAACCGCCATTGCCGAAGGATTGGCGCACCGAATCGTAGATGGCGACGTTCCTGAAAACCTCAAAGACAAAATCGTTTTTTCGCTCGATATGGGCGCTTTGATTGCCGGTGCGAAATACAAAGGGGAATTTGAGGAAAGGCTTAAATCAGTTGTAAAAGAAGTGATTTCCGCGGAAGGAGATATCGTGCTTTTTATCGACGAAATCCATACGCTTGTTGGTGCCGGCGGTGGAGAAGGAGCAATGGACGCCGCAAATATCCTAAAACCAGCTTTGGCAAGAGGCGAATTGCGGGCCATTGGCGCAACGACATTGGACGAATACCAAAAATATTTTGAAAAAGATAAAGCGCTCGAAAGGCGTTTCCAAAAAATCATGGTCGACGAACCGGATACCGAAAGCGCGATTTCAATCCTGCGCGGTATCAAGGAAAAATATGAAACACACCACAAGGTGCGGATCAAAGACGAGGCGATTATCGCTTCTGTCGAATTGTCTCAGCGCTACATCACGTCACGCTTCTTACCCGACAAAGCCATCGATTTAATGGACGAAGCCGCTTCAAAGCTGCGTATGGAAATCAACTCCAAGCCCGAAGAACTCGATGTTCTGGACCGCAAGATCATGCAGCTCGAAATCGAGATTGAAGCCATCAAGCGCGAGAATGATGAAAGCAAAATCAAAATTTTAGGTTTGGATTTGGCGAACATGAAAGAAGAACGCAACGAAATTTATGCAAGGTGGAAATCGGAAAAAGATGTCGTCGACAACATCCAGAACGTCAAAACCGAAATTGAGGATTTCAAGCTCGAAGCCGAACGCGCCGAACGCGATGGCGATTACGGAAAAGTCGCGGAAATTCGTTATGGGAAAATTAAGGAAGCTCAGGAAAGGCTCGATGTCTTGCAAAAACAATTGCTCGAAAACCAAGCCGGAACTTCATTGATAAAAGAAGAAGTTACCCGCGAAGACATTGCCGAAGTCGTTGCCAAATGGACCGGAATCCCGGTCTTGAAAATGCTGCAGGGCGAACGCGAAAAGTTGCTGCATCTCGAAGACGAATTGCACAAACGCGTCGTCGGGCAGGAAGAAGCGATTGAAGCCATCAGCGATGCCGTACGCCGAAGCCGCGCGGGATTGCAGGATGCGAAAAAACCAATCGGTTCGTTCCTTTTTCTTGGAACGACAGGAGTTGGTAAAACCGAATTGGCAAAAGCGCTGGCCGAATACCTGTTCGACGATGAAAATGCGATGACCAGGATTGACATGAGCGAATACCAGGAACGCCACAGCGTCAGCCGTTTGGTCGGCGCGCCTCCGGGATACGTCGGTTATGACGAAGGCGGACAGCTGACCGAAGCGGTAAGAAGAAAACCGTATTCCGTGGTTTTGCTTGACGAGATTGAAAAAGCGCATCCGGACACTTTCAATATTTTATTACAGGTTCTGGATGAAGGGCGATTGACCGACAACAAAGGCCGCCTTGCCGATTTCAAGAATACGATTATCATCATGACTTCCAATATGGGAAGCGCGATCATACAGGAGAAATTCGAAAACCTGAAGGGCGGAATCGAAGCCGCGACCGAAGCTGCCAAAATAGAAGTGCTCGGGCTGCTCAAACAAACCGTGCGCCCTGAATTCATCAACCGGATCGACGAGATTGTGATGTTTACGCCATTGACAAATGAAAACATCAAGGAAATTGTCGGGCTCCAAATCAAGTCGGTGACCAAATTGTTGGCGCAGCAAAACATCACGCTCGATGCCACGCCCGAAGCGATCGACTATTTATCGCAAAAAGGCTACGACCCGCAATTCGGTGCCAGGCCAGTGAAACGCGTCATCCAGCGCGAAGTCATGAACCAGCTCTCGAAAGAAATCCTTTCGGGAAACATCAAAACCGACAGCATTGTATTGCTCGACAGCTTCGACGGCAAACTGGTGTTCAGGAACCAGACGCAGGAAGTTGAATCATAAGAAAGGCCCAGGTTGGTCCCTTTTTTTTGGGCGTTGCCTGCGGCCGGGCTTTCCGCAGTGCGCGGCACTTTGCTGCAATCCCTAACGCGCACCCGATCATCTTCAAGTCTGCGTTAGGGATTGAAGCGGAAAGCCCGCAGAGAGGCACGAGTGAGGACTTGAAGCGGAAAGCCCGGCCGCAGGCAACGCCAAAATCCAACAACCTGGCAATCTTACTCTTAACATCAAATTACCACAATTTTAATAATCATTTAATAGCCATTTCGCATGTTGTTGGGTAACTTAGGGGAACTAATAACCACTAAACCAATTATTATGAACAAGAAAGTAGCCATATTAGCGACCAACGGTTTTGAGCAAAGCGAACTGCAATCGCCAAAAGACCTTCAGGCATTCAATAGAAAAATGGTCGAAGAAATAGAAGAAGGCATCCACAATCGATAAGATGTAATTTATCATTCAGATGATGTAGTTTGTCGATTTTGTTCTTAAAGTTATATTAAACGACTGCATTTGAGCGTTATAATGCTGTACATTGTATATATAACAAACAACAATTAACTATGGAACCTGTAAAAATTTTTTCAGGAAATGGCATTGAGGCAGGCGCTATCCAACAGTTGCTGAACGATAACAAGATTGGGACATGGACAAGGAGTACAGACAATTCTCCGATTTTAGGGGAAGGGTTTTCTGGCGCTGTGATTGAGATTTATGTCGATGCCGACATGGAAGAAAAGGCAAAATATGTCTTGGATTTCAAGTATTTAAATGATTAGCCTGAAGGCTTTTATGAAAAAACACCACGCTTTGCAGTGGTGTTTTTTTTTGCTTTCCAAAAAGCGACACGATATTTTTGAAAATAGCGGAAATTATGTATCTTCGGCAGCTATCACCAGCAGTAACCATTTTTTTTTGCTGCCGTTTTCTAAAATACAATGAAAAATTATTTACTGTTTCTTATCTTTTTCATGTGCATGACTGCTTCGGCACAAAATACGCCGGAGGAAAAAACGTATCGCACGACCGAAGTCGATATCAAGCCCGATCTTAAAAACGGCATGTATACGCTGCGGATGTTCGTGAGCCAGAATTTTAATATCCCGGCTGAAATCAAAAACAAGAAGATTACCGTTTTTACGAGTTTTATCATTGAGCCCGACGGCATGATGACTGATGAAAAATCATTTTACATCAGCGTAAAGGACTATATGCCTGCCGATGTTGTTGCGATCCAGACGGAAGAGCAGAAGGCCGCTGAAAGCAAGTTGTATGACGCCATGAAAGTCGAAGCCGCACGTGTTTTGT
Source organism: Flavobacterium sp. (assembly GCA_035286325.1). Lineage (GTDB taxonomy): Bacteria > Bacteroidota > Bacteroidia > Flavobacteriales > Flavobacteriaceae > Flavobacterium. Next base: position 49,896 of record DATHKH010000046.1, read on the forward strand.
CACTGTTCAATGAAAGCTGGATTCCTGCGCAAATAGGAGGAAAGCCTGTAAAATGTTTGTACAATTATCCGATCAGCTTCAATATTGAATAGCTGAAGCGCAACATTTGCCGGAAAGATAAATCCTTTGATTTTAGCGATTAGAATGACCGGTAAATGCGGTTGATTGGAATGCCGATGCCTTGTTTCAGGATGACGCGATTGTCGGTTACGCCCCAAACGGTAGTTTCGACTACTTTTTTGGATTGGTTGTCTTCAAAGAAAATCCTTATTTTCCCATGTTCGAGATTGCCCAAAGCCATTGCCCGGTTTAAATCGGAGCCGCGTTGGAATATTGCATCCCTGTCTTCAAGTACGTCGTTTTTTGGGAATTGTAAAGTGTCAATGGATTCTTTCTCGATGGATTCGAAATTGGTGTTCATAGTCCTAAGTTTATAAGTTAATAGATTTGTTGGCAGAATAAAATTAATAAAATATATTTACCAGACAAGAGAAATGGCGAAAATGTTAAAAACAGCAAAGCCTTGGTTTCAAGGAAATTTGCCGGTTTCTCAGTCCATAAACAGCCATTATACCATATGATCAATTCCACTCCATTTCCGATACTTGAAACCGAAAGGTTATTATTGCGCCGTATCGACACCAATGATGTCGGGCAAATCTTCCAACTCCGATCCGATCCGGAAACCATGAAATATGTGCCAAGGCCATTGGCGAAAACGAATGCCGATGCTTTGGAACACATCGCCAATATTGAGGCTAGAATCGAATCCAATGAAGGTATAAACTGGGCAATCACACTAAAAGGCAATCCGGAATTTATAGGGATTATCGGACATTACAGAATCAAGCCGGAACATTTCCGCGCAGAAATCGGCTATATGCTATTGCCGGAATTCCACAACCGCGGCATCATCAGCGAAGCCGTTGCGGAAGTCGTGCGCTATGGATTTGAGCAAATGGACCTGCATTCCATCGAGGCGATTATCGACCCTGAAAATCAGGCTTCCGCCAAAGTGTTGGAAAACAATCATTTTGTAAAAGAAGCACATTTGAAGGAAAATGAGTTTTATGACGGGAAGTTTTTGGATACGGTGATTTATTCGCTTTTGAAAAGCAATTGGACCCAATAAAAAAGGTTTGAAAATCTCTTTTCCAAACCTTTTCACCAAAACAAAATAAAATTATATTGTTTTTGCTGTTTGCCGCTAATTTTTCGGCTTGGCAGGTTCGCCTACATTTCCGCTTGTCGCTGAACCGCTTCCGCTTCCGGGCATGGCTGTACCACTAGTTCCGTCTGTTGTAGTTCCCGATGGTTCTGTTGGACTGTCAGGGGTCGTTTGGGCCGGGTCTTTGGTATCGCTTCCTTTTGTTTTGCTTTTCCGGGTTGTGGCCGTAGTGGTAGTTTTGCCATCACTTTTCGTAGTTTTCATATCCTTATCCTTGCCGTTGTGAACTTTTGTAGTGGATTTGGTATGTGTTTTTGATTTTGTAGACGTACTGTCTGTCTGCGCTGAAGCAACGGCAAAAGCCATAAAAGCACACAGCATAAAGATGATTTTTTTCATGTCATTGCATTTTAATTATTATTAGTTACTTAAAGTTAGCGTAGTTTTTCACTAGCCATTTTAAAATTGGGTTTTCATTTAGAGTTATTTAACGTGGGTTTTAGAAGTCTTATTAAATTGTGGTTAAAGTTGAGGAAGAAGTGTTAAATAAAGCACTGTATTTCAATAGGGTAGCTGGATTATCCGGCCAAAAAACGGTGGATATATATATTTCAGTTGAAGTTTTTGATTGAAAAATTGGAGGATCGTTAATAGATTGAACCGCTTTGAAAATACTTAAAAGAAGAAAATACTAAAAGTGTACTATTGGTGATATTAGACCGGATTGCATATCCAGAATAAACTCCGCAGTGGAAATGAAACCAATCAATCAATCAAAGATTGATTGATTGGTTTTTTATTTTTAAATGAATTTTATGAGCGAGGTCAACATTTATTTTTAAAAATAAAAAACCCACACAAAAGTGTGGGTTTTCATTCTTAAGTGACCTCGACTGGATTCAAACCAGTAACCTCTTGAGCCGTAATCAAGTGCGCTATTCAGTTGCGCCACGAGGCCTTTATACCTCACTTTACTCTATTTTTAATCGGAGTTCGGTGAACGCTGTTTGAGGGTGCAAATATATTCATTTTTGGATAGTTTCCAAAGCAAACTTTTAATTACTTTAAAATTTTTTCAAAGCAGGAAAGCTTGCGGAATCATTTCTTTTCCAAAGCCCTGATCGTCACATAATACCGCCAGGCAATCAATGCAAGTTCCCATTTCTTGGCTTTGGCCATATCCAATTGCCGCCTCGTAAATGAGGGCAGCAGCAGCTTATTGATTTTAGCAAGGAATTGAAACATTGGAATAAATTGGCAAACAAATATATAAAAAAGGCTGCCCAACCAGGCAGCCTTCAAAGGTGTTATTTTTTCTTCTGTTCCGCTTTCTCTTTTTCAAGTTCGGCTTTTTCTTTTTCAAGCTCGAGTTTCGCCTGCTTGATTTCTTCACGGGCTTGTTCCATTTCTTTCCGGGCTTGTTCCATTTCCCTTTTCGCATCTTCCATTTGCGGCCTGGCTTTCCTCATTTCGATTCTTGCCCTTTCCATCTCAGGACGCGCTCTTCTCATGCCTTCACGGGCTTTTTCCATCGCTTCTGCGGTGATTTTTTTTGTATCGATTACAATGACGCCATCTTTGCCGTTTTTGCCATAAGCATAGGCATAACCTTTGGCCTGGTCGCCTTTCAATACATTCATTTGTGCAATGGTTTCAGGGTCCAGTTTATCCATATCTTCGCTGGAAATAATTTTCCCGTCAACGATGACCATCGGTTTCCCGTCGCCTTTTTTGATGATAATTGTTTTTCCATTGTGATTGCCACCTGGCATTTCAGGAAGTTCAGGCAATTCTGCCAGTTCCGGTAACTCAGGCAATTCAGGTAATTCAGGTAATTCCGGCATTTCAAATGCCAATCCATCGGTATTGAATGTGAAGTCAAAATCCTCGTCATCGTTTTCGCCCGAAGCATTGTCATCATGGTTAGACGACTTGTTCCTTAGACCGTATCCTTTTACATAAACCTCTTTTGGATCCTCAAAAAAGCCAATCTTACCTTTGCCATACATATCGATATCCCTGATGAAATGAATGGGCCTGATTGGCGTGTCTCCCGAAATATTCTTGGTTTGCTGGTTTCCGAGTTTGTCCTTGTATGATATCCTTATTGCTGTGATTTCGCCGTTTGCATTTCTTTTTATTTTTGAAAATTTAAAAGTAATTCCGGATTTCTTCATTGCCGCGGCATTGTCCTTAAATTCTTTGTCGGAAGTATTTTTGTCCCAAGTCATATCGGTAACTTCCCTTGAAGACATAGAAACCGTAGAGCCATCTTCCAGCAGGATTTGTTTTTCCTGGGCTACGACATTCACCTGGAAATAAAACATAAACGCTGCCAACGCCGGAATGATTAATAAGTACTTCCAGGAATTCCATTTTTTCGACTGATTTTTGTTTAACATAACGATTCGCTTTTTGATTAATGATTGATAAAAATGATTGGTAATATCAACACAATTTTCATGTGCCGTAACTTTCAGTAAGGTGATTTGGTATGATTTTTTAGCTACGCTCTGTTCGGCTTCGCCTCGAGTGTCGGATATTTTTTTGAGTGCCTCGCTGTCAGCTATGAATTCCAGGTTCTGCAATATGGATTTTTTATACATCCATACAAATGGATTGAACCAAAACACAATGCAATACAACCTCGCAAACAACACATCCAAAGTATGGTTCTGGTTGCTGTGCACTTTTTCGTGCTCCAAAATATTGTCGAGTTCCGAACTGCTGTACAACGACGAGTTGAAAACAATATAATTGAAATAGGAGAAAGGCGAAATGTTCTCATTCGTATCCACAAACCTGAAATCTGCCTGTTGGTAAACCTTTTTGCCCTTCAGTACTTTTTTCAGGGAATAGAAATCAGTAAAGAAGCGGATTAAAAATGCCGTAATTCCAATCCCGTAAACAATTCCCAAAACCAAAAGCCAATTGATTTCCACGCCTTGCTGGGCTTGCGGCGCATATATTTCAACAGGGACATTATTCCAGTCGACCTGTGGCCGTGCATCGACCAAAATCACTTTTTTAAAAGTAACTAATGGCAAAATAACCGCTGTAACTAACCCGAATAACAAATACCACCGGTTACTTTTAAAAAAGGTCTCTTTGCGCAGCAAAAAATAGTAGCCAAGCCAGAACACGGCAATCAGCGCGCCCGATTTGATGAGGTAAACAAACAGCATTTCCATATGCTTATTTTTTTTCGATTAATGCCAATATCTCACGCAGCTCTTCAGCCGAAATTTTCTCTTCCTTCGCAAAAAAGGATACCATATTCTTATACGAGCTGCCAAAATAATTGTCAATCGCCGTACTCATAAACGCCTTTCTGTAATCCTCGATTTTCACGGCCGGAAAATACTGGTGCGTATTCCCATAAGCCGTATGCGACACATAACCTTTTTCTTCAAGGTTGCGCACAATCGTCGACAATGTATTGTAATGTGGTTGGTCTTCAGTGATTTCTGCGAGGATGTCTTTCACAAAAGCCTTTTTCAGCTTCCATAAAATGTGCATGATTTCTTCTTCTTTGTTCGTGAGCTTTTGCATAGTTTTATTATTTGGGCGTTTCCCTGCGGGTCAGGCTTTCGGCTCCATCTTTTTTTCATTCTTCAAAAAAAGATGCCGCCTCAATCCTTAACGCAGTCTGTAACACAATCCAAACGTACAACTATATTTTTAGTTACACAACTATAAAATTAGTTATTTAACTAAATTTTAAGTTTTTTAACTTCCTTGCCGTGAAGGACTTTCTGCAGATAAACGGCCGCAAGTGCAGCCACAATGCCCATACTTCCCATAAAAAACCAGTTGGCCTGGAAGCCGTAATTTCCGATAATCGTCAAACCAACTTTAGAACTCATGATCTGAGCCAGGCTAAAACTCATCGTATACAATGCCATATATCTGCCTTCGTGGCCTTTTGGCGCACGGCTCATCGCAAACGAATTTGAAAACGGGAACGCAAACATTTCCCCAAACGTGATAAATAAAATACTGACGACCAAAACGCCAATCCAACCCGCCAGCAAAACAAAGAAACTCGCAGCCATCAGCAATGAACCCCAAAAAATAATTTTGACTTTCTGTATTTTCTTCCGTTCAAAATAACTGACAATCGGCATTTCCAAGAAACCAATCATAACGCCGTTCAAAGTCATAAATAATCCTGTCTGAAATGGCGTAAGCGCATACCTATTGTGATGATATAATGGCAGCGTATAAAATATCTGGAAGAAAATCATCGCGGTCACGAAACTCGTAAACAGGAAAATCCAGAACGGCTTGTCCTTAAAAACCGATTCTGTCAGGATTTCGCCAGGATGTTCTTTATCTGTATAAGGCGATTTCTTTTTCTCCTTGACCAGGATCCAGAAAATCAAAATTGCAAGGATGCAGGTCGAACCGTCAGCCCAAAACAGGCCTTTATAACCAATGCCCATAATAATCAATCCGCCCAATGCCGGTCCGGCAGCAAATCCCAAATTCACGGCCAATCGCACCAATGTCAGTGCACGCGTCCGGTATTCTGGTTTCGCATACGCGCCAAGCGATACGAACATCGCCGGGCGGAACATATCGGCAATGATCATAATGCCAAACATCGAAAAGCACAATCCCCAAAAGGTTGTTACAAACTGAATGACAAAAAACAACAATCCGCTCGTAAACAAACTGAAAATCATGACTTTGTAAAACCCGATTTTGTCTGCAAGTTTTCCGCCAAGCCATGAGCCAATCATTGATCCGAATCCAAAACAGACCATAATCCAGCCGACTTCGCCGTAACTGAAATGCAAATCTTCCTTGAGATATTTGGACAGAAATGGGAGCACCATTGTTCCGGCGCGGTTGATGAAAGTGATGATCGCCAGTATCCAGATTTCCCTTGAAAACCCTTTAAAGTTGTCTACATAACGTTTCGAGGCCGTTTTAAGCATGTCGTTTGGTTGTCTTGCAAAGTTAAGAATCCTGCAAAGATTAATCGGTCCGAACGACGGATTTTATCTGCAGATTTCTTTATTTTTGCTTAACCCGAGGCCGATGCGACAAGCTAAGGCCGAACTGGACGAAGTTAAATAATTGCAATGAAAAATTTCCTTATTATTGTATGCTGCCTCGGCTCGCTGGCCGCTTTATCCCAACAGCAATTTGATCGCGAGGCGGCAAAAAAGGCGCAAAAAGAACTCAATATCGAATACGAGGACAAAGACAAAAGTCCGCTGACACCGGAAGACCGCGAAAATTTCAAAGGACTGGATTTCTTCCCGGTATCGGAAAAATATTTCGTGGTTGCCCATTTCACCAGAACCGAAACCGAAAAGCCTTTTGAAATGAAAACCACCGGCGCCAGAAGGCCTTTGTACCAGAAATATGGCGAACTGGCTTTTGCATTGGAAGGCAAAAACTTCAAACTGAACCTTTACCAGAATATCGAACTCAGCAAAAAAGACGGTTACCATGATTATCTGTTTCTGCCGTTTTCCGACCTTACTTCTGGGAAGGAAAGCTACATTGGCGGCCGTTACATCGATGTCAGAATTCCGAAAGGCGATACGATGGCAATCGATTTCAACCAGGCTTACAATCCGTATTGCGCCTACAACCACAAATATTCCTGCCCGATCGTGCCGCAGGACAACGACCTCGATATTGAAATCCGCGCCGGCGTTAAAAAATTTCTCGACTGATGTTTTTCAATTTGCATACACACAAATCCGGAAGCGATCCGGAAGTTGTGGAATTGGTCAATCAATATCCGCAGGAATTGGCTTCGCCCAGTTCGGGCAAAGATCCTCGGGTTGATGCGACAATCCCGTTTTATTCCATTGGAATCCATCCGTGGCATATTGTAGAAAACAGGGTTTCTGAAGACTTGGGAATCATTAAAAGTAAATTGGGCGAGCAAAACTGCCTGGCCATCGGAGAATGCGGATTGGACAAAAGAATAGAAATTCCATTTGATTTGCAGGTTGGCGTTTTTGAAAAACAATTGGCTTTGGCCGAAAGATATCAGAAACCGGTAGTCATCCATTGTGTCGCGGCATTTTCAGAAGTCATGGAAATCAAAAAGCGCCTCAAAATTTCAGTGCCGATGATCATTCATGGGTTTTCAAAAAATGAACAAACGGCAAAACAGCTTTTGGACCATGGTTTTTATCTTTCTTTTGGCAAATATTTGCTGCGGAATCCCGAACTTGAATCGGTTTTCAAAAGCGTGCCCGACGATCGGTTTTTTCTGGAAACTGATACGATTGAAGAAAGTATCCGCGACGTTTACAATTTGGCTGCAAAATATAGAAGCACCGACTTACAAACATTACAAAACACAATCAAACAAAATTTCAGTTCCGTTTTTAACCGAACGAATCTAATAATCTAATAATCTAATAATATAACAACCTAAAAATGGCTGAATGGACCGAAAGGGCAGAGTTGCTCTTCAGAAAAGAAGGTTTGGAAAAACTCAACAAAGCAAATATATTGGTCGTCGGGCTTGGCGGCGTCGGCTCGTTTGCGGCAGAATTTCTTGCGCGCGCAGGTATCGGGACAATGACGATTGTTGATGGCGATGTCGTTGATATTACCAATATCAACAGGCAGTTGCCGGCTTTGCATTCGACAGTTGGTTTGCCAAAGATTGACGTCGTTGGCGACCGTTTAATGGACATCAATCCGGGACTGAAACTGACCAGGATCAAGGAATTCCTTTCCCCGGAACGCGCTTTTGAAATTGTCAGCGACGAATTTGATTTTGTCGTGGATTGCATCGACAGCGTCACGCCAAAACTGAATCTGATCATCGCGGCGAAACGCAAAAAAATAAAAATCATCAGCAGTATGGGCGCGGGCGGCAAAATGGAAGCGGCCAAAGTCAAAGTCGCCGACATCAGTAATACCGAAAACTGCTTTTTGGCAAAAGCCATCAAAAAACGCCTGAAGGAAGTCAAGATTGACAGGGGAATCAAAGTCGTTTATTCTTCGGAAATCCAGGATGAAGGCAGCCTGAAAACCACTGACGGAAAGAATTACAAGAAATCGTTTTATGGAACCAACAGTTATATGCCGGGACTTTTCGGGTTGTATTGCGCGGAAACGGTCATCAGGTATTTGTTGAAACAGGAATAAAACGTCTATCGCGTTACACTGCGGAAAGCCCGGCCAAAGGCAACGCCCAAAAAATATTTACAATGATACAAACAGTTATTTTCGATATGGACGGCGTTATCGTCGACACGGAGCCAGTTCATTACCATGCTTACCAGCAGCATTTCAAGGATTTGGATATCCATGTTCCTGATGAAATGTATTCAGCTTTTACCGGGAATTCGACCAAGAATGTTTATGAAAAGCTCAAGGAAGCTTTTGGGATTACTGAAGAAACGGCAAAATTGGTCGACATCAAAAGGGCATTTTTCAATGATGCGTTTGACACTAAAGAAGATTTGTTTTTACTCGAAGGCGTTGAAGACCTGATTAAAGATTTGCATCAAAATGGCATGCAGTTGATTTTGGCTTCGTCGTCGGCAAAAGTTACGATTGACCGGATTTTCAGGCGATTTCATTTGCACCAATATTTCAGCCACATCGTCAGCGGCGAGGATTTCCCGAAATCAAAACCCGATCCTGCGATTTTTGTCAAGGCGGTAGAATTATCGGGTATGCCAAAAGAAAACTGTATTGTCATTGAAGATTCCAACAACGGGATCAAAGCCGCGAAAGCTGCGGGAATTTACTGCATCGGATACGACAGCCTGCATTCTAAACTGCAGGATTTATCGGAAGCGGACAGGATTATCAGGCGTTTTGATGAGCTGGATTTTGAAAAGATCAGCCATTTGAAGTAAATGGTTAATTCTATTTTTTTTTGTTGCTTTATTGGTTGCGGCAAGTCAAATTAAGAAAATATTAGTATCATATTCTAAAAATAAATTTGTAATTTTAAAGGAAACCAAACTTATCTCATAATGAAAAAAATAATTATCGCATTGTTCATGACCGCGGGTTTGATGGCCAATGCCCAAGTAAAAACGCCGCAGGCGAGTCCGAGGCAAATTTTAAACCAAGTCGTGGGCCTTACCCAAGTCGACATCAATTATTCCCGTCCAAGCATTAAAGGCAGGATAGTTTTTGGCGACCTCGTTCCTTTTGGCAAAACATGGAGAACAGGCGCCAATGAAAATACGACCATATCATTCGGTGATGATGTCGTCATTGACGGCAAAACCCTGAAAAAAGGGAAATATTCCTTATATACAGTGCCAAAAGCGGAAAGCTGGGATGTCATTTTTTATTCGACGACCGACAACTGGGGAAATCCTGAGGAATGGAAGGACAGCAATGTCGCATTGAAAACCAACGTAAAATCGGAGCAATTGAACAGGACTGTTGAATCTTTCACGATTGGAATCAACAACCTTGACAACAACTTCGCGAATCTTGAAATTTCATGGGAGAAAACGCTGGTAGCCGTAAAATTTGAAGTGCCAACGCAAAAAACAGCGATCGAAAGCATTGATAAAGCTTTGGCCGGGCCAACAGCAGGTGATTATTTTTCCGCAGCGCAATATTATTACCAATCGAATGGTGACTTAAACAAGGCATTGACGTATGTCAACAAAGCGCTGGAAATGAACAAGGACAAGCCTTTTTGGATGAACAGGCAGAAATCATTGATCCAAGCTAAATTGGGTGACAAAAAAGGCGCGATTGAAACGGCAAAAGTTTCTTTGGCATCAGCCCAGGAAGCGAAAAATATGGATTATGTCAAAATGAACCAGGACAGCATTTCCGAATGGAGTAAAAAATAATTGAACCAACAATTTGAAGAAACGCCTCAGTAAATGGGGCGTTTTTTATTTGGCGACCAGCAGTTTGTCATTCCTGAAAATCGAAACCTGTAAAATTAACGAAAGGATGATGGCGAGCATCGCGCCGATGAAATTCAGCCACAGGAAGCTCACGACATCCAGATAATAGATGTAAAATATCGCCAACTGCGACACGACTGCGCCCCAGAAAATGGCTTTTGCACGGATGTATTTGATGTAAAAACCGACCAGGAAAATGCCCAGCACGGTTCCGTAAAAGATCGAGCCGACAATATTGACCAATTGGATCAGGTTTTCAAAAAGTGTCCCAACGCAGGCAAAAAGTATCGCTATAATTCCCCAAAGCAGCGTGAAGAATTTGGTCGCATTCACGAAATGTTTTTCTGATTTCTCGCCTTTTACATTGCGTTTGTAAATATCGATGGCTGTTGTAGAAGCAAGCGCAGTAAGCCCGGAAGCAGAAGATGACATCGCCGCAGAAAGGATAACCGCCAGCAACAATCCAATCAATCCTTGTGGCAGATAGTGAAGGATAAAATGGATAAAGACATAATCCTTGTCATTGGTTTCCGCTTTTTTATCCGCTTTGGTGATGATTTCTTTCGCCTGTTCGCGCAGGTCTTTTTCTTTTCCTGAGAGTGAAATCAGCTTTTTTCGAAGAATCGGGTTGTCGTAATTCTGGTTTAGGTGATCGATATATAACAGATTGTATTCCTTTTTTTCTTCAGACAGATTGACGAGTTCCTTCTCGAGTTTGTGGTATTCGTTTTTGTATTTGGAATTTTCGACAATGACTTTATTATTCGGATTGAAATTCAGTGGTACCGGATTGAATTGGAAAAACACAAACACCATGACGCCAATCAACAATATGAAAAACTGCATCGGCACTTTTAAAAACCCATTCATGATCAATCCCATCTGGCTTTCACGGATGGATTTTCCTGAAAGATAACGGCCAACCTGTGACTGGTCGGTTCCGAAATAAGACAACGCCAGGAAAAAACCGCCTGTAATGCCGCTCCAAAATGTATAGCGCGTTTCCGGATCATTTGAAAAATCGACAATATTCATTTTGTCATTCGCACCGGCAATATGCAACGCATTGGTAAAGGTCATGTCGTTTGGCAGCATATGCAAAATCAGGAAAAAGGTGACAAACATCCCAAACATGATCACAAACATCTGTTGCTTTTGCGTGACATTGACCGCTTTTGTCCCGCCGGAAAAAGTATAAAAGATGACCAGGATTCCGATGACAACATTCAACACAGTCAGGTTCCAACCCAGTAAAGACGAGAGAATAATCGCCGGTGCATAAATAGTCAATCCTGTTCCCAAACCGCGTTGTACGAGAAATAAAATGGCTGCGAGCGAACGGGTTTTTAAATCAAAACGCTGTTCGAGGTATTCATACGCCGTAAAAACTTTTAACCTGTGGTAAATTGGGATGAATGTGATGCTGATGACGACCATCGCAAGCGGCAACCCGAAATAGAACTGCACGAAGCCCATTCCGTCGTGATATGCCTGGCCCGGAGTAGAAAGGAACGTAATCGCACTGGCCTGCGTCGCCATGACCGAAAGCCCGACGACATACCACGGCGTTTCATTGTTGGCAAGAATATAATCCTCTACATTTTTGCTGCCGCGTGTTTTCCAAACGCCATAAACAACGATGAACAATAAGGTAACAGAAAGTACAATCCAGTCGATTTGTTGCATCTTATGAGAATATTTGCATCAGGAAACAAAAAATCATGATATAAATCGCATTGGCTACCAAAACCCAAGTGTAGCTTTTTTTCCAGGTGGTCATTTTAGGATTGTCCATAATCGTGTATTAGTTGCCAATAGAAATCAGGTTCGCCATCAGTCGGAATGCGCCGGAAACACCTTCAGGCAATTCCCTGAAAAAGCTCAATCCGGTATAAATATAATGTCCTTTCCCATAATTTGCGATAAGCAGCGCACCGTTTTTTGGTGTTTCGCCTTTGTCATTTGCCGATAAAACAGCGGTAAAGGCTTTGTCCCATTCGTTTGGATAATACAATCCCTGTTCTTGTTTCCAGCCTTTGAAATCGGCGGCGGTGATTTTGTTTGGATGGTTCAATATCCGGTTTTCAGGGGCGAGGAAACGGACTTCGGCATTTTCTTCAGTCACGCGGTCGCGGGAAATTTTCAGTGGAAATGGCGCAATATCCTTGGTCACGAAAGCATCGGCCGTATTGTATTGTACAATCATCGTTTTGCCTTCTTTGACAAAATCCATCAATACCAATTGTTTTGTGGCCAATTCCTTGACCGTATTGTAGGCGCGGATTCCGGTGATGACAACGTCAAATCCTGCCAGTCTTTCTTTTGTGATTTCTGCCGGTTTTAAAATCGTGACATCATAACCCATTTGTACCAGGCTTTTATTGACTTCATCGCCGGCGCCCATAATGTAGGCAATTTTCTCATCTCCGGTTTTGATGTCAAGCTTGATGAATTTCGCTTCCGACGGTTTTAAGACCATTTGCTTTGAAATATGGCTGTAACGGATGTCAATCTGTTCGCGGTCAAAACGTTTCCCATCAACGGTTGCAATGCATTTTGCGGAAATTTCATCGGCGTTTTTTGGCGCTGTGATGACAAATTCGACAGATTGTTCGTCGCCTTTATTTGCCAGTGAAAACGGGACTTCGGAAGGCGAAACCTGCCAATTTTCAGGCACGTCAAGCGAAACATTGCCTTTGACATTGTCTTTTCCGGCTTTGACTTTCACTTCGATTGTTTTGGTTTTCCTGCGTGCGAAAATATTGACTTTATCGACGATTGAAGTCGTCACATCAGGAATAACATCAAACGGTTCATAAACTTCCCCTTTCGTATTGTCATTGTATTTGTACACGACATTTCGTTCGAATGGAATCACAAAACCATTTATCGAAATGTCAAAAACGACTTTCACGTCACGGATGACATCGGGAATCCCGATATTTTGCTGGTCATTTACAGTATACATTCCAACGGTAGCGGGATCTTTCAGCCAATAGGGTTGTGTATAATTGACATTTGCCGGAAGTGTGATTTCCGTATCGGAAGTTTGGAGCATGTTATTTAATAATGGCGAATGGTCTGCCTTGTTTGCCCACGATTTAGTTTCGGGCAAAAGTGTATAACCCTGAAAATTCATCGGGACATTGCTTCTGTTGATCGCTTCCAGTTTCACTTTTACGGTACTTCCGGGTGTCGCATCAGGCGTTTCGGCAACCGCTTCAAGATACAATCCCGCGCAGGCGGCAATGACTTTTTTGATATCTTCAGTTTTGATTTGTTTCCAATGGCTGTCGTCCAACGATTGGATCATTTTGTAGGCTTTCACCAAATCGGGAATACTCGCTTCCGGGTTTTTAAAATCAAAGCTTCTTTCGACTTCCGCCAACAATATCCCGATGGGCTTTCCGTCCTTGACGCGGTTCCATGAAGTGTCGATTCCTTCAAAAATGTTTGACTTATTTTTTGGTGCATCACCTTTTATCAATTCCAGGTATTCGATATCTTCACCACGAACGCCACTGGTTCCGAAACCTTGCGATTGATGCCGGCTGCGGCTCAAAGCTGCGATTTCCTGGTTCGATTTCCCGAGTGATTTATAATATGCACCGGTTTGAAGGCTGTATAATTTTGATTTGTCGGCTTTGTCGAATTTTTCCTGTCCGCCATAAAACCAGTACGAAGTATTAAAGAACACGCGTTTTGGCTGCCAGGTTTTCACCAATGACAACTGATTGGGAAAAGCAGCATTGTCGTTGGCCATATCAAAGCCTTCAAGGCTCAACATTGCAGAAGCAGTGTGATGTCCGTGTGTAGTTCCCGGCGTTCTCGCGTCAAAACGATTGATGATTACATCTGGCTGGAATTTCCGGATGGCCCAAACGACATCGCTCAAGACTTTGTCTTTTTCCCAAATCTCCAGTGTTTCGGCGGGATTTTTTGAATATCCGAAATCATTGGCACGCGAAAAAAATTGTTCGCCGCCATCGATTTTCCTGGCTTCAATCAGTTCCTGCGTACGGATAACACCAAGCAATTCGCGCAGTTCCGGGCCAACCAGGTTTTGTCCGCCATCGCCGCGTGTCAGCGACAGATAGCCGGTACGGAAATTCATCTGGTTGGAAAAATAGGAAATCAGGCGCGTATTTTCATCGTCCGGATGTGCCGCGATATACAGCACCGAGCCGAGGAAATTTAGTTTTTGGATCTGGTGGTAAATCTCAGCCGAATTGAGCTTTTGCGGCTGTTGTGCCTTTATACCAAAAGAAAATAGGAGTAAAGCGACAAGTAAAAAGGAGGGCTTTTGCATTTTTATGGAGTTATTGCAATAGCTTCAAAGATAGCAATTAGTGAAATCATTAAAATAGTTTAACGATAATTTATGCTGATAAAAATTGCCAAACCTTAATCTCCAATCGATGCAGTCGCCAAAGTCGGCCTTCCTTTATGCATGTATGGGTATTTTTTCTTGTGCTGGCTGATGAACTGGGTCGGGTTTTCATCGTCATAATCCGTAATGAAGACACTGACTTTGTTGTAAAGTGAATAACCCCTGTAGCCTGCCGGGATTTCCTGTGCTGCGATCCACTGTCCTTTTTGGTTAAAGATGTATATGTTCTTTTTGGTATCGTAATATGCCTCGAGATTTGGATAGTAATAATACCTGATCGCACAATTTGTTAACGGATCAACCAATGGTGGTGTTTGCGTTTTGCTTGTTGCCTGTGCCTGCGCAATTGCAAAAGCGAAAAAAAGGATACTGGTGAATAAGTAATTTAATTTTTTCATGATGCGATAATTTTAAGTTCAAAATTCTAATCCTTTAATTGTTTATAGTCGGATAGGGATTTCCATAACTGTAATAAAATCTACAGCGTAAAAATATTTATAAAACTTAAAAACATCGATAAAGTGCACAAAAATCCGATAAAATTAACTTTTTTGTATTGTTTTGTAAGAATAGGATGAAATAAATAAATCAATTTTTGTGCAAAATTACGACAGAATAAAGCATAAAAAAAAGAGAAATCACATTTAAATATGATTTCTCTTCTTAACTGCTGAACACCAGCACAATAAACTTTTTAATTGTATGCAACTTTCGCGTCGGTAGTGGTTACTTTAGGCGGTTGTCTTCTGGATGAGTATTTTTTTGGAAATTGTTTCCTGTGATCGCTTAGTTTAGTATATGGTTTGTCACCATTATAATCGTTGATGGCAAAGTTCATCCCGTTGTATATTGAATAGCCTCTGTAACCCGATGGAATTTGTTTTGTTTTTATCCATTCGCCTTGTTGGTCATAAATGAATAGCCCTTCCTGGGAATCAAAATAAGCATCGAGGTTTGGATAGTAATAGTAACGTGCTGCGATAAATGGCAGTTCCTCAGAAGTGGCCACTTTTGATTCTGGGGTTTGTGGTTGGATATCATTTGTCTCTGCAATCTGGGCAGTAGAAATATTTGCTGCGAACAGCAAGATTCCGACGGTAAAAAAGTATATTTTTTTCATGATTTCATTTCTTTTAATTAGCTATTACAAAGTAACAACCGTTATCATGGAAATGTGTTATACGTTTAAATCTAAAGATTATACAATTCACATCAAAAATGCCTTATTGATAAGTTTTAACTTTTTTTTAAATATGGAAAGTTAATTTCATTGAAAATAATTCAAAAAAAAGAGGCCTGTAAAGGCCTCTGATTGATATAGTTGGCAAAATTACGATTCATCTTTTGTTGTCCTTACCAGGCTTATGCCATAAACGAAAAACAACAATCCCAATATTCCATATACTACCAATGATTTAATACTTCTTGTTCCGCCGCTGGTATTTACAAACAGGACTGCGGCATATATCAGGCCGATAATTCCCAAAATGGTAAGTATAAATCCGAAAGTTCGTTTCATATTCATGACTACAGCAATAAGATTAGTAACAGGATAATGATGATAATCGCGCCTATTGAAAGATAGATGCCATTGCCTGTTGCAGCCAGTTCTCCTTTAATTGCACGGACTTCTTTTCTAAGCGCTTTTTTCTCTGAACGGCTCATTTCAGATTTATCCATTGCTTTGATTTCGTCAAGCCTGTTTAAAAGCACTTTTGCCCTGGCGGCATTGGCTTCGTCATTTTTTGTAGTGGAAGTGACAGGATCCGTTGGAATGGCATTGGCATATGATGGCACAAAAGTTAATGACA
This sequence comes from Flavobacterium sp., assembly GCA_035286325.1. Taxonomy (GTDB): domain Bacteria; phylum Bacteroidota; class Bacteroidia; order Flavobacteriales; family Flavobacteriaceae; genus Flavobacterium. Next base: position 66,138 of record DATHKH010000046.1, read on the forward strand.
TCAACGCCATCATAAATAGGAAGACTGATTTTCTCATGATTATAAGTATTGGTTAATAATTTATAAAATTGATTAAATCCTGTAAAAATTGCATTATACAATTTCTGTTAAAAATTGCATCATTAACATGTAGGAAAAGTGCTATTGATAATCGACCGTACGCGGTTTTGAGACTTCAAAATCCTGAAACCCGAAATCCTCGGTATTGAACGCATTGGTCTTAAAGATGTTATCGCCACTGCCAGGAATATTAGGATAATAGGCAACCGACAATTGGAACGAACTGAATACCAGGTAATCATTTGTAATGATAACGCCTGCCCCGATTTGGGAATACAATCTACTCTTGCTAAACCCTGTTTTGGAATCGCCCAATAAACCCATCGAGTAACTCAGGTACGGATTCATACGAAAACCACCGAGATTCCAAGGGGAATAAACCTGTGATTGGAAAGTCGTGGTGAATTTCCTCGTCCCATAAAACTCGACAGGATTAAAACCCGGAATGCCGTTTCGGTCGTTGATGGTCAGTTGGTCGCCACGCGATGGAAGCCTGTTGTTTCCCAACACCAGCCGCGATTTGATAAACTGCCGGAATTTCCATTTTCCCGATTCCATTAGATTCGTAAAATAATTCGCCTGGACCGAAAAAGCGCTTTGTTCACTAACGGAATGGTTGAAAAATGTCCCATATTCAAAATTGGAACTCAGGTAACCCCATTTGTAAAATTTACCCAATGAAACCTTTGCGCCAACATATGGCCTGCCGACATTGTTTTTTTCCTGCCAACCGCCGGTAATCCCAAATGACCGACCAACCGGAACATCCTCAATGACACCGTAATTGAAGATGTATTTATCTTCGACGAACTGCCGTGAAGACAAACCGATGCCCGTGAGGTAAAATTTCTCATCTGCATAAAAATGGATGCTGTCATAAGCCGCTTCCGGGCTTTCGGTATAATTGACATTCAGGTAGCGAAAAGTATTGATTAAATTGGTTGTCCTGTCGTTTTCCGTATTTCCCTTGAAAATCTGGACGGAATGCCCGGCCCAATAATCCTGTGAATCATATTTGTAAAATTGCCGTGCATAGACATTCGAGGCATCAGGAAGTGTATCCGATCTGAATTGCTGGTCAAAATAAACGCCCGCTGCCCAACGCGTAAAAGGTGAGAAGAATGGCCGCTCAATATTGACGCTTTTGCTGTAATTGTGTTCAAGGTCGATTTGGTAGGCAATCGACGTTTTGATATACGTGTTTAAAATATTCGGTATCGTATATCTCGTGCTATAGGCATCTTCGCCGGTATTGAATTCCCTTTGATATGTATTTTCAAACTGGTGGCCGAGCCCAAGAAAGTTCCTTTCGGTCAGGTCAAATCTGGCGTTGCTGCCTGAACCTGCAACATCGGGAATAAGACCCCAGGAATCAAGTACACGGATATTGACATCAACGGAATCGGATGTGTTTGAAATGAGCACCGGCGTAATCACAACGCCACGCACAAACCGCTGGCTTCTCACCAAACGCTCGGATTCCTTTACAAGCAGCGAATCCAACGGCCTGTTTTTTTTGATCAGCAACAGGTTTTTTATGGTTAGGACTTTGGACTTTAAGTGAATCTTATTTCCAAGTTTCGACAGATATTTTTTAGGTTCGCTGGTCGTGTTTTTTTCTGAATACCCAAAAGGATCAAGCGTTACGACATTGATATGACGAATAATTTTCCCTTCAAACTGCCTGTAATTTTTCTTAGGCACTTTTTTGGGTTTTGCCTTCGCAATGTTGTTCTTGGTTCTGAATGGCTCGAAAATAAGCCCATGGATGAATTTTGTGAATTTGTTTTTCTTTGAAAATTTCTCGATGCTTTTATACATCCTGGCGGTGTCTTTGGCAGGTTCGACTTTAACCGGCGGATTTACCTGCGACCAGGAAACCTGGAAGCAGCAGCACACCAACAGTAAAAAGACGAATTGATTTTTGGACATTTTCAAAAGTTAAACACTTAGTGTATCATATCGTTAATAATCCAAAAATAGTATATAAATAAATGATTAATGACGTGGTTGCATGATTTAGGTGCTGAAATATTCATTTATGAAATCAATTCTCTGATTTTCAGTTATCTTGTTTTCAATGGGGTTGTTTTGTATTTCAATCTGCAGGAGCTTATTCGACTTGATGTAATTTATCAGCTCATTTTTGACTTTGACAGGGCCAAACAGGGCAATTTTGTCAAAGTCCTTGATGAGTTCGAAAATTTTTTTGTAAAATGATTTTTCGTTGCGAATGTGGGTTTCATCGATAGAATGTTCAGCCTCAATGATCGTAATGACGTTTTCATCATTTTTTTCTTCGAGCAGATATGCGATTCCATCGTCCATACAGACGCCTATTTTTGTTTTGTGCAGCATATTTTCATTATAATCATTCTCACCTAAGCTTTAAAAGCATAATTCTCCAGTTTCAGCTTCATCACTTTCGATTCCTTGTATTGTTGCATTCTGTAATTTTTCTCCATGGCCAATCGTGCCATCATATAGCTGACTGTCGATTCTGCACCTTGGTTTAGGTTGACCGATGATTCTTCAAGTCCGTCATAACAACCGCCTGTGCGTGGATTGTAAATAATCTGGTTCAGGTGATTCCTGCCTAAAAACCATTCAAATGCCATTTTCATTTTAGTTTTATAACTGTCATCTTTAAAAACATCATAGAAATTGTCCAATGCCAAAATGGTATAGGCCACATCAATCGGCTGTTCGCCAAAAGAAGCTTGCTTGCCGCCTTTTTGCAGCCAGCTTTGGTTCGAGATGACCTTGATTTCCATATTGTTGTCAAATGTCTGCGACAACAGGAAGTCGAAGGTATTTTTGGCTACTTCCTTATATGTTTGTTCTTTTGTTTCCTTGTATGCCAATAACAATGCTTCCGGAAGAATACTGTTCGCATACGTAAGGTAACTTTCAAACCACTGCCAATCATTCGACGCTTCATGCAGGTACATTTGCGTCAATCGGTCGGCGAGCTTTTTAATCAGCATGCGGACGGCTTTTGAATCATTTTCAACGTTATAATAATACAAACCTTTGATGATAAACGACATCGCGCGTGTTGAATATATATTTTCGATATTCGGCATCGCTTTTTCAATAATCGATTCAGCCCTGAGTATTATTGCTTCCGGCAGTTTGCGCGCGATGGAAAGCAGGTAACCCAATGCCCATATGGCGCGGCCATTCGAATCTTCAAGGTTGCAGTTCAGGTTGTCATCCGAAAAGACTTTTTTATAATCGACATAGTTTAAAAACGTACCATCAGCCTGTTGGCAGAAATCAATGAAATTCAGGTACAAATCAATATAATGCAAATCGTTTTTGTCATTGGTCAATTCATAATGCTGGCAAAACGCAATCAGCGCACGGGCATTATCGTCGAGCGTATAACCGCTTTCCCGGTCCGGCTTATTGATTTTTGAGAATTGGATCATCCCGAAATCGGTTGTGAGTTTTTTGATATGCCCAAAATTCAATTCCGGTTTTTTATGGTGCAAAGTAATGGCATCATCTGAAAGTTTTTCAAAAAGCAAGGCATGGGCAACCGCCGAATTCTCCCATACTGTCGGCACAATTTTATGCAAAGCGTTCAGTTTTATGGTATTGCGCAACGTCACATCAAACAACAATTTGTTGATGGCTTCTCCGAGTTGTTTCGAATCCTGGAAATCGAAAATAATCCCCGAATCGCCGCTTAGAAATTCCTTCGCATGCGGAATCGGGGTCGAAACGATTGCGCAACCGCAACTTGCCGCATATGAAAAAGTGCCGCTTACCGCTTGGTTCGGGTCTTTGGAAGTGAATAAATAAATATCGGTCAACTGCAGGTATTCCAACAGTTCTTCAAGTGCGACATATTTGTTGATGAACTTTACGTTGGCTTCCAGATGCAGCATTTTGACTTTATCTTCAAGAAATTCACGGTATTTTTCGCCTTCTTGTTTTACAATGCCCGGATGTGTTTTCCCAATAATCAGGAATAAGATGTCGGGTTTGGTTTTTACGATATCCGGTAGCGCATCAAGTGTGGTTTCAATGGATTTTCCAGAACTCAACAGCCCGAATGTCGACAGGATTTTCCTGTTGCCCAATCCGTATTTTTCCTTCAGGACTTCTTTTTCAGCATGCGGAACCAAATGCGTGCCATGCGCAATGACACTGATTTTACCGGCAGGAATGTCATATTCATCAACCAAAATATCAGCTGATTTTTGTGTCATCACAATCAATGAATCACTATAATGGGCAATGTCTTTCACATGTGCTTTGAAAGCCTCGTCTGCATTTGGCAATACGGTATGGAAAACAGTGACTTTGGTTTTTTTGATATTTTTCAGGAAATCGACAAACTGCTCTTTGCAATCGGCATAAAAACCAAATTCATGCTGAAGCACGATAATTTTCGCCCTGCTGTCGAGGTTTATAATATTTGACAAAGAATTAAATGCCTGTGAATGCTGCGTATTCAGGATGTATTTTACGTCTTTCGGATACTTGTGCATTTCAGTATCGTTTTCAAGCGCACATATCTTAATCTTAAAAGAATTCTCAAATTTATCATTCAGGGCCTTTATCAAATCCTGCGAATAGGTTGCAATGCCACACTCACGCGGCGGAAATGAAGTTACAAACAAGATCTGTGGCAATTCTTTCGCCGCAGACTTTTTTGATTCAACAATATTCATCCGCAACAAAAACGCTTTGTCTACGATAATTTTGTTGGCTGGCCTGGCTGTGATTCGATTTCTCATTTGGTTGTCGTATTTTTTAATAATTCTTTCAATAATGCTGATTTGCTGACGGATGCGCATGCAATCTGTTCGTCCGCGGCTCCATAATAGATGTATAATTTGTCGTCAATAAGTACTGTTCCTGTTGGAAAACACACATTGTTCACTTCGCCATTCAATTCCCAATCGTACTCAGGACTGAACAAAGGATAGGGCAGGCGTGCAATTTCTTTTCTCGGGTCTTCCAAGTCCAGCAAAGCCACGCATGCTGCATAAATATATCCGTTGATCGTATCTTTCACCGAATGGTAAATCAAAAGCCATCCGTATTCGGTTTCTATTGGCGGGCAACCGCCGCCGATATAGCTGGTTTCGTGCTCACATTTCGGATCCAGCAGGATGTTATTGGCGAAATCCAGAAAATAGTTTTTCCAGAATTCATCGGTCAGATCGTCAATGTTGTCAATCGAGACAATTTGGATTCCCGGCCGTATCCGGTGCATAAACACGAGCTTTTTGTTTATCCTGCGTGGAAAGAAAATCACATTTTTGTCCCACAAAATCAGACTGCATTGATCGAACCTGAAATATTTCAAATTGACTTTCCCGCTGCTGGCGACCATTCGGCGAAAATCCTTATAATTCACTTGCGGCACGATTAAGCCGACTTTCGTAAAATTTTCCAAATCGTGCGAAATGGCCAGTGCGCCCAATGCCAGGAAACCATCATAAGCCGTGTAACTGAGATAAAAAGCGCCGTCTATTTTTACAATCCTTGGGTCTTCAACACCCTGGACTTCATATTCGTTTTCCGGGACAATGACGGGATGATCAAATCTTTCTGCAATTGTCAACGGGTCGCTGAGCCTGCAATAGCCAATCGTTGAATGATTGCCTTTGCTTACCGCTCTGTAAAAAAGATGGATTTGCCCATTGTCAAGAATAACTGCGGGATTCAGCACGCCTTCATTCTCAAACTCGAGGTTTGTTTTCCGCAGAATTACACCTTCTTTTTTTATAGCAATCATGATAAATCGGATTCTTGTAAATTTGACTATTTTAAGAGAAGTATGTGTTATACAAATTTTTTTAAAGTTTACATTATTCACATCTTATAAAGCAAACCTGAGGATAATTAGTAGGATTTATTACGTTAATTCGGGATTTACAAAATTATTTGCAAAAGAAAACCCGAACACAAGTCCGGGTTTTCCAGCAAAAAAGGCATTGAATTATCTTTATTTCTTTTTCTCAGTTTTTTTAGCGGCTTCTTGTTTTGCATTGTCTGCTTTTTCAGCGGCCTCTTCTTTTTTCTTCTGGGCGGCTTTTTCTTTTTTCTTGAAATAACCACGCAACAGGAAATTGTGTTTCGCGGCTTCCATGTTTTCATTCAGGCCTTTCGTGCTGCTTTTGAGGTTAACAATGGTCTGGTCGATATTCTTCGCGATCTGTTCATCATTGATCAGCCTGCCCAATGTCCCGTTTCCGCTATTGACTTTATTCAGTATTTCAGAAATATCAGCAGACGCGATGGCCGCATTTCCGGCAGTAATCTCAAGACTTTGCATAATCGCGTCGGTTTCCACCGGTTCATTGGAAGCCAATAATTGTCCGTCTGAAACGGTCTTTGATTTCACTCCGCCATTTGAAATCGTCAGGATTCTGTCGCCAATAATACCTTCCGAACCAATTCCTGCTTCAGAATCTACCTTGATGAATTTCTGAACGTCAGCTTTAATCAGCATGTTGACTTGGACTGTAGTGTCGTTTACGATTTTGATGGCGTCAACGGTACCGACATTGATGCCTGAAAACCTGACGATATTGCCGACCTGCAATCCGCTGACATTGTTGAACCGCGTTGACAGCTGGAATACCGGATCGAAGAGGTTTTTTTGTTTTCCGATCGCGAAAATGGCCAGTGCGAATAATGCCAATCCTACGATTACGAATAATCCGAGGCGTACTTTGAATTTTGGTGAATTTGTATTCATATCCTTAAACTTTAGTGTTTTCTTTCATGTTAAAAAACGAACCGATAAATTCGTCCCTGGTGTTTTCAAATTCTTCCGGCGAGCCTTCTTTATAGACTTCGCCATCTTTGAGCATCACATACCTGTCGGCCACAGTCCGCGCGCATTCAATATCATGCGTGATGATGATCGACGCCGTTTTGTATTTTTTCTGAATGTCATTGATCAATAGGCTGATTTCGTTTGACGTGATTGGATCGAGCCCTGTTGTCGGTTCGTCATACAGCATAATTTCCGGATCGACGATAATCGTACGCGCCAGGCTGATTCGCTTTCGTTGGCCGCCTGAAAGTTCAGAAGGCATTTTGTCAATCGCATCTGGCAATCCGACATTTTCAAGCACTTCGATGACTTTGGCTTCAATTTCTTTTTCCTTCAGCTCTTTCCTGATTCTCCGCAATGGGAATTCGAGGTTTTGGCGCACGGTCATCGAATCGTACAACGCACCGCTTTGGAAAAGGAAGCCGATTTTTTTGCGCGCTTCATTCAAATCTTTGGTGTTCAGCTGCATGATATCCTGGCCAAACACTTCAATCGACCCGGCATCGGCGTCAAGCAACCGGACAATGCATTTGATCAGCACCGATTTACCCGAACCCGATTTTCCAAGCACCACAAGGTTTTCCTCCTTGTGCAATTGCAGGGAGAAATCGTTTAGCACTACATTCCCGTCAAACTGCTTTTTAAGGTTTTTGATGTCGATGATTCTTTCGCTATGTTCTGTTGCTTTTGTCATTTGAGTAAATCTGTTATTTGTACGGCGAATAAATCAACGACAATCACCAACAGGGAAGCCATCACGACAGCCGAATTCGCCGCTATTCCAACGCTTTCCGTACCGCGTCCTGCATTATATCCTTTGTAACATCCGACCAGCCCAATGACCAATCCGAAGAAAAAAGTCTTGATGACCGACGGAAATAAATCCATGAATTCCAATTCCGAAGATGCCTGTGAAATAAACAGCACCAAATTCACATCGCCTTTGATATTGGCTCCGGCCCAACTTCCGAAAATACCCAATCCATCAGCATACAAAGCCAGAAGAGGAAGCATTAATGTTGCAGCCAAAACCCTTGGCACAATCAAGAATTTGAACGGATTTGTTGAGGAAACCTCCATTGCGTCTATTTGTTCGGTGACACGCATCGAGCCCAATTCGGCGCCCATGCTCGACCCGATTTTTCCGGCACAAATCAATGCCGTGATTACAGGTCCCATTTCGCGGATGATGGAAATCGCCACCATTCCGGGAAGCATTGATTCGGCACCGAAATTCACCAATACCGGCCGTGATTGTATCGTTAAAACCAATCCGATGATGATTCCGGTAATGGAAATCAGTCCCAAAGATTTGTTGCCGATCTGGAAACATTGTTTTAAGAACTCATTGAACTCAAAGCCGCGCGAAAAAGTATTCCTGATGACGCGCATCAGGAACATAAAAATATCGGCGACATTGATCAGGAAAGCATTCATATTCCTGCCTGTTGCTATTGTGGTGTCGCTGACTTTCATCGTCTTCGCTCCGGCATAGTTTCGAATCCTTGTAATCGGAATAATTCTCTTCATGATTATTCGGATTTTGGGTTTTCCTGATCGCTGGCGTTTGTGTTTTCAGTGTTGGTAGTCGTTTCAGTAAATATTACTGTTGGCGATTCACCTACGTTGCTGACACTTGTTTCAGTCTGATAAAGCTGGAATTTCATTTTGCGCCATTCAAATTTCTTCGGAATATCGTCGCCCATGAGATAACCCCAGGCGCTCAATTCGTCAATTCGGTCAAAGATGACTTTCATGATGGCTATGATCGGTATGGCAAGGAACATTCCTGCGACACCTGCTATGGTGCTTCCAACGATGATTCCGACAATGGAAACGAGCGCGTTGATTTCGACTTTTGAGCTGACAATTAATGGGACCAGGAAATTATTGTCAATAAACTGTACGATGACGTTGACGACTATCACGCCGACAATAATTGAAATATCAGGAGTGGCAGTCAACGATGCAGCAATGCTGAGAATGCCCGCGACAAAAATCCCGATATACGGAATAAGGTTCAGGATTCCGGTAATGGCGCCTAGCAAAAAGGCATATTCAACTCCGATAACCATAAAACCAATGGCTGTCAGGACGGATACGATGATCATTTCGATGAACAATCCGACAATATAACTCTGTACGGATAATTTTACCTGTAGTATGATTTCCTGGACTTTTTCATGGAATTCCGGACGGAATAATTTGCCAAGAAATTTAATGAAATGGACACGGTATAAAAGAATCAGGAAAATATAAATGGGCAGCAAGACAATATTGAGCAATGTATCGGTCACGGAAATCAATGTTGTTCCCAGTAAATCCTTGCCACTTTCATTCGCAGCCTGGTTGATCATTTTGTTCTGTTCGCGCTTGCTGAGGTTGAAATTATCCCTGACGACTTCCTGCAGGTTTGAAATATGGATGTTGACATTGTGCTTAATTTTACCCCAGTCGCTAATCATATCACTGATTTGCCACGACAGGAAAAAAATGATTCCGGCGATAAACGTGACAAACAGCGCTACTGTCACAAGAGAAGCGAGTATATGTGGAAGGCGCAGTTTTTTCTCAAGGAAATTGTTGACAGGTCCAAGTAGTATGGCAAAAAGCCCAGCCAGCAAAACAGGAATGATAATATCCTGGCCATAATATAAAATCGTAACTATGGCCATCAGGCTGATTAGCGTAAAAGCCAATTTGGCATAAAACGGGAATTTAATAGTGTCATTCATAAGCTCACAAAAGTTGATATTTCCATAAAGTTCGCACTTTCAGAATCTAAAACAAAAGTGAAGCAAATAAAAGCGTGATATGTTACATCAGAACGAAATAATGTTGTAAAATTCTCACATTTGTCGGAAAATTAGTCAGTAAATTCCTTCTCTTCGTAGTAGTGATTGATAATCGAAATCCCCTTTTGCATCAGCAGGTTATTGGGATATGTGATGAGTTCGCCTTCCTTGGTTTTCAAAAGTGTATGGAACGCGCGAATATCTTCAATTTCAGCTTCGATAGGGAAATCCTTGTCATGGATGCGGATGATGTCGCCAATTTTAAAAGGAAAAGAAAACAAAAGAATAATCCCTGAAGTAATGTTGCTCAGTATCGACCATTGTGCGACAAAGGCAACGCCAATGACGGTCAGTGCCGCGGAGAATGTCGTAATGATGTTTTCGGTTTTTACGCCCCAAATGATAAATAGCCCAAGCAATGTCAGGCAGGTGATAAAAATACTGGTGTATTTGATGACAAGATTGGTGCGGTGTTCCAGTATTTCGCTGACTTTCGCGTATCTTTTGATCAGTCTTGCCGTTACAATGCGCAGCACGACAACAATGACAAGCAGCGTAATGGTGGCGATGGTTTCCTGAAAATATCCGTGGATGATTGGCATATTGTTATTTATTTCCAAATTTACTTAAATACGCATACACTTTGTCTACAGGAAGTCCCATAACATTGGCATATGAACCGTCGACTTTTGCAACCCCGATAAAACCAATCCATTCCTGGATGCCATAAGCGCCGGCTTTGTCATAAGGCTTGTAATTGTCGAGATAATAACGAATGGCTTCGTCGCTTAAATCGTTAAATGTCACATAAGTCACTTCATGAAAAACATCCGTATTGTCTATGGTTTTAAAACAAACCGATGTAATGACTTCATGCGTTGTCCCTGAAAGTGACTGTAATATACGAAAAGCATCGTCATAATCTTTGGGTTTGCCCAATGCCTTTCCGTTGTGCCACACGATCGTATCGCTGGTGACCAAAATGTCATTTGATTTCAATTCGCCCTCAAAAACTTCCGCCTTGAGTATGGCTAAAAAATCGGTAATCGCTTCAGCTTTGAGCTCAGGCGGAAAAATTTCTTCAACTTCCTTCAGCCGGATTTCAAAATCGAGATCCATATCCTTGAAAAATTGCTGCCTTCGCGGCGACCCAGAAGCCAGGATAATATGACAGTTTTTTAGTTTTTCCCTAAGCATATCTGATACTTAATGTGATGACCATAACCGATAAAATCCCAAAGAAAAGCACCAGTTTCAATACGTTTGACAAATGGCGGAAATCTTTTTGCGTTTTTGCAGCCCACATTTTGACCGTGAAATAAATCAGCGGAGCGACAATAAATATGAGGCAATAGGCAGCGCCGATAAATAAATTATTGGCGATATAATATTTGTTGATATACCAAAGCAGGATTGCAATAGGGATTAGGCTCGCCCAAAAAACAATTTTTGATGTCCGCGCCACGCCCAAAACAATCGGAAGCGTATTCATTCCCTGGTTGTAATCGCCATTGACATCTTCAAGATCTTTGACAATTTCACGGATAAAATTGATGATGAAGGCAAAAATCGCATAATCCAAAAGCACCTGGAATTCGACTGCAAGATACGGGCGGTTATCCAATGTCAGTACAGGATATAAATCATAAATCCCAATAATGACAACGCTGACCGACAAAATCAAAGCGACAATAATATTGCCGATCAACAGGCTTTGCTTCAAACTCGACGCATACAAATACAACGTTGCCGCAATAATGACAAACAACGCCGAGAATCCGGGTTTGCCGATTCCATTTGACAAATAAAAACCCAATCCGACGCCAATCACATTCAGTGCGACATAATAATTATAAGCCTTGCCTTCAGATATCGTTTTGCCGACAATCACACTTTCAGGTTTGTTTTCCCTGTCGGTTTCCTGGTCAAAAATATTATTGATAAGATAACCGCCGGCTGCAATACAAACCGTCGCAAGAACGAGTAATGCATATTGGAAATCGGTCAGCGCAGGCGGGATTTCCTGCAGGTTTAAAAACCCATATCGGAAAATAAGCTGCATAAAAGCCAGCATGAGTAAATTCCGGTAACGGATAAGTCGTAAAAAATTCATTGAAGAGTTTGTTTTGGTTTAATCAAATTTGGCATTAAAATACCGGAACCATTTTCCCTGGACGCGCATCACCTGTTCGATGACATCACGCACTGCGCCGTGTCCGCCATTTTTGTGCGATACATATTTTGAGATTTCCTTGATTTCCGGGGCCGAATCCTGCGGACAAGCCGGAAGTCCGACCAACTGCATCACGTGATAATCCGGCACGTCGTCTCCCATATATAACACCTGTTCGGGCAAAATGTTGTATTGTTCGATATAGGCTTTGAAATTCTGCACTTTGTCTGGCGCCGCCAAATGGATATCGGTAATCCCGAGATTTTTTAACCTGATGCGCACGCCCTCGTTGCTGCCGCCGGAAATCACGCAAACATGATAGCCGCTTTCTATCGCCGCTTTCATCGCATAACCATCGCGGATATTCATCGTGCGCAGCATTTCGCCGGTTGAGGTAATATGCACGGAACTGTCGGTCAGTACGCCATCAACATCGAGGATGAAGGTCGTAATGCCGTTCATCAATTCTTTATAACTTTTTGCCATCGTCAATTATGGATTGGGTTAGGATTTTATAAATAGGTTGCAGATTGCCATTGGATAAAAACGCCAAATGCGCATCAATGGTATTGGTGTCATTGCGTTTTGCCGGCCCGGTTTGCGCTTCCTTTGGCGAAAGCACCATGACTTTATCGGCAGTTTCGGCAATCAACGGTTTCAGGATATCGAAAGGGACATTGTTTTCGGTACAGATGTCATTGGCAATTTTGTACAAATGGTTGGTGAAATTATTGACAAAAACCGCAGCGACATGCAAGGCTTTGCGTTGTGTGGAATCAATTGGGAAGACGTTTCCGGAAATGGTTTTGGCGACATGTTCCAGCACTTCATAATCGGATTTGTTTTCAGTTTCAAGGCAAATGGGTATCATTTTGAAATCCACATCCTTGTTTTTCGTAAAAGTCTGCAACGGATAAAAAACACCACGCCTGTTTTTGGAATCCAACGCATCTGCAGAAAGGCTTCCCGAAGTATGCACGACCAATCGTCCGGTAAATGGAAGTTGCTGTGAAACTGCGGCAATCGCCGAATCAGTCACGGCTATGATATACAAATCGGCTTGGCTCAAAGCATTGAAATCATCAATGATTTTATCAGCGGAAATCAGGTCAGAAATGGTTTCCGGTTTTCGCGAAAAGACTTGTAGCAAATCGACGGCTCCGCTTTTGGCGAAAGCTTTCATCAGGTGCTGCGCGACATTTCCTGAACCGATAATGCTGACTTTAATCATTCGGCTAAATTAGGAAAAAAAAGTGACCTTGCGAAGGGATTTCGGTGTTGGGAATTTCGATAAAATAAAGGGAATGCTATCTTTTCATAGCGAAATGGCCTTTGTACTGCTTGCCATTTTCAGCATCTACAACATACCAATAATCGTCTGACGGCAACTGCGCGCCGCTGATTGTCCCATCCCATCCCGAGTCGCCATAAACCATCGATTTGATCAGTTTGCCATAACGGTCAAAGATGTTGATCTTGGTTTTGGATGTGCCGCCAGTTTTGGAAATGATTTGCCATAAGTCGTTGTATCCGTCGCCGTTTGGCGTAAAAAAATGGGGAAAAACAATCGTGTCGTCAACACTGCAGTCATTGGCAACCAATTTAAACGGAACCACCGTAAAACAGCCATTGCCATTTTCGATGCGTGCGTAAATGGTTTGCGAATTGTAAGCGTTTGTATAAGTCATCGAAATCGGTGACACATTGTTTTCAGCATCGGATGCTTCTGCAAAATAGGTAACGGTTAAACCAATTTGGTTATTTGTGATTTCAGCTGTTTTTGTATTCAGGTCGAATGTCGCAATACCGTCAACAGTTCCAGTGTCGCAAGTCGTATAATCTTCAATATCGCCGGCAACCACAGGAATCAGATAAGAAGCGATCGTAAAGCTCGTTAAAGCGTTGCAGCTTGGGTCGGCCAGTTTGTACACTTTCGCATAAATGGTCACCATTCCGGCCGAAAGCGGATAATTTGCCGGCAGCATATTAACGTGGTTTTGTGCAGAAGCCAACGAATTAAAATAAGCCGTTCCATATACGGAAGCCGATTGGCCGTTGAGCAATATCGGATCGTTTTCAGACAAGTCATAAACGGAATTGGCGCCGATGCAGAAGTTTTTATTGGCAATTGGCGCCGCAACTGCACTTGCTGTTATCTTGACATTTTGTGTTTTTGACACCGTGCCGGAAATGGTCGTTGCCGTGGCTGTTATCGTATAATCACCGGCCGCAGCATAAGTGTGCGTTGCATTGATGTCGTTTGAGGTATTGCTGTCGCCAAAATCCCAAACCATGGTATTGATATTTTGCGGGGCATGCATCGTAAAGCTGGCTTCATTTCCACATGCTGTTTGTACATCTACATAAGTATTCAGGAACGATTGGTTGAATGAAGGCAAACCCAACATGCACATCCTTCCGTCAAGGTCGACCGAATTGATCTGGATGCCACAATTCCCGGCCGTTTCATCAGGATGATTGATGACGCTGAGTTTGTCGGTTTCGGACATTGCGATGTATATTTTTCCATTTGGTCCCAATTGTAAGGCACCGGGAATATTCGGCAAGTCGGCGAGTAATGTTTTTGAAGCCGCAACATCGCCAGCCTGCAAATCATACCTGAAAATTTTCTTTTCATCTACAACAGACAGGTAGAGCGCATGGCCGTTTGGCGAAAATTCTGCACCATAAGGATGTTCGTCGGAAAGCAGTGTCACGGGATTGGAAACCAAACCGGTAGAAGTATCGAAATCAAATAATTCGACAGTATTCAAATAAGTATGGCAGGCAACCAATTTAGAGCCGTCGGCAGCTATTTTCATGTATCCGATCGCATTTGCCTTATCGTCATCTGCGGTAACCGTTATTCCCGTATTGCTTGTAACGGTAGCCGGGCTGATTCCGGAAGCAGTAATCAAATGTGCATAAAAACCATTGGTATTCCATTGGTGTGAAACCACCCATAAATCATGTCCGTTTTTGTGCCTGATGATGGAAATTTTCTCGCATGTGGCATCATACAACAGGATATTTTTGGAAGTGACAGCGCCAACGCCCGAATTCAGTGACATATCAACGATTGAATACCTCAATCCGCCATTGTTCTCAAAAGCATTGGTCGTAAAAACGTAATAAATATTTTCAGAATCCGGTTTTTGGACAATAATAGCAGCCTGTGAACTCGAACTGTGGCCAAAAAGGCCTGAGCCATTTTGCATCACGACATGGTTTTTATTCCAGATGTTGACTCCGTTGGTATAAAAAAGGATATTGCCCTGGTGGTCTGAAAGCGAAGCACAACCTTCAATGGTATTGAGTTGCCCGTCAGTAATTGCTATAGGATTTTCGGAGTTGAAATTGATACCGGCGTTATTTCCGAAATACCAAATATTTGTTTCCCCCTGGGAATATCCCAAAGAAAAAACGGGGAGTAACAGAATGAGCAGTAACTGCTTCATTATAGGTATTTTTTTAGTCAATATGGGGCTATGCTAAATTCTCTACCAAAAGTAAGTAAGGGTTTGTGGGGATAAAAATTTATCTGATTATCGGCCTATTTAATAGATAAAATGCACAAATTGAGGACTAAAGCAATGCAAAAGTGACTTCGAAGAGTATGGTTTTATAAATGATTTGTGTCACAATTTCATACATGCCCAACAAAAGCAATGTTTTCCCGAATGTCTTAATCCATGAATCATTGAAAAACTGTTTGATGGCCATCGCAATATAAGAGATATAGCCAACGGCCAATAAAGTGAGGCCGGCCGTTTCGTTAAGTGCCAGCCCGGTTGTTCGCTGGAAAGTATAAAGAAGCAATGGGAACAACAGGAACATCAGCAAAATGGTAAAAATATTGATTTCCGTTGCCAGGATAAAATAATCGAAAGCCGGATATTTTTTATAAAAATACATCAGCCGAAGCGCACCAGCAGTCAGCGGAATCAATAGCAAAAGCAACACCTTTGACGTTTTTTCGGATTTCTCGTGGAATTGTTCTTCCAACTCCATTTCGGTAATGTGCTTTGTCGCGACTTTTTTCTCAATTTGTTGTGTGATGATATGTCCCGATAGCGGAATGTATTTATAGTACGGCAAACGCATATTCAATCCTTCAAAAAAAGGGAAAACCAGATAAATGACAATCAGCAGCAGGAAAAAGGAAATGGGTTTGTAATATTTCTTGCGGATGCCATTGCAGTAATCCAGTGATAATTTCCCGGGTTTTAGCAGTACGGTCCGGAATGTGGTTAGCATCGTGCCGTCAAAATGGGTCATGAAATGCAGCGCTTCCTCAAAAATGCCTTTGAGGTTTTTGTCTTTTTCCGTATAATTTTTCTGTCCGCAGTTGTGGCAGAATTTCCCCTCGAGTCTCGTATTGCAGTTCTTGCAGGTATTTTGCTCCATGGATTGGCAGTTGGCTTCCCAAAAATACGAACAAAATCGATTCGTTGAAGCATAAATTTCAATGGTCACAAAAGCAATATAAATCCTGTAGTTTTCAAAACCGAAACCAACATTTTTCCATACTTTTGCATCACTTTCAAAAACAAATTCCGCTCTCATGGAGAAAAAAATAGCTGCCTTCCTGTTTTCTACACGTTTAATGGCTTTTTTGTTTCTTGCTTTCGCCGCAGCGATGGCCGCAGGAACATTCATCGAAAACGCTTACAATACCAATACAGCCCGAATATTGATATACAATTCCTGGTGGTTTGAAGCCATCATGCTGTTTTTTATGATCAATTTCCTTGGCAATATCAAGCGCTACAAATTGTACAAAAAGGAAAAATGGGCGACATTGATCCTGCATCTGGCATTTATTTTTATCCTGTTAGGCGCTTTCATTACG
The DNA here is from genome assembly GCA_035286325.1 of Flavobacterium sp. Classification (GTDB taxonomy): domain Bacteria; phylum Bacteroidota; class Bacteroidia; order Flavobacteriales; family Flavobacteriaceae; genus Flavobacterium. The sequence goes on from DATHKH010000046.1 coordinate 82,823, forward strand.
CGCTATATCAGCTATGAAGGCATGATGCCCATCCGCGAAGGCGCATCGGAAAACCAGGTTTTTTCAGACAAGACGTATCTGACGATTTTTGTCGATGGCGAATACAACGGCCAAACCATGCGCCGCGTATTTGAAAAGCCTTTGCTGCTGTCGCCGGTCACGAACAACAATTTTACACTGTCAAAGGATTTCAACAACATCCCGTTTGAAATCAGCTATAAAAATTTCGTTATGGGCGCGGTCGAAACGGTCAAACCCGACAGCAAAGGCAGCCTATACCTGAAAATGGTCGAATCCGGAGGCGGTTCTCGCCATGAGCATTTCCTGAAAGCTGGTGAAGTGCAAAGCATCAACAACATTCTTTTTGCTTTGAACAAATACACCAAAGGCGCCATCAATATTACTGCGATTGGCGATTCCTATACGATACAAACACCGTTTGAAGGCGAGTTCATGAGAATGGCCGATAAGTTACAGGGCAAAGTCACCAAAGATGCCGAACAACCGTTGATGATGCGTTCGCTGTATAATGTTGGCGGCGCACAATTCGTATTTCCTGAACCTGCGATCAAAGGCGTAAAAGCATTCAAATCCAATAACGATTATACCGACAAGAAAAGCGACGATGCTTTGCTCGTTACAGTTGCTGCAGAAGGCAAATCGCAGGATGTCATGCTCGTTGGCGCCAAAGGAAAAATTGGTGAGCCGCACAATATTAAAATCGGAAGCCTTGAATATACGCTGTTCTTTGGAAGCAAAGTCTATACATTGCCGTTTAAAATAAAACTGGACGATTTTATCGCAACCAAATATCCCGGAAGCGAGAAAAGCTACGCCGCATTTGAAAGCCAGGTGACGGTGGAAGACGCCAAACCGTTTGACGCGCGTATTTTTATGAACCATGTGCTGGATTATAGAGGATTCCGCTTTTTCCAGGCTTCTTTCGACCCGGATGAAAAGGGAACGGTGCTTTCCGTCAACCACGATTTCTGGGGAACGACCATTACTTACGGCGGTTATTTTATGCTGTTTTTCGGGTTGATGGCGATTATGTTTACGAAGCATTCGCGTTTCGCCGACCTCAAGCGCAAGCTCGAAAAAGTCAAGGCCAAAAAAGCAAAACTGATTTCCATTTTCGTATTGTTTTTTGGATTGCAGGGCTTTAGCCAAAGCCAGCCAAAACATATCAATTCGCCTGCGGAGATCCAGGAATTCATCAAAAAGAACACGGTCAGTGAGGAACATGCCGCGAAGTTCGGGCGGCTGATTATTCAGGACAACGGCGGACGGATGAAGCCTGTCAACACTTTTTCATCGGAACTGCTGCGTAAAGTCAGCAAAAGCGACACTTATGGCGAAATGAATTCCGACCAGGTTTTCCTGTCGATGACACAATATCCGAATGCGTGGTTTGAAGTGCCGCTGATTTTCCTGAAGTCGGGCAACGATAGCTTGCGCAAGATTATTGGCGTTGACAAAGACATGCAACGCGCGCCGTTCATTAAGTTCTTTGACGAAGCCGGAAACTACAAACTTTCGCCTTATCTCGACGATGCGTATAAAGCGCAGGTGCCAAGCCAATTGGAAAAAGACCTGATTGAGACCGACAGGAAAGTCAACATCCTGAATTCGGCGCTGAGCGGCAGCATCCTGAAAATTTTCCCTGTCCCGAACGACCCGAACAACAAATGGGTCTCTTATCTCGAATTGCATGAAGCGGGAATGAAAGGCATGGATTCGACTTTTACACAGCAGATATTGCCGATTTATATCCTCGCGCTTAAAACCGGAACCGATACCCACAATTACAAGGAAGCCGATTTTTACCTGAACGGCATCAAGAAATTCCAGACGAAATACGGAAGCAAGGTTATACCTTCGGTAGACAAAATCGATTCTGAAATTACCTATAACAGATATGACATTTTTACGAAACTTTACATTTGGTACATGCTGGCGGGTGTCATGATGCTGATTCTTACGATTTTGAATATTTTCTTTGAAGCAAAAGCACTGCGCGTTGTCGTCAATACTTTCCATGTAGCCATTGGCGTATTGTTTGGACTTCACACAGTGGGATTGATTGCGCGCTGGTACATTTCAGGCCATGCACCGTGGAGCGATGCCTATGAATCGATGATTTATGTCGCATGGGCGACGATGTTCTTTACTTTGGCATTCGACAGGAAATCCAAGCTGACTGTTGCTTCGGGAACATTTGTCGCGTCAATGATCCTGATGATTGCGCACTGGAGCTGGATGGATCCGGCGATTGCCAATTTGCAGCCGGTGCTGAATTCCTACTGGCTGATGATTCACGTCGCTGTGATTGTCGCGAGTTACGGGCCGTTTACTTTGGGAATGGTTTTGGGCGTAGTGTCATTGATCCTGATGCTGTGCACGACCAAAAAGAACAAGGTCAAAATGGAACTGAACATTAAAGAAATCACCTATATCAATGAACTCGCACTGACGATTGGTTTGATCATGCTGACCATCGGGAATTTCCTCGGCGGACAATGGGCCAATGAAAGCTGGGGAAGATACTGGGGCTGGGATCCAAAAGAAACCTGGGCACTGATCAGTATTATGGTGTATGCGTTTGTCATCCATGCACGTTTTGTCCCGGCTATGCGCGGCAAATGGATTTTCAATCTGATGAGCGTCGTGGCTTATTATTCGATTATGATGACGTATTTCGGGGTCAATTTCTACCTGACCGGATTGCATTCGTATGCGAGTGGCGATAAGGTCGTGACGCCGAGTTTTGTGTATTATTCGATTGCGTCGGTAGCGGCTTTGGCTGCGGTTTCGTATTGGCGGTATAGGAAGTTTAAGAAGTAGAAAGCAAACGTGAAAACTGAAGTAGATTACGGATTATAGTTAATGCGAGCTACATATATTGGTATAAAAAAATATAAAATAATAAAATGGAAATAGAAGTCACAACTGGAAATTACGAAATAATTGGATCTGGTACTATTGTAGCAAACTACAATACTCCTGTCGAATTTAATTTTTCTACCCTAACATATGTATTTCAATTTAGTGATGATCTTTTATCATCTTCAACAAGAATTGAATATGAGCAATTTAAGGAAAAAAAAGGGTTGACAATAAAATTTATAAATTTTAATAATGCTTTAGGCTTGGGCTCATCAAATCCGCTGTCAATTGGTAATATAAATAATCGCAAATTATTTCTAAATTATAGAATTTATACATTATCGGAAAATTTAGGAAAGACAATTCATTATACATTTTTATTAGAAAAAAAGAATTAAATGGAAAATAATGTTGACTCTCCGGAATTAAACGAATCAAATATTTATGAAGGCGGTTCGCTTTCGCCAATAAATGCAGATGATTTGAAGGACAATGTAATTGCTATAAGGCAATTAATCAATAACCATTTAATTTTAACAGCACAAAGTAGGCAAAAAGATTTACAAATTCAGGAATATAAATCAACTATAGAATATTTAAAAACTTCTCCATTTACATCTATTATAGCATTAATAATTAGTTTAAGTGGAACTATAGTTGTTGGTATCTCAGTTACACTTTGTACTCAAAAAGATCCATCAACATATTCATGGGTTTTATTAAGTTTTGGAATAATTCTTAATCTTACAGGTTCATTAAGTACAATTTTATATCCTTACGCAAGAAAATTTTTCAATAAATCTAATTGAGAAAAAGCCGTTAGTTAATACAATTATTTGGAGAAAAATCAAAGTTTAAAAACACGGCATGGAGGATTGTTGCAATATGAAATCGAAATGCTGCTTAAAACCAATCAACCCGCGTTAGCGATTGCAGCGGCATCCTTTTGAGGAACGAAAAAGATACAGCGAAAAGCGCGGCCGCAGGCAACGCCCAAAAAAATACCAACAAAAAAGGTCCAACATCACGTTGAACCTTTTTTATTATAAATGTTTGTCTGTTAGACTTTCACGACACCCAACGCATACAACTGATCCATTGTCGGGGAAGCGCTTCCGCCCGCAGGTTCAAGCGTAATCCCGAAAGCTTCGGCATCGCCGGTATTGCTGACCAGGAATATTTTGTGGTTGTCGCCTTTGAAATTTTCAAGCAATCCGATGCTTGTTGGCGTCAGGCTCGGTTTTAGTTTTAAAGCCCAGACCTGGTAGACTTTTCCTTCGGGCGGTTCAGGCAATCCGGCGGCATCGACATAGACGGTTTGTGCGTCCTTATTCCAATAGACTTTTGCAAATGCGTCAGGCGCTGCGGTTTGCCCGCCAAGCGGAACGGCAATATTGTTTTTGTCCCTTACGATTTCGAGCGCGACTTCAGCCTGGTGGTTTTTGACGCCGAGTTTCGCAATGCTGTCATTGAGTCTCGTTTTCTCGTTGGCTGCATTGACGACCTGCGTATTGCTTTCGGTCAATTGCATATAAAGGTAACCGGCGCCGGCCATCAATAGTATTGCAGCTGCCCAGCCGATATAGGCAGGGGCATTGTTCCGCGGTTTCATCTCGACGACTTTCGTATATTTCAATGAAAGGCGTTCCTTGATTTTTTCAAAATTTTCTGAAGAAAGGAAAGGGGAGAAACTTGTGGAAAGATTGATGATCGCTTTCTCAATCGATATGATTTCGTCGTTGATTTCCTTGTGGTTCATCGCCATTCGGTTGACTTGCAGGTTTTCGTCGTCGCTGAGCAGGCCGTAAACGTAAAGTTCGAGGATTCCCGAATCGATGTATTCTCTTGTTTCCATTTCTTATACCTGTAAAAAGTTCCGTAAATCCTGAATGCAGTTCCTGTTTTGCGTCTTGACCGTTCCCAATGGGATTTCCAGTTCGTCGGAAGCTTCCTGTTGGGTGTAGCCTTTAAAGAACAGCAACTCGATAATCTGGATGCATTTCGGTTTCAGTTTCTTGACGAAATCCTGGATGCCGATGATGTCAATCCGGTTGATTATCCCTTTGCTGTCGTCGAGCAGATGTACGAAATTATCAGAAGACAGGTTTTTTTTGCTGTTGTTAAAACCTTTTGAGCGCAGTTTGTCGATGGCGGAGTTCCTCGCGATATTGAGTATCCAGGTATAAAACCGGCCTTTGCTCTCGTTATAAGTGTCGATGTTCTTCCAGATTTTGACAAATACTTCCTGGAGTACATCTTCGGCTTCTTCACGTTCCTTAACCAAATTTGATATTACGGCAAACAGGCTGCGGGAATACATATCATAAATATGCGTAAACGCCTTCTCGTCCTTATTTGCGATTAATACCAATAAATCATCCTGTGTCATAAATAATGCTTTGATATACAAACTTATAGAATTCTTTTATTAGTTCCGACGCTAAAAGTTAAAAATATGACTTTGAGCACCATTATTTACTGGCTTTTTGAGATACAAAATTATGTTAAAACCATCAAAAAATGCAGTATGTCGGCAAATCTAAATACAATATCGATGATTGCTCTTATCTATTGCATAAAAATTTTAATTTCGATGTATCCCTACATGATGGAGTAAATGAATTATGATGGCACTGTGGTGCTATTTAATGCCTAAAACCTTTAAATTATGAACGGGATTATTACTTTCAATGCAAAACCTTCGGGCCTTGCAACAGCCTCTTTTCAATCCATTGCCTTATTTGCCTTCTTATTGATCCTTTTTCTTGGAAATCAATCGGTTTCCGCACAAAAGACATGGATAGGCGCAGCCAATGGCGATTTTAATACTGCGACCAACTGGAGTCCAAATGGAACGCCGACAGCGGCAGACGCTTTAACGGTTGGCAGTGGAAAAAGTCTTGTGGTCAATTCGGCTGCAAATGCCCTGTCCATCACTTTTGTCGGAAGCACTACTGCGAGCAGCATTTCTGTAGCAAGTGGACAGACACTTACCGTCGCACAGGATATTGTACTGGAGAACCTGGCAACCGGAAATACGATAGCAAGCCTGACCGGAGCAGGAACAATCAATTGTGCGTCGATGACTGTTGGCGGACAAAAGAACCCTGTGTTTTTAAATGGGACAAAAACTGTAACGCTCAATAGCTCCGTTGCTTTTCTCAATATCAGCGGTATTGTAAACATCCGCGGCAAGGTCACATCAGTCATTATATTCAGCAATCCGGTATTCAACCTTCAGTCTGGTGAAATGACTGTTGGCGGTAATGTCGTTTTTGACCAGCCATCACTTTTGTGTACTGTGACACTGACAAATGCGACAGGCGCGCAATCGGGCAAATTGTCGCTCGGAGGAGCCGATCCCATTACCGGCGCCACTTTACCGACAGTGACATTAAACGGAACTTCTTCTGAAGTGATTTACACAAGAGCTGGCGCGCAAGCGATTTACAATACGTCCTATAACAACCTGACGCTTTCGGGATCTGGTGCTAAAAGTCTTGCCTTGATATCGACCACGGCGGTAAATAACCTTAAAATCAATACCGGTGTTACTTTAGACGCTTCGACTGCCTCGGCAATCAATTGCCTCGGTAATTTTACCAATAACGGAGCTTTTACGCCTGGACTTTCAACGGTGACCTTTACAGGCACGGCTTCCGATATTGGCGGTACGTCATTGAATACATTTTACAACCTGACAATCAATAAAACTGGCGGCGTGGCCCAATTGTCAAGTGATGCAAAAGTGACCAATACGCTGACAATGACTGACGGCCACTTGAATATTGGCAACAGAATACTGACTTTGAGTGCCAATGCTGTTGCGGGAACGCCGGGCGCGACAAAAATGATCATCGCCAATAACGGAGGTGAGCTAAGAAGGACTTATACAGGAACAGGTTCTTATGTTTTCCCTGTTGGGGATAATTCAGGAACCACCGAATATTCCCCGATAACTGTTAATGTTACGGCCGGGACTTTTTCAAGCGCTTATGTAGGCGTTGCTGTTGTTGACGCCGTCCATCCCAATAATGCCAGCACAACCCATTACCTGACGCGTTATTGGAAAGTGAACCAATCCGGCATAACAGGCGCTGTCGCAACCATTGCGGGAACTTATATCAATACTGCGGCAGACGTTCAGGGAACAACGGGATTGATTAAATCGGCGCAGCTGAAAGGTACTTTTAACGCAGCTACAAATCCATGGATTAAATTCACCGCATTGGCAGGTGCGACGCTAACAGCAACTGGCGCTGTGTTGCCTTCGGGACAAACTTCTTATTTTACCGGCCTTACAGGTGCAGATCCTACAGTTTCCATTACCGGCGGCGGCACTTATTGTACGGGAAATACTATTACACTGACTGCAGTGCCGGTCGGCGATGCAGCTTTTACTTATGCCTGGTCGGCAGGACTGGGAACAAATGTTTCAGCGACGCCCAACAATACTGTAGCAGGAACCACGAATTATGTCGTGACAGTTACCGATGGGAACGGTTTTGTCGCTACGGCAAACACAAATGTTGCCATAAATGCAAGCCCGGCATTTGGATCGCTCACGCCACTTGCAAGTCCGGTTTGCGAAAATTCGACAGTGGCATTTGCACTTCATGGTTTGCTTCCAAATAGCACTTCGACGGTCAGTTATACCATTGGTGGCGGTACTACGCAAACGCTTACAGGTATTGTGGCGGATGCCGGCGGAGATGCAGTATTGAACATCAATCTGCCATTGGCATACAATAACCAGGTTTTGGCGATTACAAATATCTTGCGTACTGGCATTACGCCAACATGTCCGCTTGTTGTTTCTGCCAATAACGAGACCACTTTGCTGGTCAATGCCAATGTGACTTATTATGAAGATGGTGACGGCGACGGTTTTGGAAACCAATTGGTGTCGCAAGTGTCGTGTTTTGGTATTCCTGACGGTTATATCGACAACAGTACCGATTGTGATGATCTTGACAGTACCAAAAATGCGTATTTTCTTTTCTATGCTGATACCGATGGTGACGGTTATGGTTCAGGCAGCCAGGTTTCTGTTTGTGCCGCCGCAGAGGATACGCCGCCTGACGGCTATTCAGTGAATGACACCGATTGTAATGTCACAGATCCATTGCTGTTTAATGCCTATCCATTTTATGCGGATACCGATAATGATGGCTATGGAGCCGGCGTTTTATTGACTGCCTGCGCAGTAGATAACGACACGCCTCCGGTAGGTTTTTCAATTAATGACACTGACTGTAGCCCGGCAAATCCGGCACTATTTAATACTTATCCCTTTTATGCCGATACCGATGGTGACGGTTATGGCTCGGGCGATTTGGTAGATGTATGTAATGTTGATGCGGATAATCCTCCTTCAGGCTATTCAATTAATAAATCGGATTGTAGTCCTGATAACGCTGCCGTGCACCAGGATTTCCCATTTTATGAGGATCTCGATCACGATAGTTATGGCACAGGCGAACTGGTTGATGTTTGTACAGCTGTTGCATCTCCTGCACCATCAGGTTATTCCTTAGTCGATACCGATTGCGATGATACGAAATCACTGGTGCATCCTGGCGCAGTTGAAGTCGGATATAATTTAATTGATGACGATTGCGACGGATTGATAGATGAAGGCTTCCCTCCGAAAATCACGACACTGCAGCTATGCAATTATACCATTGACACCATTGATACCTTCGTCTATGCAAATATTGTCGGCGGCGCGCAAGGCTACCGCTGGCGTGTCACTACGATGAGTGGACCAAACCAAGGGCAAATCCAGTTTATCGATACGCCATTGCGCGCCATGAAAATTACCCAATTGGGAACCTATGCTTTCAATACGACCTATAAAGTCGAGATTGCGGTTTATTATGCGGGTTTCCTACAGCCGTATATGCCATCAAATTGTACGGTAAGTACGCCCGCCACTACAACACAGTTGGCTACCTGCGGCGGCGTAATGGGTGCCATGAGCGATGCGGTGTATGCGACTTATGTGCCATTTGCGGCAGGCTATAAATTCAGGGTTACTGATCCTTCCAATCCATCGTTGACACAGGAATTGGAACGCCCGTTG
>DATHKH010000047.1:0-11190 GCA_035286325.1 Flavobacterium sp.
ATAGATCCGGCGGTGCGACCAATGTTTCCATCAGTTCAAATAAGGAAGAATAATTTTGGAAATCGCGGTTGGTCATCAATCCCATCGCGTGCAAATTGGGCGCAAAAATATGCGCATCTTCATAAATCGTCCTGTCCTGGATGATATTTTTCCCGCTTTCGCGGATTTGCAGGATTTGGCGGAATCGGCTGTTCAGGAAATAAATCTGGAGGTTGAACGACCAGCGTTCCATCTGGTGGTAAAAATCATCGAGGTATGGATTGTCGACTACATCTTCAAAATGCGGCTCCCATTTAAAATGTTTCGCCAATAAACGTGTCAAAGTTGTTTTTCCCGCGCCGATGTTTCCTGCTACTGCTATGTGCATTATGGTAAGATGATTTTATAATTCGTAATTGCTCCAGTTGTAAAAATAGATAAAATTTGGTCTTTGTAATAAAATTTTTTGAAGGAGTTCTCAACACCCGCAATCGTGCCCGTTGTGGTTTTTTCGATGTTGTGAAGGTACAATTTTCCATCTTTTGAAAACAGCAGCGAGCGACCGGAAACAATTTGCATCCGGTCATAATCGGGGACTTTTCCTAGGGTTAGGACTTTTCCATAGACATCGCAGGCAAACCGGTTTCCTTTCTCGTCAATCCATTGGAAGGCATTGAAATCGGTCTGGTAATATTTCAGGATTTGCTTAAACGGCGTTGTGATGGATTTGTAGTCGTTCCGCAGGTAATCAAAAAGCCCGATTTGTTGCGTCAGGCTGTCATAAATCCAAAGCCGGTTTTGGGAAGCAAGTCCTGTGGCATGGGAGACAATCGGAATATTGAGTTCGGAAAAACTGATTTTGCGCACTTCATTGAGTTGGTTGTCAAGCAAAATAATCGTGTTGAAGTTTTCGTAGAAAAGCACGATCAGCAGCGGATTTTCGATATCGGCATGCGTAATTTTACCTGTCGCAGGATTGTTGTATTCAAGGATTTCTTTGCCTTTTGATTTGATGAAGACATTATTTTTGATGGTATAGCAATAGCCAAACTTGTCAAAACCCACAAATTCGTCCGCGTCTGAAGTCCAGGAATCGATGCGCGCCGCTTCCAGATTTTGCCCTTGCATGAAGCTGCAAAAAGACAGAAAGGCAATAAAAAAGAAAATCGGGTTTTTACTCACAATATGATTATTTCCAAGGTGTTCGTGAACCTTCGGTTCCATGGAACGCTAAGTTACAATTAAAAACGAAAAACTTTATGATTACACAGTTGTTATTTTAACAAAACATTTGTAACGAAACATAGGACAATTCGTCATATTTGCCGTGTTTAAACTCCACATTATGAAATCAATATTCGTCACTTCCGCTTTTATTGTCCTGTCATTTTTTAATCTTCATGCCCAGGATTTCCAAGGCATGGCCGTTTACGAATCCAAAACCAGCACCGCCGATTTTAAGTCGAGAATGCAAGGCAACAAAGACATTACGCCCGAAATGCAGAAAATGATTGAGGAAAGGACGAAACAAATGTTTGAAAAGACGTTCATCCTGAATTTCGACAAATCCACGTCCATTTATAAAGAAGAAGAAAAACTTGATGCGCCAGGCCAGCAAGGCGGCGGAATGCGAATGATGATGGCTTTTCTGGGCGGCGGGCCAATTTATAAAAATGTCAAAACCAAATCCTATGCAATTGCCAATGAATTTATGGGAAAGGAATTTTTAGTAAAAGATTCATTGCCAGAAATAAACTGGAAAATGGAAGGCGAATCGAGAATGATCGGCGGATACAATTGTTTCAAAGCCACGGCCGTGATACCCGTCAGCAAATCCGATTTCCGGAATATGAGGCCCAAAAAAGAAGAACCTAAAAAGGATGAAGCCAAAGCACCGGACGCTGACAAAAAAACCAATTTCATGGACGATGTCGAAATGCCAAAGGAAATTACCGTTACCGCCTGGTATGCGCCCGAAATCCCGGTCAACCAAGGACCTGAAAAATATTGGGGATTGCCAGGACTTATTCTCGAAATCAATGATGGAAAAACCATCGTCCTGTGTTCTAAACTCGTATTGAATCCAAAAGATAAAGTCGTCATCAAGGAGCCAACCAACGGCGAAGTCGTGTCACAAAAGAAATACGATGAAATCGTCATCAAGAAAACGGAAGAAATGCGTGAGCAGTTCCAAAACCGCGGACGCGATGGCAGCGGAAACCGCACCATAAGAATCGGAGGATAAACAGCTATCAAATCTGCATGAAAAAATCACTCCTGGTTTTCGTATTTTTTATTTCCCTTACTTCATTTTCACAAGGCATCCGTTTTGACGGTACGGTATCTGACAATGTCGGAGCGCCGCTCGAAATGGCAAACGTCATGGCCATTAACGTCGGGACAAAAGCCATGGATTCTTATGGGATAACGAACGACAAAGGAAAATTTGCCCTGACTTTAAAACCCAATGCGACGTATTCCATTAAAGTCAGCTATCTCGGAATGCAGACGAAAGACATCACCATCGCGACACAAACGGTAAACCTGACGCAATCCATTACGCTTGAACCCGGCGGCATCGAACTCAAAGGGGTTGAAATCGTCCATGAAATGCCGGTTTCCATTAAAGGCGACACAATTGTCTACAATGCCGATTCCTTTAAAACCGGAACCGAGCGCAAACTCGAAGATGTCCTGAAAAAATTGCCCGGCGTTGAAGTCAATGCCGACGGCGAAGTCGAAGTTGAAGGCAAGAAAGTATCCAAATTAATGGTCGAAGGCAAAGATTTTTTTGACGGCGATACCAAACTCGGCGTCAAGAATATCCCGGCTGATGCGATTGACAAAGTCCAGGTATTGCGCAATTACAACGAGGTTTCCCAAATGAAAGGCCTGGATAATAACAGTGAAGACATTGCCATGAACATCAAGCTCAAAAAAGGCAAGAAGAATTTCTGGTTTGGCGATATGAATGCAGGCATTGGTGTGGCTGACGACGAAACCCGGTATGTCGTAAATCCGAAACTGTTTTATTACAGTCCGGAATACAGCATCAATTTATTGGGGAATTTCAACAATATCGGCGAACTGCCGTTTACGGTACAGGATTATTTCAAATTCACTGGCGGCTTTAAGAACATGATGCAGCGCGGCGGTACCAATTTTAATATTTCATCTAATGATCTCGGAATTTCACTGCTTCGGAACAACCGCGCAAAGGAAATCGAAACCAACTTCGGCGCGACGAACTTTTCATACAACCCGACGAAATCGTGGAATTTAAGCGGATTTGTCATCGCATCATCGACCGAAACCGATTTGCAGACCAAAACCAAAACGACACGGTTTGCCGAGCATTCTGACGACATCGTTTCGACAGAAAACAGCGACAATACAACGCACCAAAAAAGCAACCTCGGGTTGTTCAAACTCAGCTCGAGCTACAAACCGACCACGAAATTCCAGGTTGACTACGACGGATTATTGAAATTGTCGTCACAGGATGAATATAGTAATTTAACGTCAAATGTCTTTCCCAACACCGACCAAAGCCAAACGGTTTTAACTGACAGGAACCAAAGTCCGCTTTCATTCAACCAAAATCTCAGCCTGTATTATACACAAAGCGACAAGAATATTTTTGCATTTACGATGCAGCATTTGTATAACGATGAAGATCCGTTTTACAATCCCGATTTGGGCAGTTTCCCGATTTCGGAGGAAGCGGCAGAATCCATCGGCATCATTCCTTCAGCCCGTTACAACCTGAACCAGGCGCGTTTTATCAAGACAAATAAAATCGATTCGAAACTCGATTACTATTACATGGTCACGCCAAAAAGCAACATCAATATCTCTGTCGGAAATACGTTTTCATACCAGAATTTCAACTCTTATATTTTCCAGTTGCTCGACAATGGCACGGCGAATTCGTTGGATGAAAACACCAAAAATGATGTGAAATATACTTTCAGCGATGTTTTCGTTGGATTGCATTACAAATTCATCAAAGGGAAATTCACGATCAATCCCGGCGTAACGGCGCACAATTATAACATGCACAATGACCAGTTGGGCTCGCGTGTCGGCGATAATTTTTATACACTTTCGCCGGATATTTATGCGCTATACCAAATGAAGAAATCGGAGTCGCTGACCTATACATTTGCGATTACCAATGATTTTACCGATATCAACAAATTTGCGGAAGGCTACACTTTCTCGAATTACAATTCGCTGTTCAAAGGAAACCGGAATTTGGAAAGCGCTACGCTGCAAGTACATTCCTTGCGATTTTTCAATTACAATATGTTCAATTTTACGAATGTTTTTGCCAATATCAATTACACGCGAAAAGTTGACGCCATCAAATCGAGTGTCGTTTTTGACGGCAATAACCAGGTTTCGACGCCAATCAATATCGGCTCGAATTTCCCTGACGAAACACTTTCCGGCAGCGCCAATTACGGACGTTCATTCCTGAAATATTACAAGGCTTCCGTTGGTTTTAACCTGAATTGGTCGAAATTCAACAATATCATCAATGATTTGGATACCAATGAAAATGACGTGCAAACCACCGAATCGTTTACACAGAGCTATACCGTAAAAGCATCGACGAATTATAAGGATTTGCCGAATTTGGAAATCGGGTACAACATCAGTGTCAACCACTACGACAAAACCACGTATTCCACGCAAAGGCCGTTTGCGAACCTCGACTGGTATTTCCTGAAAAGCTTCTCGTTTGTCGCGGAATATGAGTTTTACCATTACATCAACCGCGGCATTTCATCGGTCGACAACCAATATGATTTCCTGAACGCGAGCCTGATTTACCAGAAAAAAGACAGCAAATGGGAATACAAATTGGCGGCGACAAACTTGCTCAACACAACGTCGCTCAACGACGACAGCTATTCGCAATTGTATACGACGACTTCGCAATATGTTGTGCAGCCGCGGTATGTGATTTTGTCGGTGAAGTATAATTTGTAGATTTTTTAGGAGCTGTTTCCCGCTTTTCGTTACAATCTTTTTGTTCGTTCCTCACAAAAAGGATTTTCACTTCAATCGGGGCTAGGCTTCTGATTAACATCAAGATTTGTTTTTTTTATTTGGCTTTCGCTGCCGCGGGCTTTCTTTTGTCTTGAAACAAAAGAAACAAAAATTCAAGGCTGCAAATCAAACCTCGAAAACTACGTCATCAAACGCTCCGCGTACCAAGCCGTTCGCCCGCGGGCGCAACTCCAGGTACGCTGCCGCTTATTGATTTCCTTGTTTTCTACGTTATTGATTTGATGCCTTTAGCTGCTGATGCTTACCGGATGTTCATCAATCATTTGATGAACAAATGTTAGAACGATTTTAGCGCGGAGCAGCAAGCTAAAATGAAAATAAACACTTCCAATTAGTCTCGGCCTATTTTGTTTTTCGTAGCAAGGCTGTGAAAATCAAGGAAAAGAAAATCGAGCCTTGATTTTTTGCTTCTTTTGCACCAAGGCAAAGGAAGGTAAAGAAAAGAACACAAAAAAACCCGCATCATCAATACGGGTTTCTATATCTAAAAAGAATATCTTACAATCCAAAAGCTGATTTCACCTGATCCACGAAATCCAGCTTCTCCCATGTAAACAATTCCACAGTGACTTTTTTCTCCTCACCATTTGGCGTTCTGAAAGTCTTGGTCACGATTTCAGGTTTTCTTCCCATGTGGCCATAAGCTGCAGTTTCGCTATAAATAGGATTTCTCAATTTCAAGCGTTGCTCAATAAAGTACGGACGCATATCAAAAATTTCCTCGACTTTCTTCGCGATTTCGCCATTGGTCAAATTCACTTTTGAAGTGCCATATGTTTCCACAAAGATTCCCATTGGTTTTGCGACACCGATCGCATAAGAAACCTGGACCAGGATTTCGTCAGCAACGCCTGCAGCAACCAAATTTTTCGCAATGTGACGCGTTGCATAAGCTGCACTTCTGTCAACTTTACTCGGGTCTTTTCCAGAGAAAGCGCCACCGCCGTGAGCACCTTTTCCACCGTAAGTGTCCACGATGATTTTTCTTCCGGTCAATCCCGTGTCACCGTGCGGTCCGCCAATAACGAACTTTCCGGTCGGGTTGATGTGGTATTTGATACTGTCATTGAACAAATGTGCATATTGCGGGTATTTGGCGATGATTCTCGGAATCAGAATAGAAATGATATCGTTTTTGATTTTGGCCAGCATTGTCGCTTCCTCATCAAAATCATCATGTTGTGTAGAGATGACAATGGCATCAATTCTGACAGGTTTGTTATTGTCATCATATTCCAAAGTCACCTGCGATTTCGCATCCGGCCTCAAATATTTGATGTCGGTATTTTCACGACGCATATCGGCCAGTTCCTGCAATAATTTGTGCGCCAAATCCAAAGCCAAAGGCATATAATCTATCGTTTCGTTTGTAGCGTAACCGAACATCATTCCCTGGTCGCCGGCGCCTTGCTCTTCTTTGCTGGCACGGTCAACACCTTGGTTGATGTCTTGCGATTGTTCGTGGATGGCGGAAAGCACACCACAAGAATTCGCCTCAAACATATATTCGCTTTTCGTATAGCCGATTTTTTTGATCACTTCACGTGCAATCTGCTGTACATCCAAATAGGTTTTTGATTTTACTTCACCTGCAAGAATCACCTGTCCTGTTGTAACCAAAGTCTCACAAGCCACTTTTGATTCCGCATCAAATGCCAGAAAATTGTCGATTAACGCATCTGAAATCTGGTCAGCAACCTTGTCAGGATGTCCTTCACTCACTGATTCTGATGTAAATAAATAAGCCATAATAATTGTTTATTTTAAAAATTAACTCGGAAAATAACGGAGGGAAAGACTAAAGAAGGATTTCTGCTTTAGCATTTTTGGATGAGGTCCGAATTTCAGGCCCGTCATCAGAGGTTGCAATCAGTTCAAATTTTTCCTCCGGATTTTCGGTTGCAAAGTTAGAAAAGGAATTTGATTATCAAAATAAAAAAGCAATAATTGGCAACGCAAACCATTTGGTTGAAAACTATGTTCAAAAAATTGGGAAAAAGGATTTTTCTGACAATTTAAAATGTCCTAATTTTATCCCCGAACATTAAAAAAATTAACCATGAAAAAAACTTTACTATTATTGTCATTGGCTTTGGCCTTTGGAACTGCAAAATCCCAAAATCTCTACAGCTACGGTTTCAGTGGTGTAACCGCTGACTTGACAACTGCAGGATGGCTAAGAACCAATCAAAGTACGTTACCAGGCACCACACCGGCACTTTGGCAAATTCCCGCTTACACACCGGTCGTGGTCAGCGCTGCGCAACAGCCCAATGCATTCAGTGATGCAGCTTATACCACCGGACAAACCAGTCCGATTCCAAATGGTCAGGCAGGTGGCGGAAATTCATTCACGCTTATCAACTTCCAAAGTACAACAAGTACTGCTTCAAGCGGAGCGACCATCAGCAACTGGCTGATTTCTCCAGTCGTCAATGTGCAAAATGGAGATGTCGTGACTTTCTATACCCGATTGGGTAAATATTCTGCCACAGGTACAGCATCATATGCAGACAACATGCAGTTTAGAATGAGCACAAATGGAGCAACTTCAGCTTTGCCTTCCGGCGGGCCGGCAGGATTGGGAGATTTCACAAATTTATTGGTTGAAATCAACCCGGCTTTAAACCTGACGTCATATCCAACCGTTTGGACTCAATATTCCTATACTGTAGCAGGATTGTCTGTGCCAACAGATGTGAAATTCGCCTTCAGGTATTTTGTGACTAATGCCGGCCCGAATGGTTCAAACTCGGATATTATTGGCGTAGATAGTTTCTCTGTAGACCGCCCAACAGCCGGAACATCAGAATTCTTCAAAAATAACTTCGCGATGTATCCAAACCCAGCGTCAAACGTAATTAACCTAAGCAGTTCAACCACGGCAATCAACGCAGTGCAATTGACCGACATCAACGGAAGAACCATAAAAAACATTACCTTAAACGGTGTTTCTGAAACCCAAATCAACATCTCCGATCTAAACACCGGAATGTACTTCCTGAAAATCAAATCCGAACTCGGTGAAGGCACAGCGAAAATCATGAAGAACTAATATTTTTCATTTCTATAATTGAAGTCCGGCCTTGCGCCGGACTTTTTTTATATCCAAAATACTACAACGTTATCGCATTTTTTTTTAAAAGACATTGTAAAATCCAAACCTATTGCCTTACTTTGCAGTGTTCTTAAACGTACTGACTGTTATCACGAAAGGCCGAGGGATTAGACCCGGTGAAGCCTTAGCAACCCTTTATCTTAAAGAAGGTGCTACATTCTACTCAAATTTTGAGACAGATAACCACGAGAAATTCCCCACTTTTCACGGTAACACGATTATATTTTAGAAGCACGGGCTTTGGTTTTCCAAATCATGCCGCGTCCCGCTTTTCGTTGCAATCTTTTTCGCTTTTGTATAGCAAAAAAGGATTTTCACTGCAATCGGGGCTAAAATTCATGTCCAGATTTCTATTTGGCTATTAAAAGAATGCCTGACAGCCACTGGCTAAAAAACAACTTTATCTTTTTAAAGCGCTATGTCAAAAATAACAGATGAAATAACCAAAAGAATCCTCGTCCTCGATGGCGCGATGGGTACAATGCTCCAGCGCTACAACTTCTCCGAGGAAGATTTCCGCGGCAAGCGCTTCAAGGATTTTCCGCATCCGCTAAAAGGCAACAACGACTTGCTGTCGCTGACGCAGCCACAGGCCATTCGCGACGTCCATGCCAAATACTTCGAAGCCGGCGCCGATATCGTTGAAACCAACACGTTTTCAGGCACAACTATCGGAATGGCCGATTACCATTTGGAAGATCTGGTCTACGAACTCAACTATGAATCGGCCAAACTGGCCCGAGAAGTCGCCGACGAGTTCACCGCGAAAAATCCCAACAAACCGAGATTCGTCGCCGGTTCCATCGGACCAACGAATCGAACCGCGAGCATGTCGCCAAATGTCAACGATCCGGGTTTCCGCGCCGTGACTTTCGACGATTTGCGCATCGCCTACAAACAACAGGTTGAAGCGCTGGTTGACGGCGGCTGCGATTTGCTTTTGGTCGAAACCATTTTCGATACGCTGAATGCGAAAGCGGCTTTGTTTGCGATTGAAGAAGTCAAGGAAGAACGGAATCTCGATATTCCAGTCATGGTTTCAGGAACGATCACCGATGCGTCCGGAAGGACACTTTCAGGGCAAACGGTCGAAGCATTTTTAATCTCGATTTCCCACATTCCGTTGTTAAGTGTTGGATTCAATTGTGCTTTGGGCGCCGACCAACTCAAACCATACCTCAAAAGATTGTCAAGAAACACAACGCTGAATATTTCGGCACATCCAAACGCAGGATTGCCAAACGCTTTCGGGCAATACGATCAAACGCCTGAAGAAATGCAGGCCTTAATCCGCGAATATCTCGAAGACAATCTCATCAATATCATTGGTGGCTGTTGCGGCACAACGCCCGAGCACATCAAGCTGATTGCGGAAGTCGCAGCCGAATATGCGCCACGAAAAATAAGCGAAACAGAAAACGCATAAAAATCGCCACAGATTCACAGATTAAAAAGAATTAAGAAAAATAAAATCTGTGAATCTGTGGCTAAAGAAAAAAGACATCAGTGGATAACAAATATCTAAAGCTCTCAGGCCTTGAGCCATTAATCATTACGCCGGAAACAAATTTCGTCAATGTCGGTGAACGCACAAATGTCACAGGCTCGCGAAAATTCCTTCGGTTAATCAAAGAAGAACGCTACGAAGAAGCGCTCGACGTCGCACGCTCGCAAGTCGAAGGTGGCGCGCAAATCATCGACATCAACATGGACGAAGGTATGCTTGACGGCGTGCACGCAATGACGACTTTCCTGAATTTAATCGCATCCGAACCGGATATTTCCCGCGTGCCTGTTATGATCGACAGTTCGAAATGGGAAATCATCGAAGCCGGTTTGAAAATCGCACAGGGGAAAAGTGTTGTCAATTCGATTTCATTAAAGGAAGGCGAAGCAGCATTCATCCATCACGCGAAACTCGTCAAAAGATACGGTGCAGCGGTCATTGTCATGGCTTTCGACGAAAACGGCCAGGCCGACAATTACGAACGCCGCATCGAAATCTGCAAACGTTCTTACGATATATTGGTTAACATCGTAAAATTCCCTGCTGAAGACATCATTTTCGACCCGAACATTTTCCCGGTTGCGACCGGAATGGACGAACACAAACTCAACGCACTCGACTTTTTCCGCGCGACCAAATGGATCCGCGAAAACCTGCCGTATGCGCACGTTTCAGGCGGCGTCAGCAACGTGTCGTTTTCGTTTAGGGGAAATGACAAAGTCCGTGAAGCGATGCATTCCGCGTTCCTGTATCATGCGATTCAAAATGGCATGACCATGGGAATCGTCAATCCCGAAATGCTCGAAGTTTATGATGAAATCGATAAAACGCTATTGGAACATGTCGAAGACGTCTTGTTAAACCGACGCGATAATGCCACTGAAAGGCTGCTCGATTTGGCCGAAACATTCAAAGGCGATTTCAAAGTCAATGAAAAAGTCGTGCAGGAATGGCGTTCGGCACCGGTACAGGAAAGATTGATACACGCATTGGTCAAAGGCATCGACGAATTTATAGAAATTGATGTCGAAGAAGCGCGCCAACTCGCCGCGAAACCCATCCAGGTCATCGAAATCAATTTGATGGCAGGAATGAATGTCGTTGGCGACTTATTCGGAAGCGGGAAAATGTTCCTGCCGCAAGTCGTCAAATCGGCGCGCGTCATGAAAAAAGCCGTGGCCTATTTGCTTCCTTATATCGAAGCTGAAAAAGATGGCACGTCACAAAGTGCCGGAAAAATATTAATGGCTACTGTCAAAGGCGACGTACATGATATTGGTAAAAATATTGTCGCTGTTGTTCTTGGATGCAACAATTATGAGATTGTCGATTTGGGTGTTATGGTGCCACCGGAAAAAATCATCGAAGCTGCGATTCGTGAAAATGTTGACGTGATTGGCCTCAGTGGATTGATTACGCCATCGCTCGACGAAATGGTCTATCTCGCCAAAGAACTCGACAAACAAAATATCAAAATCCCGATTATGATTGGCGGTGCGACGACTTC
>DATHKH010000048.1:0-6670 GCA_035286325.1 Flavobacterium sp.
CTCCGCAGGCGAATAAGATTTCGATGATCAATTCCACTTACAAGCACGATCCATCATTTTTTGAACCTGCAGCTCCTATTTTTAAGGGAACTGTCGTTCGCGCCATTGTTGTGAAAGCCGGTGCGTTGTCAAGCAAGATTGCTTCAGAAACGTACTTCGTGACGCCATTGGGCAACAACAAGTTTTCGCTTCCGGTGATTTCTATCGGACTGACCGAAAGCAAATTGTTTGACCATGAAGACGGGATTTACGTTGCGGGTAAAGACTGGGATGATTGGAGAGATGCCAATCCGCTTGACGAACCCGATTTTGTCGAAAGGGGAAATTACTATTTAAGCGGCATTGAATATGAGAAAGAAGCCAATTTCACCTATTTCGTCGGCGGTGCCGAAGTCGTAAACCAAAATGTCGGAATCCGTATCCACGGTGGCGAATCGAGCACTTATGAAAGCAAATCTTTAAATGTATATGCGCGTTCCGATTACAGTTCGGACTTCGTTGATTATAAATTCTTCAGCGATTTGACCGAAACGCATTTTGACCGGTTGGTATTCAGGAATTCAGGCGGCGATTTCCACAACACAATGTTCCGCGACGCATTAAACCACAAAATCGTAAAATCATTGCGTTGTATTACCGAAGCGTACCAGCCAACTGTTACGTTCATCAATGGCGAATATTGGGGCATCCTGAACATCCGCGAAAAAAATGACAATAACCTTTATAAAAGGCTTTATGGGATTGACAGCGCCGACTTGGATTTATTGGAAAACAATGGCCTTTCACCAGAGTATATCGAATCTGGAGACAGTGCGGATTGGATTAACCTGAACTCATACATGACAAACAATTCATTGATCGCGACTGCCAATTACGATTATGTAAAAACCCGTATGGATACTGAAAATTTCACGGATTATTACATTGCCAATATCTACCAGGACAATACCGACTGGCCCGGAACAAACCAGATTTACTGGAGAAAAAGAACTGCTTACACACCTGGTGCGCCTGATGGCCAGGACGGAAGATGGAGATGGTCTTTCCACGATATGGACGATTCGTTTGGCGTATCAACAGATACCTATAGTCACAACAATCTGGCTGCAGCTACGGCAACAAATGGCCCGGCATATCCAAACCCGGCATGGTCGACCTTGTTTTTACGCAGGCTGCTCGAGAATGTTTCATTTAAGAATGATTTCATCAACCGTTTTGCCGATTTGATGAATACGACATTCCTGCCTTCAAGGGTCACGCCGATGATCACAGCGATGAACAATGCGATTCTTCCGGAAGTGCCAGATCATTTGTCAAGATGGGGACAAGATCCTGACGTAAGGGATTACTATGTGACCTTTGAGACCAATTTTGCCAACCAAAGGCCGACGTTCCAAAGAAACCACATCAGGTCAAAATTCGGGATTTCAGCCAATATCAATGTAACGCTGAACGTCGATGACCCAAGCCACGGTTATATCAAAATGAATACGATTGACGTGAAAACCGGCACTGACGGAATCACTTCAAATCCTTATCCATGGACCGGAATTTACTTTTCAAGCATTCCAGTAAAAATGAAGGCAATTGCCAGCCCTGGATTTGTATTCAGCCACTGGACAGGCGCATCGACCGCTACGACAGACGAAATCACCATTGCATCAGCGACCAGTTTTTCAGTGACCGCAGTATTTGTTGCTTCAGTTGTCGAAACAAGCGTTCCGATTTATTTCTGGATGATGAACAGTGCCATTCCAAATGATACGCCGCTTCTGACATTAACCTCTACATATAAAGTCGGCTCGTCCGATGGCGCAATTCAATATGAGTCTTGTTTGGTCGGCTACCCGTTCACATCGGCAAGCCCAAGTTGGAGACATGCTTCAATGGAAAGAAGAAACAGCCCAACTTCAATAAATTATATTCCGGAAGCAAATGGAAATATCCCATATTCGGCTGGAATTATGAAAGGCCTTCAGGTTACAGAACCACTTGAAGCCGCCGGTTTAGGAAATACAATGGTGTTTAATTTCAGTACGACCGGCTATAAGAATATCAAGTTCTCTTATGCTGTAATCAACGAGTTGACCGGTGCGACCGGAATCCTGATAGATTATTCGGTAAATGCCGGAACGCCTGTCTGGATTACTACTGGCTTAGCCGCAACGACTTTGTCTCTAACGTCTGATTTTCAGTTAAATACGATTGATTTTACTGCAATTGCTACCGCTAATAACAACGCCAACTTTAAAGTAAGGCTGCGTTTTGTTGGAATCAACATGACTGTTGATGCCGGAAACAGGATTACGTTCAATAATATCGCTGTTCACGGGACATCATTGTCATTGGCCGTTGATCAGCACAATGGAACCAGATTCTCGGTATATCCAAATCCTGCGGCCGATATCGTAAACATCTCCGGTACAAATGGCGCGGTTGCCTACAAAATATTCTCCATTGATGGGAAACTGGTTCAAAGCGGAAACCTTGATGCCGATGCCCAAATCAGCCTTGGCGGCCTGACCAAAGGAATGTACCTGATGCAAATCAATACTGAAGACAGGACCGAAACCAAAAAAATACTGAAACAGTAAATCGCATCATTGAAGAAAATATAAGGGAGTTGGTGAAAATCAGCTCCTTTTTTTATTGGATTTTATTTTGTTTTTTAAGCTGATTTTAATGCCAAATTTTATGTAAGAATTGTCTTGTTTTTCTACTTCTTAAGAAAATCTTAAGCCAATTTTAAGAAACCTGCAATTCGTCGTCTAAATCCGTTTTGTGACGATGAAAATTGTATCAGGCATAAATGTTTTTTTACCTTACGCAGTTATTAATCAGCGGTGTAATGAAACGAATTGCCTTCCTTTTTTTTAGTCTTATTTTTCTTGCTTTTGGACACTCGGCTGCGGGACAGACAATTGTAATCAACGAAGTTTTGGCTTCAAATACCAATTCGGTCACCGACGAAGACGGAAGCCATGAAGACTGGGTTGAAATCTACAATACCGGTGCTTCCGCCGTCAACCTCAACGGTTTTGGTTTGTCCGATGAATCCGCCAACCTGCTGAAATGGACTTTCCCAAATGTGACCTTGAATTCGCATGCTTACCTGCGCATTTGGTGCTCGGATAAAAACAGGGCGGTTGCCGGACAGCCTTTGCATACCAACTGGAAAATCAGTGCATCGGGCGAAGCGATTTATATCAGCAATGCTGCCGGAGTCGCACTTGACAATTCACCTGCAGTCAATCTAAATCCCGATATTTCCTATGGACGGCTTCCAAACGGCACAGGCGGTTTTGCCTTCTTTGCCGTAACAACGCCGGGCGCAGCCAATGGATCAGTTGGTTATTCGGAGGTCTTAACCGAGCCCACATTTTCACAAAATTCCGGGTTTTATACTTCGGGGTTCAACCTGACTTTGTCCACGACAGTTCCCGGCGCAACGATCATTTATACGCTTGACGGATCGGAACCAAACGAATCCAACCTTGGCGGAACAACTTACAATTACAAAAACAAATATCCAAAAGCACCAGGCCAGGCATTCGGCGCCATGCTTTTTAAAAATTTCACTTCGCTGCAATACAGCACGCCAATCAGCATTGTCGACCGTACGTCGCAGGCCAATAAGATTTCGACGATTTCTTCGACTTATGATTTCACGCCGCCATACATTCCGTCAACCAATATTTTCAAAGGCACAGTCGTTAGGGCAAAAGTCGTCAAGGCAGGCGCTTTGGCGAGCAAGACGATCACCAAAAATTATTTCATCACACCGCTTGGCGCCAACAGGTTTACTTTGCCGGTCATTTCCCTGAGCATCGACGAGAACAAACTTTTTGATTACGATGACGGGATTTATGTCGCCGGAAAAACTTTTGACGAGTTTCGGGCCGATTTCCCAAACGAACCTGCCGATTACCCAATCGGGAATTATACCTGGAAAGGTTCGGATTATGAAAGAGTGGCCAATTTCAACTATTTCGTAAACGGCCTTGAAGTCTTAAACCAGAATATCGGCATTCGCATACAGGGGAATTATTCGCGTTTGTATCCGAGCAAATCGATGAATTTCTATTCCAAATCCGATTACGGTACCGACGGCATGCATTATAAATTCTTTGCCGACCAAACGTATAATAATTTTGCCCGTGTCGTGGTAAAAAATTCGGGGAGTGATTTCTACAATTCCTTTTTCAAAGATGCGATGAGCAGCGAATTGGCCAAGCCATTGCATACGCAAACGGAAGCCAACCAACCGGCAATTACATTTATCAATGGTGAATATTGGGGCTTGCTGACCATTCGCGAAAAATATGACGACAAGTTTTTTGACCGTGTCCATGGCATTCCGGAAGGCCAATTGGATTTGGTTGAAAACGAAGGGTTGCCCGAAAATGTCGAAGAAGGCGACAATGTGGATTATCAAAATATGTACAGTTACATCCAGAACAATTCACTGATCGGTGACGCCAATTTCAATTACATCAAAACCCGGATGGATACCGAGAGTTTCACGGATTATTTCATTACCAATATCTTCATGGAAAATGAGGATTGGCCGGGAAACAATATTATTTTCTGGAGAAAGAAAACGGCATTCGACCCGACTGCTCCTTATGGAAGCGATGGCAGATGGCGCTGGGCGGTGCATGATATGAGTTCGACGTGGAATGATTATGACGTAAATTCCCTGGCACTTGCCACTGCAACGAATGGATCCGACTTCCCGAATCCGCCATGGTCGACCTTGATTTTGCGCAAGCTTCTGGAAAACCCGACTTTTAAAAACGATTTCATCAGCCGTTTTGCAGACGTCATGAACACGTCGTTCCTTCCGTCAAGAATCATAGCGCAGATAGCCGTCATGAAAGCGCAGATAGCGCCGGAAATGAATGAGCAGATTACGCGTTGGAAAGCACCGATTGATTTGGATGAGTGGAATTACTTTACGGGCGAACTTAACAATTTTGCCAATCAAAGGCCGGCCATCCAAAGGAATCATATCCGGTCAAAATTCGGGATTGCATCCAATATCAACGCGACGCTGAATGTTTCGAATGCCGCCCATGGTTATGTCAAAATCAATACAATCGACATTATTTATGGAACGCCTGGCATTGTGGCCAACCCATATCCGTGGACAGGCATTTATTTTTCGAACATTCCGGTAAAGCTTAAGGCCATCCCGAATGCAGGTTACGCTTTCAGCCATTGGACTGGCGCTTCTACAAGTACGAATGCCGAAATCACGATCACTTCCGCATCGAGCTTTTCAGTCACGGCGGTTTTTGTCCCTTCAGGGTTTTCGGTTGAAACCAACGAGCCGATATATTTTTGGATGATGAATACGACTATTCCAAATGATACGCCGCTCACGGCATTAAATTCTACTTACGAACTGACGACTGACGGCACTATACAATACCAATCATGCCTTGTCGGTTATCCGTTTACATCGGCAAACCCGTTATGGCGCCATGCCTCGATGGAAAGAAGAAACAGCCCAACGCCCATCAATTACAGGCCTGAAGCCAACGGAAATGCGGCTTATGTCCCTGCAAACATGAAAGGGTTGCAGATTACCCAGCCCTTCCAAAGCGCCGGATTGGAAAATACGATGGTATTCAATTTTTCTACCGCCGCCTATAAAAACATCAAGTTCTCATTTGCCGCCATGGACGAAAGTGCGGCAACGGGAATTTCAATAGATTATTCGGTCAATTCGGGAACACCAGTCTGGATCACCACGGGATTGGCAGTGACATCATTGCCATTGACTACCGGAACTTTCCAATTGTATGAAAATGATTTTTCAGCGATTACAGCTGTCAACAACAATCCCAATTTTAAAATCCGATTGCGATTTACCGGTCCGAATATGACTGCCGATTTGGGAAACAGGGTGACATTCAATAACATTGCTCTTGACGGAACAAAAATTCCTTTAACCTATCCAACACCAAACAATTTCCCTGTCGGAACAGCCATTACAAATTTATCCCCGACGGTGACAGCGGCTGTAACAAGCTACAGCATTTTGCCGGCATTGCCGACGGGTTTGGTTTTTAATACAACAACAGGTGTGATTTCCGGGACGCCAACAATCATCACGGCGACTGCGACTTATACGGTCACGGCGACCAATCCGGGCGGAAGCACCACATTCGGGATTGCCATTACGATAACAGAACCTGCGCCTTCGGCATTATCTTATCCATCACCAAACATCTATACGATTGGCACAGCGATTACGAATCTGAACCCAACAGTGACCGGAACGGTAAACAGTTATTCCGTTTCCCCAACTTTACCTGCAGGATTGTCTTTGAATACCACTACAGGTGTCATTTCGGGAATACCAACCGTTGTTGCTTCATCTGCAGCATATACAGTCATGGCGACCAACTCGGGCGGAAATACTTCGTTTGGAATCACCATTACAGTAAATGCGTTAGCACCGAATGCGCTCAGTTATAATTCACCAAACACGTTCACTGTCGGTTCAGCGATCTCAGCGTTGAACCCAGCGGTTTCGGGCGGAGCGGTTGTAAGTTACTCCGTGTCACCAGGATTGCCAAACGGCTTGGTTTTGAATACAACGACAGGTGTCATTTCTGGAACGCCGACCGCAGTTACAACAACTGCAACCTATACTGTTACG
>DATHKH010000049.1:0-17885 GCA_035286325.1 Flavobacterium sp.
TCAACGAACTCGTACGCAACGCAACGAATGCAAAAATCCAGGCTGTTGGCCGAATGGACAAGAATACGACCGGGCTTTTGTTGTTTACGAATGACACCGACATGATCAGGAAGTTCAGTTTGCCAAACCAGAAATCGGCGAAGATTTACCAGGTTTCTTTGGACAAGAATCTGAAATATGAAGACCTTGAGAAAATTTCGACCGGCGTGACGCTTGACGGACATCGATTGTATGTTGATGAGATCAGTTATATCGAAAATGAGCCAAAAACAGAAATCGGCCTGAAATTGCGCACGTCAAACGTCAAAGTTGTCCGGGCCATTTTCGAAAGTTTCAAATATGATGTGTTGCGTGTGGACCGCGTATCATTTGCCGGACTGACCAAGAAAAACCTGCCGCGTGGCAACTGGCGATTCCTGACTGAACAGGAAATCATCAACCTGAAGAATATGTAATCTTTTTAGATTCAATATAAATCAATCCCGAAATAACCTTTCGGGATTTTTTATGCGCGGGTTTTACTACTTTTATCCAAAAGAAAAACACCAATGTCCCACGAATTACAATCCATCGCATTCAAATGGTTTGATGCTTTCAACACGCACGACCTCGAAAGGCTTTTGTCATTATATGATGACAACGCCGAACATTTTAGTCCGAAACTCAAAATCCGCAAACCCGAAACCAACGGTTTGGTCAAAGGTAAATCCGCGATGCGCGACTGGTGGCAGGATGCATTTGAACGATTGCCATCGCTGCATTACAAGGTCACTTCGCTGACAGCAAACGGTGAGCGCATTTTTATGGAATACATCCGTATGGTTGATGGTGAAGAAGAAATGCTGGTCGCTGAAGTACTTGATGTGAAAGAAGGCAGGATTGTAGCATCTCGCGTCTACCACGGGTAACATTTGGAATTGTTTTGCTACTAACCTGAAACCTTATCTTTAAATCATCAATATGAAAAGATTAACCGCATTTTTAATGGGAATTGCCATGGCTGCACTTTTGACCAATTGTAAATCGGAGGAGAAAAAACCCGATTTCACCTTACTGACCAAAAATTATTTCGACGACAAAAACGAGCTCAATCCTCTGGATGCGACAACAAACGGACAGAACCAATACAATGACCAGTTGCAATTGGACATGACCGATGCGTTCAGAAAGAAACAGTTGGCCTTCTTCGACAAATACCAAAACGAATTGGCAGGTATTGATGAATCGCAATTGACGGAAGAAGAAAAAATCAGCTATGGACTCATCAAATGGGAAACTGCTATGGGGAAAGAAATGCTGAAATACCCAACCAACTTAATGCCGCTGAATCAGTTTTGGGGCACGCATTTGACATTGGGGCAATTCGCCGGCGGCACAAGCGCACAGCCTTTCAAAACAGAAAAAGATTACCGGAATTTCCTGAAAAGGATGGAGCGTTATAGCGTTTGGCTGGATTCGGCGATGGTGTATATGAAAAAAGGAATCTCACAGAAAGTCGTGTTGCCAAAAGCGCTGACGGTAAAAATCATTCCGCAATTTGAGGACATCATTTCTGCAAAAGCCGAAGACAATATGTTTTACAGCGCCATAAAATTGATGCCTGCCGGTTTTTCTGATGATGTGAAAAAAGACCTGGCTGCCAAATATGCCACGCTGATAAACGACAAGCTCAATCCGAATTTTAAAAAAATGAGGGATTTCCTAAAAAATGAATATTTGCCGGCTTCACGCGAAACGAGCGGTATCGGGAGTTTGCCTTTCGGAAAAGATTTGTATGCGTCTTATGCGAAAAGCTATACGACGACTGAAAAAACGCCGGACGAAATCCACAGCCTTGGATTGCAAGAAGTCGAACGTTTAAAATCCGAAATGGAAAAAGTCAAGACTGAAGTCGGATTCAAAGGCACATTAAAGGAATTCCTAAACGCAGTTCGTGTCAAAAAAGAATTGATGCCGTTTAAAACACCGGAAGAAGTATTGGCACATTTTGAGTCGATCCACAACCGCATCAAACCGAATATCGACAAACTGTTTTCACTGCAGCCAAAAACCAAATTTGAAATCCGCCGCACCGAGGCGTTTCGCGAAAAAAGCGCCAGCGCCGAATACATGCAAGGTACAGCCGACGGTTCGCGCCCAGGCATTTTTTATGTCCCGATTCCCGATGCTGCCAGTTATAATACGCTCGAAGACGAGGATTTGTTTTTGCACGAGGCGATTCCTGGACACCATTTCCAGATTTCACTACAGCAGGAAAACCAAAGCCTGCCTGATTTCAGGAAGTTCAATTGGTATAATGCATATGGCGAAGGCTGGGCATTGTATTGCGAAAGCATGGGCAAAGAATTGGGATTGTATAGCGATCCATACCAATATCTCGGCATGCTGAACGACGAAATGCACCGCGCCATCCGATTGGTCGTCGATACCGGAATCCATACCAAAGGCTGGACACGCGAACAGGCCATCCAGTATTCATTGGACAATGAAGCGGAAACCGTTGATGGCATCACTGCTGAAATCGAGCGTTATATGGCGATTCCGGGACAGGCGTTGTCTTATAAAATCGGGCAGCTGAAAATCTTGGAACTGCGCAAAAGAGCGCAGGATAAAATGGGCAATAAATTCGACATCAAAAAATTCCATGAGAAAATATTGGAATCGGGCGTGATGCCATTGGAATTACTGGAAAAGAAAATTGATGATTGGATTGCGGAAAGCAAATAATGAAATAAAAAAGCCCTTCAGATTTGAAGGGCTTTTTTGTGCATTTGATATTAAAAGGAGGACAGCCAGTGGCTGTCAGGTATTTTTGATAATTAACTATCTGTTTTAAAATAAAAAAGCTTCCCGTTTCAGAGAAGCTTTTTTGTGCGGATAATAGGACTCGAACCTACACGCCTTGCGGCACCAGATCCTAAGTCTGGCATGTCTACCAATTTCACCATATCCGCGAAACATGGCTGCAAAGATAAGCATAACTTCTAATTTTCATAGTGTTTTCAGAAAAAAATAATTCGGCAGTTTTTCTTATTTTTGGATGATAAAAACCAAACCACATGGATTCCATAAAATCTTACGTCCAGCAAAACAAAGACCGTTTCATCAGCGAACTGGTCGAATTGCTCAAAATACCTTCTGTCAGCGCCGACACCGCTTATTCACAAGATGTTATAGATATGGCGGATGCCGTAAAAACCAGCCTCGAAAAAGCAGGCTGCGATTTCGTCGAGATCTGCGATACGCCCGGCTACCCGATTGTCTATGGCGAAAAAACAATCGACAAAAACTTGCCAACCGTTCTCGTATACGGCCATTATGATGTGCAGCCGCCAGATCCGATGGATTTGTGGACATCGCCGCCATTCGAGCCGGTCATCAAAAAAACCGAAATCCATCCCGAAGGCGCGATTTTCGCACGCGGTTCCTGCGATGACAAAGGCCAGATGTACATGCATGTGAAAGCATTGGAATACATGGTCCAATCAAATACGCTGCCTTGCAACGTGAAGTTCATGATTGAAGGCGAAGAGGAAGTTGGCAGCAAAAGCCTAAGTTGGTTTGTTGAGCGCAACCAGGAAAAACTGAAATGCGATGTGATCTTAATTTCCGATACGGGCATGATTTCCAACAAACAGCCGTCAATCACTACGGGATTGCGCGGACTGAGTTATGTGGAAGTCGAAGTTACCGGCGCGAACCGCGATTTGCATTCCGGTTTGTACGGCGGCGCGGTAGCCAACCCGATCAATGTGCTCGCAAAAATGATTGCGTCATTGCACGATGAAAACAACCACATTACGATTCCGGGATTCTATGACGATGTCGAAGAACTGACACCAGCCGAAAGAGCCGAAATGGCCAAAGCGCCGTTCAGCCTCGACGAATACAAAAAAGCACTTGATATCAACGATGTCTATGGTGAAAAAGGCTATGTGACCAACGAACGGAATTCCATTCGCCCGACATTGGACGTCAACGGAATCTGGGGCGGCTATACCGGTGAAGGCGCGAAAACCGTCATTGCCAGCAAAGCATTTGCAAAAATATCGATGCGTTTGGTACCGCACCAGGATTGGGAAGCCATCACCGAATTGTTTACCAAACATTTTGAAAGCATTGCGCCAAGCGGCGTCACCGTAAAAGTCAAACCGCATCATGGCGGACAAGGTTATGTGACGCCAATCGACAGTATCGGTTATCAGGCCGCGAACAAAGCATATACCGAAACTTTTGGTGTTCCTGCAATTCCGGTGCGTTCCGGCGGCAGCATTCCGATTGTGGCTTTGTTTGAAAAAGAGCTGAAAAGCAAAACGATATTGATGGGATTCGGGTTGGACAGCGATGCGATCCACTCGCCGAATGAGCACTTTGGGATTTTCAATTATTTGAAAGGCATTGAGACGATTCCACTTTTTTACAAATATTTTGTCGAATTGTCGAAGTAAGTTACGAAGCGCGACAGCGATGGAAGCGGCATCCTTTTATCCTGAACTTGTTTCAGGATAAAAGATATAGCAGACAGCGCGACCGTTCGCCAAAAAAAAAATGCCGACTAACTGCCGGCATTTTTTATTATTTTGTCAATTCAGGAACCGATCGGTAAATGTAATCGCCATGAACACCTGTGAAATATTTGTCATACTTGTCGTCAAATTCCTTACGCTTGGCTTCGTCGGTCCAGGTCGCTTCAAACAATTCCTTGTTCCTGTCAAATCCTTTCTCTATATCGCCCAGTGATTCGGCAACAAAAACTTCAGTGAATTCGGTGTTGTTTGCGCCCCAGGCATGCACATTCGGGTAATAGGCCTTGATGAAATCATTCTTGAAAACCACTGCATCGAGGTATTTGCCGCGCAATTCCTTAAATTCTTTTTCAGTGCCGTCTTTTGGCCAAGCCCAATGGCTTTTCCTTACATAAAAAAGCATCGGTTTTGTGAATGGTGCCTTGGCCAATTTCTCGCCCCAATACGTCCTGTAAATCTCGTCTGAATGATTGGGCGCATAATAAGCTTCCCTTTTATCGAAATAAGCGTTCCTGGCTTTTTCATCAGGCCAGGCGGCTTTGACCAACTCGTCATCTTTTGCGCCGGCTTTTTCAATCGCATCCCATGAATCATACATCGTGACGAGCAAAAGCTCCGTATTGTCGGCGGTAAAATAATGCGTCAGCACTTCCTGCCCTACAATCAGGTCGTTCTTCTTGGTCACTTTATCGTAATATTCCTTTTCCACCGCTTTCCACGCATCCATCGAAAAATCCTTAAGGTTCATATTCCAGTGCAATGTGGTTACGGTTACGATGTATTGCTTGTCAGCCGGAGCAGTTGCCGCAACAGCGGTTTTGTCTTTTGCTTTGGTTTTATCCTTGGCGGCTTTGTCCTGGGCAGCCATTGGCATCCCAAATAGCAACACTCCCGAAAGTGCCGCTAAAAAAATTTGTTTCTTCATAATTTCAAAATTTATATTGGTTAGCGTTACACATTTTGAAATTTGGAGCTGAAGATTTTAGGGGCTGTAATTTACAACAAATAATCACATGTATCTGATTTTCAGTATATTATTTTAATTTTTATTTGTTTTGGCGTTGCCTTTGGCCCGCGCTGTCCGCAGTGCACGGCACTTTGCTTCCATCGCTAACGCGAACAAACCCACAACTTTACAACATAATTTATTTTTTGGCGTTACTTTTGTAAAGCCGCGCCCGATGATTTTTCGGGTAAGGTCATCAATCACCTAATCACTTTTAATCATGCTGAAAAAATTCTTCATCATCTGTTCCGGAGCCGACAAAAGCCTTCTCGATGGCTGCTCCGAAGGGGAACAAACCAAGTTTGCCGGTATCGGCGCGACCGTTTTCTTTACCGCAGTCATGGCATTCATCGCCGCAGCTTATGCGCTGTTCACGGTTTTCGACAGCATTTATCCGGCCATTGCTTTTGGGATTGTCTGGGGTTTGCTGATTTTCAACCTCGACCGTTTTATCGTGTCAACAATCAGGAAACGCGACAGCTTCTGGAACGAATTTGTCCAGGCAACACCGCGGATTGCTTTGGCGGTCATCATTGCGATCGTCATTTCAAAACCGTTGGAAATCAAGATTTTTGAAAAGGAAATCAACACCGTGCTTTTGAAGGAGAAAAACGCGATGGCGCTCAACAACAAAAAAGAAGTCGCGGGCTATTTCCAATCCGACCTCGACAAAAACAAAACCGAAATCGACAGCCTGAAATCGGAAATCACCAAAAAAGAAAAGGAAGTCAACGGCCTATATGAAACTTACATCACCGAAGCCGAGGGCACAAAAGGCACGATGAAATTGGGCAAAGGCCCAGTTTTTAAAGAGAAAATCGCGAAGCATGATTTGGCCAAATCCGAACTCGACACGCTCCGCAAAAACAACCTTGCCAAAATCGCCGAAAAAGAAGCGAAAACTAAAACGCTCCAGGCCGATCTTGATAAAAAAGTCACCGATACGCAACCAATCATCGACAACTTCGACGGACTGATGGCGCGGATCAACGCATTGGAAAAACTGCCTTGGCTGCCGAACTTTTTTATCATGCTGCTGTTCCTCGCCATTGAAACCGCACCGATTATCGCCAAGCTGTTATCCCCGAAAGGCGAATACGATTTTAAGCTTGAAGATTTGGAAACGGCTTTAAAAGCGACCTTGACGCAGGACAAATACCAACGCGATTTATTGGTCAAAACCAGCGCCTCGATGCACGACAAAGTTTACGAAGACATCGCGGAAGACAAAGGGCTTTACGATCTGCAAAGACGCAAAGCGACCGAGTTGCTCGAACTGCAAGCCCATAATTTTGTAGAGAAGCAGAAGAAAACACTATAACAAAAAAGCCTCAAATTTGAGGCTTTTTTTATGGTTACATATGACTTAAAATCTCTTTTTTCAAAGCGTCATATTCGCTTTGCAAAATCAATCCGTTGTCGAGCAGTTTCTTGTAATTCTGGAGTTTTTCAAAAAGCGCCTCGCCCGAGAGTTCCGCAAGTGATTGCTCGGTTGTCGGTTCTTCCTCAGGATGCTGTTTTTCATCGCGGTAACCCGATTGTGACACGGGAATGATTTGCTCCGCCAGTTCGCTATCGCTCGGGTCAGCAAAATTGGTCACTTCCTTCGTTTCGGTTTCTTCAATGGTTTCAGGTTCTGAAATTTTTTGAACCGGCTGCATTGGAATTTCTTCAGCTGCTGCTTCATTTTTCACATTTGAAAATGGTGTTTCCTTCAACAATTCCAATTGCTCTTTCGCATAAGTATAAATCTTGCGCGCTTGCGTTTTTGGGATATAATCGATGGAAACCTGAATGTCGGTTTTCGTTGCAAATGAGAATTCAGATCCCAGGATATTTTCCTTGACAAAAGTCCCGGCAATGTCTTCCCATGAATAATCAATGAAATCCATTGACAACCCGAGGTTTTTGGGTTTGCAAAGGATAATCCTTTTGTTGGTCAAAACAATGCTGTCGGGAAAAACGGTAATGGCGGGTTTTTTCTGCACGCCGATATAACCGATTTCCTCGTTTTTCATCAGCAAATCATTCAGCTTTGAAGTGATTTTTTCTATGGCTTTCGGATCCTGTTCCTCGTTCAGGAAACTTTTGAGACTGTCTTTCATGTGTATTTAAATTGAGTGCAAATTTACAACAAAACGCAGCTATCGCCCATTTATTTCGGCCTGAATTTTCTTTGTCAGGCTTTTAAAAACCAAATCATATGAATCGTCAATCAGTGTTTTGACCATTTTGTCGGGCACATCGCGGTTGACATAAACCGTATTCCAATGGGTTTTGCTCATGTGAAAACCCGGAATGATATCGTCATAATTGGCACGCAGCTCTTCGGCTTTTTCAGGATCGCATTTTAAATTCACCGCTGGATTTCCGGCTTCCCATTCTTTGAGCGATGCAAGGGCAAACATTTTGCCGCCGACTTTAAACACCAGAGTGTCGTTGTCAAAAGGGAAATGCTCGGTGACCGCTTTCTTGGACAGGCAATATTCGAAGTAGGATTCTATATTCATTTGATTATTTTTTCCATCATTTTTTCAGGGTGTGCCAATGCTTTAAAGCCGAATTTCTCATATAAAAAATGTGCGTCGGAAGTTGCCAATCGCCAGATTTTGACATTTTGCAACGCCGGTTCGTTCATCATCGTTTCCATTAAAACGCAAGAATAGCCTTTCCCGCGATGCGCATCAATGATAAAAACATCCATCACATAAGCAAAAACCGCATAATCCGTAATGACACGCGCAAAACCGATTTGCTTTCCGTCGAGGTAAACACCAAAACAAAAAGAAGCATCAATGGTGGTTTGCACTTCTTCAATGGTACGGCCTTTCGCCCAGTAAATGTCTTTTAGGAAATCCTGGATAAACGGTACGTCCAGTTTGGTTTTATCTGTTGAAATGGCAATCATATCTGATATAAAACGGGCTTGCTCGGTGAAGCGTCATTTTCAAAATTCGCAATCTGCAGGTTCAGGAAATAACTTCCATCTTTGATTTCATCGGGAACAAAAACCATTTCGGTAATGGTCGCATCCAATCGGGCGTCATCATTTAAAACATCGACATCTTTAACGTTCCAAAACGCTTTGTGTGCCAACAATTTTCCTTCGTCGTTTTCCTTGTCAACGCTGGGTAAGTCAATCAATAAATGTTTGACACCGATTTCGCGGATAAAAACAGCCGCAGATTCATCAAGATATGGCGGATTCGTATTGGAGTATTTCCTGGATAATTTGCCGGTTTCATTGGGCAAAGTGCGGATCACAATCGCTTCGGGTTTCTTTCCGGCCAATGCAGCCTGGATCTGTATTTTGGTAATCACCTGATCATCACCCTGGACGTAAGGCCTGAGCGACACCAATTCAGCGGTAAAGAAAAACGTTTTGAGGCTTTGGTTGATGCTAAAAAAATCACGCGTAATGTGGCCAAGGCATTCCGTATGTGTGCCGTGTCCGTGCGGATTGAAGAAAATATTATTGAAATTGGTCGACGAACTTCCCTCAGAAACTTTTCCGATCCATTCACCAAAACGCACCGGTTCAATTACGGGTTTTTCGATATACCAGGCTATTGGGTTTTCGTCGGTATTGGTCAGCGGAATGGAAATATCGATGGGTTTTGAAAAGTCAATTTCGAAGGTTTGCCCGTTGTGATTGATGGTTGCTTTCAAGGAATATTTATTTTATCCCAAATTTACCAAAAACAAATCACTTGCGATTCCGTCGGTCAGAAACTTTCCTTTTTTAGTGGTTTTCAGGATGCCATTTTCTATTGAAAGCAATCCATCAGAAAGGAATTTGTCCGCATGTTTTAAAAGATAATCACGATGTTTTGTGTCGAAATCCTTTTCAATCCTTTCCAAATCAACACCCCAAATGGTTCGCAATCCGGTCATGATGTATTCATTGTATCGGTCGGTAACCGATAATGTTTCGGACTCGGAAGGCAATCTGTTTTCTTCGATGGATTTGAGGTAAAGTGCATTCTTGGCAATATTCCAGCTTCGGGAAATTCCATTATAACTATGGGCCGACGGGCCGATTCCCAAGTATTTTTTCCCAAGCCAATACGCCGAATTGCTCCTCGAAAAATAATTTTCCTTCCCAAAATTGGACAATTCATAATGGATAAAACCATCCGCTTCAAGCGTTTCGACCAAAATTTGGAAATGTTCGTTGGCAACATCATCTTCGGGTTTGGCGATTTTTCCGGTGTCAATGAGTTTTTTTAAGGCCGTTTTCGGTTCGACCGTCAAAGCATAACTCGAAATGTGCGGAATGCCGAAGGCCAATGCCGTTTCGATATTCTGCAACCACTTTTCATTGGACATTCCGGGAATACCGTAAATCAGGTCGATGGAAATATTGTTGAAGCGTTTTGTCGCTTCCGCCAATGATTGCCTGGCTTCTTCAGCGTTGTGCGCCCGGTTCATCATCTGTAAATCGCTTTCGAAAAACGATTGGATTCCGATACTGAGGCGGTTGATTTGGGAATTTGACAATTCGATTATTCGATCAATCGAAAGGTCATCGGGATTGGCTTCCAAAGTGATTTCAGGATTATCCGAAACGTTGTAGTGTTTGGAAACCGTATCAACCAGGAAATTAATTTCGGCAGTGGAAAGCACACTTGGCGTTCCGCCGCCGAAATAAATGGTTTCAATACTGTCGTTGGCAAATTCTCCTTTTCGCAGCTCCAGCTCTTTGGCCAAAGCCAGTACCATTGCGTCTTTCTTCTTCATTGAAGTCGAGAAATGAAAATCGCAATAATGGCAAGCCTGTTTGCAGAATGGTATGTGAATGTAAATGCCCGACATAAAAAAAAGCAGGATATACCTGCTTTGTTGATTTTACCAGTTAAAATATTCTTTAAAAGTACCGTTGGTCACCTGGATGGTACTGCTGTCATTCGGATTTACAGCGGTAAAGCTGAAAGTGCCCTGGATCAGGTAATCGCCAAAGCCATCATCTGTAATGGCATCCAAATCGAAAGTGCCTGTACAGGTATAATTAACGTATGAATCAGTTGTTGTGTCGTATTTTGACAACGTCACTTTATTGTTGGTTGACGCTCCAGTAAAGTTATACGTGCCAGTTGTTGTCTCAAATAAATTGACAAAAATCGAAATGCTATAAGCATCGTCGCTG
This sequence comes from Flavobacterium sp., assembly GCA_035286325.1. Classification (GTDB taxonomy): domain Bacteria; phylum Bacteroidota; class Bacteroidia; order Flavobacteriales; family Flavobacteriaceae; genus Flavobacterium. The sequence continues at coordinate 10,679 of DATHKH010000049.1, forward strand.
TTTGTATATACCTCAACATTGTCCATATCCCCATTATTGGTCAAGCCAGTTTTTACGCTTTTCCAGTCATTGCCGCCAATCTTGGCATTTGTACCCAAATCCGCAATGTTTGGCGCCATTTCAGTATAATGCACATTGAAACTTCCGGATACGTTTGCGAAAGCAGAATTTGCCTGGTCGTATGCATCCTCGAACAATTTACCTGAATAGTTGCATTTGATGATTTTGGCCGATTCATCAATAGCGACGATTTCAAAATTAAAAGAATCTTTACTGAAATCATAACCGCTGTTTTTCCAGTTGAATGGATCGTCATTGGAAGATGTTGACGTCGCGCGAATCAATTGTCCCGATTTTTTAAAATTCAGGTACATGCTCCTGCCGTCGGCATTTTGTGCCATAACCTCGAAATTGTTTTCGACCCTTAAGGCGGTAATGGCCGGAACTGCAATGGCTGCATCATCAGCAGTGTAATTGAAATAGACGTTTGAATCGACGCTGCCGCCATCGCCATCAGAAGAACAGGAAATAGCCATTGCACTAATCAGGACAAAGGCAAATAAGGTGATTTTTTTCATAAAGAATTTTGTGATTTTTAGTTTGGAGCCAAATATAACTTTTTATTTCACTCTGTCCTCATTCTGTTTCACAAATGCGTCCCAGCCTGAGTAGCTTTTGGCGCCCGTAATTTTTCCCGAGTTGAAGAAGTGGCAAACCGCGGCAGCCAATCCGTCGGTTGAGTCGAGATTTTTCGGCAGTGTTTTCAATCCCAAAAGCTGCTGGAGCATTTTGGCGACCTGTTCCTTGCTGGCGTTTCCGTTTCCGGTGATTGCCATTTTTATTTTTTTCGGTTCGTATTCGGTAATCGGGATTTGGCGAGACAAACCGGCTGCCATTGCAACGCCTTGCGCACGCCCGAGTTTCAGCATCGATTGCACATTTTTGCCAAAGAAAGGCGCTTCAATTGCGATTTCGTCAGGATGGTGCGTTTCGATAAGTTCGATGGTACGCTCAAAAATGACCTTGAGTTTGGTGTAATGGTCGTCGTATTTGCTTAGGATGAGTTCGTTGAGCTGGATGAATTCCATGCTTTTGCCTACGACTTTTATCAGGCCGAAACCCATAATGGTCGTTCCCGGGTCAATTCCCAATATGATGCGTTCGTTTGCCAATTTATTTCTTATTTTGCAAGGATGATTTCTATCTCCAGCAAAGCTAAACAATTCCTGATTGCCGTTGCCAAACTTTTGGTCGTTGGCTTTGCATTTTATTTTATTTATACGCAGCTGGCGGAAAATGACAAGCTCGACTGGCAGCGTTTTGCCGAGAAATTCCATAAAAACTGGAGTGTTGCGTTAATCCTTTTTATTTTCTTCCTGAGTTTTGCCAATCGGTTTCTGGAGATTTTGAAATGGCAGAATCTGGTATCTTCTTTTAAAAGAATTTCAGTTGGCGAAGCGACGAAACAGGTTTTGGGCGCATTGACCGTTTCGATTTTTACGCCGAACGGCATTGGCGAGTATGGCGCGAAAGCCTTGTTTTTCGAACCGAAAAAAGCCAGGAAAATCGTATTCCTGAATTTGCTCTGCAATGGCATCCAAATGATATTAACCGTCATTTTCGGGTTTTTCGGACTGTTGTATTTCAATGCCAGTTTCAATGTGATTACGACACAAACGGTCGCGATTATTTTTGGCATTTTCCTGCTGATATTGATTGTGTCTTTCTTCCTGAAAGGATTTACGATCAAAGGTTATTCGCTTGAAAAAGCGGCCCATAAAATCAACGAAATCCCAAAATCCATCCACCGTAAGAATATTGGATTGGCTGTTTTCCGTTACTTGGTTTTCTCGCACCAGTATTATTTTTTGTTCCGCGCATTTGATGTCGACGCTCCTTATTTATTAATGATGTCGGCGATTTGCAGCGTGTATTTCCTGGCTTCATCCTTGCCGACGTTCCAGTTTTTGGATTTCGCGGTCAAAGGCAGCGTCGCGGTTTATTTCTTTGGATTGCTGGGCGTGAACGAATGGATTACGGTATTCATCACGATGCTGATGTGGTTTTTGAATGTCGTTTTGCCTGTGGTTATCGGAAGTTATTATGTCATCAGATTTAAGACGCAATGGAAGCAATAATTATTTTACCCGCTGTTTACCTTTTGCTGTATGCTGTTTATATCGGCAGGCTGATTTATGGATTTTGGCAGGTGAAAAAAGTCACGCATGAAGGCTTAAAGCCAAAAACCACGTTTTCGATTGTCGTGCCTTTCCGAAATGAAGCCGATAATTTGCCATTGTTGTTGGAAAGCATCAAAAACCTCAATTATCCCAAAGAATTATTTGAGATGATCCTTGTCGATGATTTTTCGGAAGACCAATCGCAAAGCGTCGTGTACAAATGGCGCATGGAAAACGGCACATTCCATACGACGCTTCTGGAAAACGTGCGAATATCCAATTCCCCGAAAAAAGATGCCATTTCACGCGCTGTTCCGATTGTCGTGAATGACTGGATTATTACAACCGATGCCGATTGCATCGTTCCTGAAACCTGGCTTTCAACCTACAATGATTACATCCAAAACCACGAAACGGAAATGATTGCCGGTGGCGTTTTGTACCAAGGCAAGGCAAGATTCCTAGACCATTTCCAGCAGATGGATTTGCTGAGTTTACAGGGTGCGACAATTGGAAGTTTCGGTTTGGGCAGCGCTTTTATGTGCAACGGCGCCAATTTCGCTTACACCAAAAAATTATATCTCGAACTGAATGGTTTTGCCGGAAATAATAAAATCGCGAGTGGTGACGATGTGTTTTTATTGCAGAAAGCGGTCGCACACCAGCCGAAAAAAGTCCATTATTTGAAATCCGGAAATGCCATTGTAACCACGAAACCTGTAGAAACCTGGAAACAGTTGTTTTACCAGCGCGTGCGTTGGGCTTCGAAAGCCGCGGATTATGAAAGTGAATTTGGGGAAGTTTTGGCTTGGGTTGTTTTTTTTGGGAATGTCAGTGTGTTGGTTTTGGGCGCATTGGCTGTTTTGAAATTACTTCCGCTTTATTATTTGTGTTTTGCGTTTGCCGGGAAATTTGTCATCGATTCTATTTTGATGATTCAGGCGAATGTTTTTTTGAGGAAAGGGAAATTATTTTTCCCGCTGTTTTCGGGTTTGCTGTATCCGTTTTTTAGCGTGGCTGTGGCGTTGTATTCCTTTTATGGGAAGTATGAATGGAAAGGACGAAAGCTGAAATGATTTGGATGCCCTAGCCCTGATTGAAGCGGCATCCTTTTGTGGAATGCAATGGAACAAAAGATAAAGCGGGAAACAGCTCCTAAAAAAAATAAAAACTACTCCATTTTTAAAATCACAGGCAGTATAAACTGGCTTTTCACGGGAATACCGCGTTTGATGGCCGGATTGACTTTTGGGAAATCGATGAGCCGCGCGTGGAGTATGCTGTCGATTTTTACGGTGTCGTAAGCGACGGAATCTTTTGGGAATTGCGGCTCGAATTTGAGTGTGGAATCGGCGAAAACAGTGACGCGGACTTCAATCGTATCGAACTGTGGATACAGTACCGAAAGCGTGTCGATGTCGAGCCTGGATTGGATTTGCTGGGTCAGGTATTCGAAAAAGCAGGTTCTTTGCGTAGCTTTGTCCTGGATTTTCTCACAGTCGGAAACCGATGGAAATTCGTCGACCTGATTCCAGTCGATGGTCTTGAGTTCTTTTTGGAGCAACTCGTCTTTTGACGGCACTGATTTGTCGAAATACTGGCAGGAATTGAAAATAAGAAGTGATAAAAATAATATCGGGATAATTTTTCTCATGCGTCAGCGATCCTTGTGCTTTAAGGATTTAAAAGTACCATTAATTTCTCAAAAATACTAAAAAATACATTTATGGATATTTTGCTGTTTGTGATTGGTTTGGTCTGTATGATATTGGGAATTTTGGGCAGCTTCCTTCCCGTTTTGCCCGGACCGGCTTTGGGCTGGATTGGATTGCTGCTGCTTTATTTTACGGATGCGGTTCCGATGAATTATTGGGTTCTCGGGATTACGTTTGTGATTATGGCTGTCATTTCAGTATTGGATTATGTCATTCCCGCGAAAGGCACGAAACATTTTGGCGGCAGCAAATACGGGATTTGGGGTACGAACATCGGGTTGGTTGTTGGGATTTTTGCGCCGATTCCGTTTGGGTTTTTGATTGGGCCGTTTGTTGGCGCTTTTGTTGGTGAAATCATTTACAACTCGACCGACCATAAGCGCGCACTGAAAGCCGCGACAGGTTCGTTCATCGGATTTTTGGCATCGTCATTCATACAGTTCGTAACCGGGGTGGTTTTCTTCGGATTGTTTGTTGCGATTGTGTGGCAATATAGAACCGGATTGTTCTAAAAACAAAAACCTCGCAATCACTAAATTCTCAATATACAAACCCCTAAAATCAAAAAAGCTATCCACAAAAGTGGAAAGCTTTTCATTGGTCTAACTACTAAACCTTCCCGACTTCTTTCGTTGTCGGGAGAAACAACACAACTATTTTGGATGCCTTTCTTGTTAAAGACTTGCATCAGAGGATACTTTTATTGGGCAAAAAAGCACTTTGTCTCCAAAGTGCTCTTCCCAATTTAGCGGTCTGGACGGGACTCGAACCCGCGACCCCATGCGTGACAGGCATGTATTCTAACCAACTGAACTACCAAACCTCTGCTTAATTGCGGTTGCAAATATACTATAGATTTTCATATCTGCAAACGTTTAAATGAAAAATATACTATTAAAATTTAATGGCTTAGCCAAACATCTGTTTCTCCACTAAATAGGTCGTCAGAATTTTTTCAAAAGGCTCGCCAACAGCGACCGGAACGTACTTTATCCTGTTCTGCGCGCAGGTCATAGCGAGCTTTTTAAAATAGCTTTCGACCTGTTTTTCATAGGCTTGTTTGACGTTATCGGCAAATATGTTGATTTCTTCCCCCGATTCGAGGTCGATAAACTTCCGCGGGGCATTGTCGAAGTCGAAATTGATTTCCGTTTTGTTGTCGATGACATGAAACAGGACGACTTTGTGCTTGTCGTGTTTTAAATGCTGCAACGCATTGAACAGCGCTTCTTCATTGCCAGGTTGGAACATATCCGTAAAGATGATAATCATCGAGCGGCGGTGCATTTTTTCGGCAATCTGGTGCAGGAATGTGATCGTGTCCGTGTTTTTGGATTGCTTCGGACTTTCGAGCAGGTTTTCGAGTTTGTTCAACAGCATCCTGTGATGGCGGTCGCTGCCTTTTTCGGGCGCGTAATATTCGTATGTGTCGGAGTAAATGCTGAGGCCGACGGCGTCGCGCTGTTTCTTCAACAGGTTCATCAAAACGGCCGATGCCAATACCGAAAAACCGATTTTGCTTTTGAAAAACGGTTCGTCATTTTTGAGTTTCGGGTAATGCATTGACGAGGAATTGTCGATGATCAGGTGGCAACGCAGGTTGGTTTCCTCTTCGTAGCGTTTGGTGTACAACCGGTCGGTTTTGGCATACAGTTTCCAGTCGATGTGCTTGGTGCTTTCACCTGCATTGTAGACTTTGTGCTCGGCAAACTCGGCGGAAAAACCATGGAACGGGCTTTTATGCATGCCCGAAATGAAACCTTCAACGACTTGGTTGGCAAGCAATTCGAGGTGTGCAAAGCTGGATATTTTTTCGATTTGTGATTCGATCTTCATGTTTACTTACGTCCGTTTGCCTTTTTTTTTTAGAAAAAGGCCCGGGTCAAATATATTGAAAGATTGAATGGGTTGGAATTAAAAGTTTGCTAAAAGTTCACATCTGAATTCTGACACTGACTTTTAAATAAAAAAAGCCCGGTTTTCACCAGGCTCCAAAAAGTAAAAGGCCTCAAAAATTTACTTTTTCCAACTAAACAAACCTTAATTATTTTTTTTGTTCGGGATCGGTTTTTTGCATTGCAGGCTGCAAACTTTTCGGCAATTGCCCAAATTGTATTGTGTTTCCGTCCGACCATATCGCTTTGGCGCTTTCATTTTTATTGTTTTCGTTGAACATCGTTTCGTTGATATTGGCATCGAAGTTTTTATCCAGTATGGATGCGCTGATTTGGCTGTTGGCGGCATCGACACGATCTCCGACGGCAATCCAAGACACGGAAACATTGCTGGCGCCGTTGTTCATCTCTTTTATGGTAAAACCTGTTTTGTCGACTGACTCGATATAAAGTCCGTTGCACTGGCCCATCGGCGTTGTCGTAACCACCGGAACATCGCCGAGCAATCCGATATAACCGGCATCAAAATTTACCCTCGCCGAGCCGTTCTGCAAGGCAATTTTTCCCTTTTTGTACACTACGATTTCCGTTGACGTTACGGTATAAGACGCTGTTTTCGCATTGCCTGTATCGACGAGTTCGATTTGTTTCCCTGAAGTGTATTCATCGCCACTATTGTATGATGCGAACAGGCTGCCGGAACTTATGTTTCCGATAACATTTCCTTTGCTCCACGACCCGATGATGCCGCCATAAAATCCACCGCCGATGGTATATTCAGACGATAGTGAATGTCCGGCCGCGGCTCTTCCGGTGCCTTGTGCATAACCGGTTGCCGAAGCGTAAATGCCATAACCTGTTCCGCCGCTGTTTTTATAGCCAAGGCTGGCCCAATAACCGCCTAAATAAGTATAACCTCCAAGAACGCCGCCAGTCCTGTTGGAATCATTATCACTAAATCCGGCAACGCCAAATGTATATTGGTCGCCCCAATGATTATTGCCGGCTATTGCATTATTGGTCGTGGTCATGTAATAGTCGGAGCCATTGTTTTGTGAATTGCGATCCCTGTACCCGTATATTGTGTTTTGCCCGTCGCCGTTTGTGGTAAGCTGTTGGTCATAGCCATATGTCTTTCCATCAAAATAGGCGGCAAAGCCATAAGTGGAATTGACATCCGTAAAGATTCCGTATTGTGAGCCGATGCTTCCTCCGGGTGCAATCAAGGCGTAATAGCCGTATTTTGACCCCGTTCCAAATCCTAAATCATTGACATAATGGCCATACCGCGATGCCGACATGCTGTTGTTAAACTCCGTATAAGTACCGTATGCATTGGCTGACATTGTCGCGTTCCCAGTTCCGTAAAATCTGGTGTACAGCCCATATTTTTTTCCTGCACGGGTGTGTTGTACTT
>DATHKH010000050.1:0-9239 GCA_035286325.1 Flavobacterium sp.
AGCAAGTCACGCCTGAATACCGCCAGGCAGAATTTGAAAATTTCGACACGACCGACGACCATTTAATGCATATCGTAGGCAAAATGAAAGACCAGAAAGGAAATATGTACTATAAAGTCAAAAATTCCTGGGGCAGTGATTTGGCCAATGGCGGATTCATTTATATGAGTGTACCTTATATGCGTTTGAAAGCGATTTCTGTGATGGTGAAGAAAGCGGCGATTGGGAAAGATGTGAAAGGGAAATTGGGGATTTAGTATTCAATTACCCGACATAAAAAAGAAGCTTGAATGCTTCTTTTTTTTTCACAAATAATATAAGCCAAATGAAAAACATCTTCCTATTCACAATCTTAGCATTATCCGGCATTCGTATGCAGGCACAAAATCCGGTTTCTTATCCAAAAGATACATTGATTTCGAAACCTGAACTGAATTTTGAAGTGTTGTGGCATACGTTTGAGGATAATTACGCTTTCTTTAAATTACGAAATATCGACTGGCATAAAACCTATCAGGATTATCGGCCAAAAGTCAATGCACAAACTTCAGACGAATCGCTTTATGGAATTTTCTCGCAAATGCTTACGCCTTTCCAGGACAACCATATCAATGTCATTGTGCCGAACGTCAAACAATTCAAATCGGTTAAGCCATCACAGTTTGCGGCTGAATTTCCAACCGATAGTTTGCGAAATGCATTTTGGACGGTAGTTGATAATAATTTATATGCCAATGGATTTTCTAAAATAAAAACTATTGGCGCCGACTTTAACGGCAAGCCTTTGTTCAATTACAGTGTTTCCAAAAAACAGGGGTATCTCAGATTCAACCGTTGTTTTGTAGATGGCGATGCCGATAATAAAATCGATGCCGCCGCTGCCGGAAAATTATTGGATCAGGTATTTTTAGAATTCGCCAATGTAAAGTCCTTAATCATTGATGTCAGGGACAATATTGGCGGCAATGACGAATTTGCGTTTGAAGTCGCCAGTCGGTTTACGGATAAAAAAAGGGCTAGTATGTACAAAAGAACCCGCAAACCCAAAGGCGGTTACGAGGAAATGCTGGAACCCGAAACCTGGTTTATCGAGCCAAAAGGAAACAAACCCTTTCTTTCAAATGTCGTGCTGCTGACCAATGACAAAACCGTCAGCGCCGGAGATGTGTTTGCAATGATCATGAAGGAATTGCCACAGGTAAAAATTATCGGTACCGATACCAGGGGAATTTATTCGGATATGTACGGATTTACGCTGCCAAACAAATGGCTCATTTCGTTGTCAAACCAAAGGTATTTTAATTCGGATATGGTTTGTTATGAAGGAACCGGAACACCTGTTGATCTCAAGGTTGAAAATACGCACCAAGATTTGGAAACAAAAAAAGATCCGGTGCTTTTGGAAGCTTTGCGCCAGTTAAAACAATAATTGGTTTTCTTCTTCTTTTATGAGATAAATCCCGTCGTCCTTAATCTCGATCAGCTTTTCCTTATACAATGCGCCAATCGCTTTCTTAAAGGTTTTCTTACTCATTTTAAGCACGGTCTTGATGTCTTCGGGATGGGAATCGTCATTGAGTCGCAGGAAACCACGGTTGAGCCTTAATTCCTCAAGGATAATTTCGGCATTGGGCTCGATATTTTCATAACCGGGTTTTTGGAGCATGACATCCAACTTATTGTCGGGACGGATGTTTTTGATATAACCAATCATCCTTTGTCCGGGTTTCAACGAATCGTCGTATACTTCATTTTGGTATAAAAGCCCTTTGTATTTCTCATTGACGATGACATTGATTCCGGCATCGGTAATATGAGAAATGATTAAATCAACCTCATCAAATTTTTCGACTTTCAGTTCGTCATTGCTCAGGAATTGGTTGAGTTTGCTCGATGCCGCAAGCCGGTTTGTCTGCTCGTCCATATACATATACACCAGGTAGCGTTTGCCTTTTTCCATTGGGCGCGCCTGTTCCTTAAACGGAACAAACAAATCTTTTTCCAAACCCCAATCCATGAACGCGCCGAATTGGTTGATGTAATTCACACGCAAAAGCGCAAATTCATTCAGGTAAATAAAGGGTTCCAATGTCGTAGCCACCGGACGTTCTTCATGGTCAAGGTAAACGAATACGATGATTTCATCCCCGATCTTAAATTCCTTCGGGACATATTTGTTGGGCAGCAGGATTTCTTCGCCTTCAATGCCGGTGCCTAAAAAGATGCCGACTTTTGTGTCGCGCAATATTGTAAGCGTATTGTCTATTCCAATATTTATCATAATTCCAATTGCAAAGCCGCAAAGGTACGAACTGTAAATGATGTAAATCAAACAAATAATTGTGGAAAGGCCTTTTTCGTGCAAATGCCGACTTTTAAGCAACAAACGAAAAAAAAAGAAAACACCTTAATTGATTTCTTATGGACCACAACGACAAACTCCAGAATCATAAAGGCCCGGCCTGAAAAATCTTTTCAGGCTTTTGCCAATCCTCAATCAATTGCAGCATGGCTGGCGCCAGGCGATATGACGGCACTATTTCCACCTTAAGAAATTGGCAGATTTTGTAGAAAAGTAATCGTTATTCCAAATTCTTGAAATATTGTAGCAAAACCTTATCGTTATCCTTAGTCGGCGTGAAAATCTCCAATATCGCCGGTTGGTCATTTTGTGAGTAAAAAGTTTCGAGGCTTTTATCCAATGTACTTTCATCACTTGCGGTAAAATAATTGAACCGGTACATTTTTGCCAAATGCTCAGCGGTCAGGCAGTGCGAAGTCTCAAAGAAAGTATTGAACACCGTATTTTCCTGATGGCCCGGCAAAATCCTGAAAATCCCGCCGCCGCCATTATTGACCACGATAATCTTGAAGTTTTTTGGGATGTATTCATTCCAAAGCGCATTGCTGTCGTATAAAAACCCGACGTCACCGGTAATCAGTATTGTTGGTTTCTTATTCGCGACCGCCGCACCTATCGCAGTCGATGTACTGCCGTCGATGCCACTGGTACCGCGGTTGCAGAATACTTCTATCGACTCGTCAATATCAAACAATTGCGCATAACGGATGGCGGCGCTGTTGCTGATTTGGAGCTGTATGTTTTTTGGCAATGACGGCATGATTTTCCCAAAGACTTTGAAATCCGAATACGCAGCCGAAGCCAGGTATTCCGAATGCTTTTTTGCCCGAAGCGCGACGACTTTTGCAAATGACACACTGTAATCACTCTCGGCTTTTTTCGTAAAAGGCAGGAATTGGCTGAAGAAATCATTCGGGTTGGCTTCAAAATGCATGGTCAGGCTGCCAAAAGTATCATAAGCGCGCAGCGGATCAACATGCCAATGGTGTTCGGGTTTGTATCGTCTGAGAAACGCCTTGATTCTTTTGGAAACGACCATGCCGCCGAATGTCAGGACGATTTCAGGCTGGAAAGCCAAAAATTCCTTGCTTGTAAATGGCGTAATGATACGGTCAATATGTTCTATGAATGCCGGATGGTGCAAATTGGAAGTCGTTTCGGTCATGATGACAACCGAATTGTCTTTTGCAAGTTTGGCAAGGATTTCGGCATCGAGTTCATCGGGTTCGTTTACCCCAACAAGAATCAGCTTGCGGCTAGCGGAATTCCACACATTGGTCGACGCAATGATGTCTTCCAGCGCCACGGTTTTATAAACTTTGGCGAAAGCCGAAATCGTGACATCGACTGATAATTTCTTAACGGTTTCGTATAAAGGTTCCTCAAAAGGCGCATTGATGTGCACCGGGCCGCGTTTGGTATACGACCTATTGATGGCCTCATTGATCTCGAAATCATTCTCGGGCGAATCGTTCGGCGTCAGGTTGGCATTATAAAGCGAATGATTTGCCAATACATTTTCCTGGCGGATGGTTTGCCCGTCGCCAATATCAATCATCTGCGGCGGCCTGTCGGCGGAAATGACAATCAGCGGAATCTGGCTATAGAACGCCTCGGCAAAAGCCGGATAAAAATTAAGCAGCGCCGAACCCGAAGTGCATACGACGACTGCCGGCTTTCGGGTTTGCTGGGCAATACCCATCGCAAAAAAGGCGGCACAACGCTCGTCGGCAATACTGTAACACGTAAAATTGGGGTTATTGACAAAACCTATCGTCAGCGGCGCATTGCGCGAACCCGGCGAGATAATGATGTTGGTCAGCCCTTTAGAAAGGCAGATTTGTATAATGCTCTGTGCCAGTGGTATTTTAGGATAAAGCACTGGTTTTTTATTGGTTAGCGCCATGCACGGATTTTAATTTTTGTAGGCAAGACAAAATTAGCATTCCGCAGTCAATTTCGCACAAAAACAAGGCTAAACTTTTTTTATATTTGATGAAAGTATATAAAAAGACGATGAACGTAACCATACGCCCTGCTACAGCAAAGGATTTGCCTGCTATTTTGGAAATTGTGAACTATGCGATTGCCCATTCGACTGCTATTTATGAAGAAGAAGCGCGTACACCCGACGTTCAAGCCGCATGGTATGAAGACAAACTGACGCACGGTTTTCCTGTGATCGTCGCAGAATATGAAAACCGTGTCGTGGGATTTGGCGCTTACGGCACTTTCCGGCAAAAGACAGGCTACCGCAATACGGTCGAACATTCGGTGTATGTCGTCAATGATTTGGATGGAAAAGGCATCGGCAGCTTATTGCTGGCGGAACTCATCAGGTTGGCGAAAGTGCAACATTTCCACGTGATGATTGGCGGGATTGACGCTTCCAATACCGGAAGCATCGCTTTTCACAAAAAGTTTGGGTTTACAGTATGCGGCATTTGCCCTGAAGTCGGCATTAAGTTCGGGAAATGGCTTGATTTGATGCTGATGCAATTGATATTGGAGTAATAAAGTATAATTCAATAAGAAAACCAATGACAGGCGACAATTTTAAAAACGGATACTCAGATGTAAATGGATTAAAAATGTATTATGAAATTTATGGGCATGGAAAACCGCTTGTCCTAATCCACGGAGGCGGTTCGACAGTTAAAACCACTTTTGGGCGAATTATTCCGTTGCTTTCAAAAAGCAGGCAAATCATTGCCGTTGAATTGCAGGCGCACGGGCATACAAATGATCGGGCCGCAGATGCAACATTCCAACAAGATGCAGATGATGTTGCAGTTCTTTTGCACAATCTTGAAATAACAAAAGCCGATTTTTTAGGGTTTAGCAATGGCGGTCAAACCACAATTGAAATTGCTTTGCGCCATCCACAGCTGGTCGATAAAATAATTTTAGCCTCGTCGTTTTATAAGCGAAGCGCTGCGGTGCCGCAATTTTGGGATGGTTTTGATGGCGCAACATTGGATATGATGCCCCAAGTCCTAAAAGAAGGATACTTAGAAGCAAATAACAGTGAGGCCGGTCTTTTGAATATGTTCAATAGAGATGTCCAAAAAATGAAGGCTTTTAAGGATTGGACAGACGAACAAATAAAATCCATAACTGCACCAACATTGGTGATTAATGGCAACAATGATGTGGGCAGTATGGAACATGCAGTCGAAATGTGCCGCATGATTCCCAATTGTGAATTAGTGATATTTCCCGGTGGCCATGGAACTTATATCGGCACAATAGAATCTTTGGACGATCAAAATTGGCCAAAATTCAATGCAACAGCATTGATAGAGGAATTTTTAGACAAGTAAATGCTGGACCTTCTACTTAATCACGTTGAGCGTAATCAGCATGGTTGTCACAAAGAGAAAACCAAGTCCTGAAAGAAACACGATGTCCGCGACTTTTTCATAAGCGCGCCCTGGCATCTTATTGCGCATGGACAGGTATGAAAGCAGGCAGCTGGCCATAAACATCACAATGGCGACAGAAGTAAATTCGTCGATGATGGACGTTTCCCTGAAATTGTTGACCTTGAATGAAGTCAGCACCACAAAACAAAGCCCCAACAGCGTAGAAGAAGCAGTCAGTATATGTGGGAAGTTTTCTTTGTTTCCGGACATTTTTACCCTTTCACCCAATTGATGATTTCCTGATCTGAAGGCAATGTTTTTGGCGATAAGACTTTGACCAATTGTCCTCTTTCGTTAATCAGGTATTTCTGGAAATTCCACTCCACTTTAGAATCTACCAATCCATTCTGGCTTTTCTCAGTCAGGAATTTATAGAGCGGATGCATGTCGTCGCCAACTACCGAGATTTTCTCCATCATCGGAAAAGTAACGCCATAATTCATCTTGCAGAACGTCGCGATTTCGGCATTGGTGCCTGGTTCCTGTGCGGCGAAGTTATTGGCAGGAAAGCCAATGATGATCAGGTTATTGTTTTTATAAGTCTCATAAAGTTTCTCCAAAGCCTCATATTGTGGCGTGAGTCCGCATTTTGAAGCAGTATTGACAATGATGACCTTTTTACCTCTCAATGTCGAAAAATCAAAGGTTTTACCGGTGATGTCTTTTACTTTAAAGTCATAGATTGTTTTCATAGTTTCGTTTGATGTGCCCGCAGTCATGCCTCCCACTTCTTGGGCGCAGGCAATGTTTGTAACGTTGAACATAAACAGGCAAGCTGCCGCAGTGTATAACAATTTCCTCATGGTGTATTTTTTTGCTAAGATAATCATTAAAGAAATACATCCAATGGGCAACGATTATTTAATGTGGTTCCAAAAATGTTAAAAAACAACCTGTTACGGAAAGATTGTATACTTTAGCGGCCTTGAAAAATTATAAACCTAAAAAAATTGAAATGAAAAAATTATCAGCCGTATTGATTTTATGTGTTGCAGCCCTTACATTTTCTTGCTCGTCTGACAGCAGTTCGTCAAGCAATGACGACACTTATGTGAATTTTAAAGTAAACGGTACACAGTACAACATCATTGAGCCTGGAACATTCACCAGCCTAAATGCTTCAGTGGTTGCAGATGATGCCAATAGGACTTTAATCCTGAGAATGCCGGATACGGCGGTAGTGGGAACGTATGCCATTACAGATGCGTCGCCATCAGACCTTACAGCATATACTGCGACTTACAGCGAAGGAGCCGATATCTTTTTTGACGCGGTATCAGGAAGTATTACCATTAGCAATGTAGGCAGTGAATACATGACCGGGACATTTAATTTTACCGGGACTTATGACGGTACGACCTATACTATTACAGAAGGCACCTTCAGGGCTTATAAGCCGGAAGCGACAAACTAACACTAGTTTTTTATAAAAAAAGCCTCTTCAAACGAAGGGGCTTTTTTGTTTATGGTCTTTGGAAATGTTATGCCTGAATCACAATCACGCATCCCAAAATGACAGCTACAACCACCATCATCACAATGCATCCGATGATAATCTGTAATGCGCCCCAATCAGCAGTCGGATTATGATTTTCAAGTCCTTCGAAAAAAGCAAGCATGCCGTTGCGGTATCTCATAAAGCCTGCAAATACCTTTTTTATATTTCGGGATAACCCCGAATACCTGTTGGTTTCCATAACGTTTGTTTTGTGGCAAAGCTATCCCAATAACTAAGGTGTGACAATAGGCAAAACCCCATTGCAAAAGTTTTTTTACCTAATCAAAAGGACGAAAATAAAAGTCGACGAACTGCAATAACAGGCTCATTTTAAGCACTTCATCAGATTTGCGGGTGGTTTATCGAAAAAATGATGGACTTTCAAAACGTGTTTTTAAATTTATACCTGAAACCAAATCTTAAAACCTAAAATCATGGAAAATAACGCTACACCCCAAGGCGGATTCTGGATGCTTGTCGAAGAGCTCAGCGATGAATTCTTTAACGAAACCAGTAATGCAGATGTTGCAAAGAAAGAAGATTTACTTCGAGACGGCTATGACTTTTACCCGGATGCTGGATTTTAAAAACACGAATGTCCCAATTAAAAAACCCTACGCGAGTAGGGTTTTTGTTTTATTTGGATGGCAAAGATGTTATCGAAAGAAATAGGCCTGCACAAATCGCATCACGGTTCCTGCAACCGGATGCTGGAGTTTGATTAATGCATATATGATAATTTTGCTGGACATCTTGATTTGTTTATTGCAAATTTCGACCAAACAGCGCTTTCAACCTTTACAGGATTTTGGGTAAAGGTTATATCTTTTGGGCTTTAGAGAAAGTAGCCCAAAATTAAAAAAACCGAAGTTTCCTTCAAGGCTTTTATAGAAATAGAAATCGTATTACTCTTTAATCTTTTACTATCGGCACTGCAGTTTCAGGTGTTGTTATTCTATAATGTTTTTAATAAAAGCGTTGTTGCGAAGTGATTGTGAAGCGCCTATTTAGGAGTATTAAGTTGCCAGTGCTCCAAACTTCCTCAGCATCCTGTAATGGGATCGCAAAGCTGCAATAAAAGTCGGGCTTTCAATATAGGGAATATTAAACTCCGCTGCGGTCTGCTTTACAATTTTGCTGATATGTCCATAATGGATGTGGCAGATACCCGGAAACAAATGGTGCTCAATCTGCCTGTTCAATCCACCGAGGAAAAAGGCGGCAAAGCGGTTTGTCGTGGCAAAATTTGCGGTCGTCCGCATTTGGTGTTCCGCCCAGGCTTCTTCCATATGTCCAGTGTCGTCGGGCATAGGATAATCAGTCCCTTCTACGACATGCGCCAGTTGGAAAACCAATCCCATCGTAAGCCCTTGCGCAAAATGCAATGCCAAAAACCCGATCAGCAACTGCCACCAACTGATATCAAGCACCAACAACGGCAATACGATAAACACGAAATAATAGACCGCTTTGTAAAAAAACAAGTTGAAGTATTCAATCTTTGGGTGTTTATTGGCATGGGAGCCAATATTGGACTGGAAAAACTTTTTATAGTCTTTTCTGAACGCCCACGAAAGTGATGCGAGGCTGTATAACGGAAAGGCATACCAATGCTGGAATCGTTGCATCCGGTTTACGGGTTTCTCGTCCGAAATGCGGATCAATCCCGGTGCCACATCAATGTCTTCATCGTGTCCGGGGATGTTGGTAAAATTGTGGTGAACAAGGTTGTGGGTGATGCTCCACACATAGGGATTGGCCCCAACCAAATAAAAAAGGGAACCGAATGTTTTGTTGACGATCCTGTTTGCAGAAAAAGAACCATGTATCGCATCGTGGCAAATATTGAACCCTACAAAAGCACTGCACGCTCCAAGCAGTACCGCCAACAGCAACATCAATCCTATACTGAATGCATTTGAAATGATGAGTGCATACAATCCGAAAAAACCTG
>DATHKH010000051.1:0-13323 GCA_035286325.1 Flavobacterium sp.
TGGTACAAATAGCGCCGCTTTTGGACTATCTTGATGCTGACGGTGCGCTACTTTTGGCTGAAGATATTGCCAAAGGCGTTGCGTTCGATTTCGGTAAAATTATCTATTCCGACGGCTTCGGAACGGGTGTCGAAATTTATCGGTAAAAAATCAACAGAATGTTAATAACTTCACGCCCAAAACGCCCGTTTTAACTAGTTTATCATTCCTGTTTTTATATATTTGCGTGTTAGGTAAAAATTACATTTTAGAGAACAATTTTATATGAGCGACGAAGGCAAAAAACAGAGTTATTCAGCAGACAGTATTCAGGCGTTAGAAGGAATGGAGCATGTAAGAATGCGCCCTTCCATGTACATTGGGGATGTAGGTGTTCGCGGATTGCACCATTTGGTTTATGAGGTTGTCGACAACTCGATTGACGAGGCGATGGGCGGCCATTGCGACACCATTTCCGTAGCGATTAATGAAGACAATTCGGTTACAGTAGAAGATAACGGCCGTGGAATTCCGGTCGACATGCATAAAAAAGAAGGCGTTTCCGCACTTGAAGTCGTGATGACAAAAATCGGTGCCGGAGGTAAATTCGACAAAGATTCGTATAAAGTTTCCGGAGGTTTGCACGGTGTCGGGGTTTCGGTCGTGAATGCACTTTCGAAACACATGAGGTCTACTGTTTTCCGTGACGGCAAAATCTACGAACAGGAATATGAAAGGGGAAAAGCGCTTTATCCTGTAAAACAGATTGGTGAAAGCGACAAGCGCGGAACGATGCAAACGTTCTATCCGGACGATACAATTTTTACACAAACCGTTGAGTTTTCATACGACACACTTGCTGCCCGTATGCGTGAATTGTCATACCTGAACAAAGGCGTAACGATTAAATTTACCGACAAACGCGAACTGGACAAAGACGGGAATTTTGTTTCTGAAACATTCTTTTCGACTGAAGGTTTGAAAGAATATATCCGTTACCTCGATGGAAATCGTGAGCCGATCATTTCGCATGTCATCAGCATGGACCATGAAAAAGGAGAAATTCCTGTGGAAGTGGCGCTGATTTACAACACAAGCTACACGGAGAATATTTTCTCTTATGTCAACAATATCAATACGCATGAAGGCGGAACGCATTTACAGGGTTTCAGAAGCGGACTGACAAGAACGCTGAAGAAATATGCCGATGCTTCGGGATTGCTTGACAAATTAAAGTTCGAGATTACCGGTGATGACTTCCGTGAAGGACTGACCGCGATCATTTCGGTGAAAGTACAGGAACCGCAGTTTGAAGGCCAGACGAAAACCAAATTGGGAAATAGGGAAGTAGTTTCCCCGGTTTCACAGGCGGTTGGAGAAATGCTCGAGAATTACCTCGAGGAAAACCCGAACGATGCAAGAATCATCGTGCAGAAAGTTGTTTTGGCGGCACAAGCGCGTCACGCGGCGAAGAAAGCGCGTGAAATGGTGCAAAGAAAAACTGTTATGGGCGGCGGCGGATTGCCAGGAAAGTTGTCTGATTGTTCAGAACAGGATCCGGCAAAATGCGAAGTCTATCTTGTCGAGGGAGATTCGGCGGGCGGAACGGCGAAACAAGGCCGTGACCGTGCATTCCAGGCGATTTTACCTTTAAGGGGTAAGATTTTGAATGTCGAAAAAGCCATGCATCACAAGGTTTTTGAGAATGAGGAAATCAGGAATATCTTTACGGCTTTGGGTGTAACAGTCGGAACGGTTGACGATACGAAAGCATTGAACCTTGAAAAACTGCGTTACCATAAAGTCATCATCATGTGTGATGCCGATGTTGACGGCAGCCATATTTCTACCTTAATATTAACGTTCTTCTTCCGTTTCATGAAAGAGCTGATCGAGGAAGGCCACGTTTATATTGCTGCGCCACCTTTATACTTGGTGAAAAAAGGAAACAAAAAAGAATATGCATGGAATGATGTGCAACGCGACCAGGCCAACGAAAGAATGGGCGGAAGCGCAGCCATCCAGCGCTATAAAGGTCTTGGTGAGATGAATGCGGAGCAGTTGTGGGAAACGACAATGGATCCGAGTTTCAGGACTTTGAGACAGGTCAATATCGATTCTTTAGCTGAGGCTGACAGGGTTTTCTCAATGCTGATGGGCGATGAGGTTCCGCCGAGAAGGGAATTCATCGAGAAAAATGCGGTATACGCGAATATTGATGCATAATGGCAGACGTGAAGAAGAATAATGGATTGGTTTTTACCATTTTGGGATGTTGCTTTCTTCCGATTGCATTGACCTCAGAAAATCCCGCAATTAAATATTCTTTTTTGTCACTATCGGTGGTTTTTAATATCATCGGACTTACCCGGTCAATAAAAAATAACAAACAACCAAAACAATAATAAAATGAAAGTTACCATTGTCGGCGCCGGAAATGTAGGCGCAACTTGTGCAGACGTGATTGCTTACAGAGGCATAGCCAGTGAAGTAGTTTTGCTCGATATTAAAGAAGGTTTTGCAGAAGGGAAAGCCATGGACATTTCACAATGTACCGCAAATACAGGTTTCAACACACGTGTGTCGGGAGTGACCAATGATTATTCGAAAACTGCCAACAGCGATGTAGTCGTAATCACATCCGGAATTCCGAGAAAACCAGGTATGACACGTGAAGAACTGATTGGCATCAACGCCGGAATCGTGAAAACGGTTGTTGAAAATGTCTTGAAACATTCGCCTGATACAATTGTCATAGTGGTTTCAAACCCAATGGACACGATGACTTACCTCGCATTAAAAGCGACAGGTTTGCCAAAAAACCGCATCATTGGAATGGGCGGCGCATTGGACAGTTCGCGTTTTAAATATTACTTATCAAAAGCTTTGGACAAACCAATCAATGATGTTTCGGCGATGGTGATTGGCGGCCATGGCGATACGACAATGATTCCGTTGACAAGATTGGCTTCGTATAACGGGATTCCGGTTTCGGAATTTTTATCTGCTGAACAATTGGAAAAAGTAGCAGCTGACACGATGGTCGGCGGTGCGACTTTAACAGGATTGTTGGGTACATCAGCTTGGTATGCGCCGGGCGCTTCAGTAGCCTATCTGGTGGACAGTATTTTGAACGACCAAAAGAAAATGATTGCGTGTTCTGTCATGCTTGATGGTGAATACGGACAAACCGATATTTGCCTTGGCGTTCCGTGTATTATCGGTAAAAATGGCATCGAGGAAATCCTGACCATTAATTTAAATGACATCGAAAAAGCGTTATTGGCGAAAAGTGCCGATGCCGTGAGAAACATGAATGCGGACCTGAAATCGGTTTTAGCATAAGGGTTTGTATAAATTATAGAGAAGACTGCAATTTCGCAGTCTTTTTTTTGAGATTAATGGATAAATAAATTGGTTAATCATATCCATAATTATATATTTGCACGTTTCAAAAAAAATGGTGAAATCCGCTTAGTTGTAATTTGACGGCTAATCGTTTCATCTTAAGAATTTTAGACCAGAACAAGAACCAAAAAATAATTAATTTTTAGTAGTAATGCAGAATAGAGGACTAGTTAAATTTTTCGCGATTTTATTTGCGGCGGTGTGTATTTACCAACTTTCATTCACTTTAGTTTCCCATAATATTGAAAGCGATGCGAAAGCATACGCCAAAGGAAACTCTGAGAAAGAATTGAAATATCTCGATTCTATCGGAAAAGTGAAAGTGTTCAGCCTTGGCTTTACGGATTTTACCTATAATGAGGTAAGAGACAAAAAAATCAACAAAGGGCTTGACCTTGAAGGTGGAATCAACGTCCAGCTCCAGATTTCGGTTCGCGACATCCTGAAAGGATTGGCCAATAAGTCGAAAAACCCGATTTTCAACCAGGCTTTGGACAATGCGACCAAAAACCACCACGGAAACGAGGATTATATCGATGCTTTCTTCAATGAATTTGACCAGGCGTCAAACGGAAAAGTCAAATTGTCTTCCCCTGAAATTTTCTCAAACAAGATTCTGGGCGACGAGATGAATTTCAAGATGTCTGATGCCGATGCTAAAAAAGTCATCCGCAAAAAAGTTGACGAATCGATTACCAGTGCTTTCGAAGTATTGAGAAAACGTATCGATAAATTCGGTGTCGCTTCCCCAAACATCCAGAAAATTGGCGAATCAGGAAAAATCCTTGTCGAACTTCCAGGTGCGAAAGATGTCGACCGTATCAAAAAATTATTGCAAAGTACAGCCCAACTGGAATTTTGGGAAACTTATAAAATCGATGAATTGGGCAACTTCCTTATGGCTGCCAATGAATCCTTGAAAAATTCTGTAAAAGCGGATGCCGCAGTGGAAGTCAAAAAAGACTCTACAGCGAAACCAGCTTCTAAAGTTGAGGAATTGCTGACAGACAAATCAAAAGATTCAACAGCTGCTAAAAAAGGAAATAACCCGCTTGCTGACAAATTCATTTCACAAGGCGGCGGACCAATCCTCGCGATCGTAGCACCAAAAGATACTGCTGTCATCAACGGGTATTTGAAAAGACCTGAAATCAAAAATTTGTTGCCTTCAGATAAGCGTTATGCAAAATTCGTTTGGGGCAAGCCAACAACAACGAAAGACGATAAAGGCAAAGAAGTTGAAGCAGTTGAATTATACGCTTTAAAAGGAAACCGTGACAACCAGGCTGCGATGAGCGGTGGCGTTGTAACCGATGCAAAAGATTCATTTGACCAATTGGGCAAACCATCGGTATCCATGCAAATGAGCGGTGCCGGTGCGAAAGCATGGGAAGAGCTGACCGGAAAAGCATTCAATGAAAAAGGCTATATCGCAATCGTATTGGATAACATCGTTTATTCTGCGCCAGGCGTTTCGAGCGGACCGATTTCTGGCGGAAGATCAGAGATTTCAGGAAATTTTGAGATTTCAGAAACAAAAGATTTAGCGAATGTATTGAGGGCCGGTAAATTGCCTGCTTCTGCCGAAATCATACAATCAGAAGTCGTCGGACCATCTTTGGGCCAGTTAGCGATTGAAAACGGAACGAACTCTGCCATCATCGGTCTGTTGATCGTTGCATTGTGGATGATCGTTTATTACGGAAAATCAGGCTGGTATGCGAACATCGCTTTAATCATCAACTTATTGTTCCTTTTCGGATTCCTTGCCAGCATTGGCGCTGTTCTTACGTTGCCTGGTATCGCCGGTATCGTATTGACGATGGGAACCGCGGTCGATGCGAACATCATCATCTATGAACGGGCGAAGGAAGAACTGCGATTGGGCAAGACCATTGAAGACGCGATTAAAGCTTCTTTCAGCTGGAAAGGCGCGATGCGTTCGATTGTCGATGCCAACGTCACGCACGTTTTGACCGGAGCGGTATTGTTCATTTTCGGAACAGGGCCAATCCAGGGATTTGCAACGACTTTGTTAATCGGTATCATTACCTCTTTGTTTACATCGATTTTCATCACCAGGATTTTGCTGGACTGGAGCGTAAGCAGAGGAAACAAACTGACTTTCTCTACAGGATTCTCGAAAAACTTCTTTACGAATTTCCATTTCGATTTCCTTGGGATTAAAAAATACACATACATCTTCTCAGGATTGGTGGTTATCGTGAGCATCATTTCGTTGTCGACACATGGTTTGAACCAAGGTGTGGATTTCGTTGGAGGAAGAACATTCCAGGTTCGTTTTGAACAACCTGTTTCAGCAGAAACCGTAAGGGCTGAATTGTTGAAAGTATTTGACGGAAGCGCTGAAGCCAAAGTTTTCGGTACCGACAACCAATTGAAAATCACAACAAAATATCGCGTTGCCGAGCACGGAACCGATGTTGACCAGGCTGTAAACAAAATCTTGTATGACAACCTGAAGAAACATTACTCGGCCAGCATGACTTACGATAAATTCATCAACGTTTATGACGGGAAGAAAATCGGAGTGCTTCAGGCTTCTAAAGTCGGCCCAACAGTTGCCGATGACATCAAAACCAACGCTTACTGGGCGGTTTTAGGTGCAATGGGAATCGTATTCCTTTACCTGATGATATCGTTCCGCAAATGGCAGTATTCGCTTGGTGCGATTGCCGCGGTGGCGCATGACGTGATTTTCGTATTGGGAATCTACTCGTTGCTTTGGAAATACATGCCATTCGGTATGGAAATCGACCAGCATTTCATCGCGGCAATCCTGACCGTAATCGGTTACTCGATGAATGATACCGTAATCGTATTTGACAGGGTTCGTGAATACCTTGGCGGAAAAACCAAAGGTAGCTTCAACGACATCGTAAACAAATCGATCAACTCGACCATGTCAAGAACCATCAATACATCCTTGACGATGATTCTTGTATTATTGATCATGTTCATCTTCGGTGGCGAATCCATCCGTGGTTTCATCTTCGCGATGCTGGTTGGTATCGTAGTCGGAACCTACTCTTCGTTGTTCATCGCAACACCGGTATTGTGTGATACCATTTCAGAGGCAGAACACAAAAGAATTGAAGAATTGCACAACAGGGCAGAGTAATCAGTTTCTATATAAGAATAAAAAATACCCGATTCGTCGGGTATTTTTTTTGTCTTTTATTTTGGCGTTGCCTGCGGCCGCGCTTTCTGCTTTATCTTTTTCGTGCCTCAAAAGGATACCGCCTCAATCGCTAACGCGCACTTGAGGTCATTTCAAAAGCCTAGCCCCGATTGCAGAGGAAATCCTTTTTATGAAACGCAGTGGAGTAAAAAGATTGAAACGGAAAGCGGGAACATGCTCTCAATAAGAAATCCCGACTAAAAGCCGGGATTTCTTAATATCTGAAAGCGCAGCGCGTCCAGAGCCGCAGGCGTGTCTAACAATCTACACTTTAATATGTCCCCAATTCTCACCGGTCTTAATCCGGTGCAACTGCATTTCACTGACGCCAAATTGCTTGGCGATAATCCGCATCCGCGTTTTGCGGTTCGGGTCGAGCAGCATTTTCTTGAGGCGCATGACTTGGGTCGCAGTGAGTTTTTGGCCATCGGTCTTTTCGCGGATCTTATTGCGCGCCTGAATCACATGCGGGCTTTTTCTGCTGTGCTCGAGTTTTTCTTCCCTTGTGGCCCATTTTAGGTTGCTTGGGTTGTCATTCGATCTATTGTAGTCTAAATGCAACACGTGCTGCTGCTCATCAGAAGTTTTCGGGATGAAATAGTCGGCAAACAGTTTATAGATATAAATATGTTTTCTTACGTTCTTGCCATCAACGTCTGTCTTATAAAAGATGACGCGATAGCCACTGACCAGGCATCCTTCATAAAGGTCGCCGTCGAGAAAGGTTTCTGTAAAGCGGATCATCCTGCCGCGGCTGGATAAGGCGTAACGAAATGATTGTGTGGTATCAAGAGGAATTTCCTTGAATTCTTCTGATGGGTAAGGTCGGAACATTATATTGGGTTTTTTTGGGGTTTTGGTTCACAAATTTAATAAGGAAAAGAAAAACATCGACGAATTACATCAAATAATTAACTTTTCCGATTGTAAAAAACGACTATCTGCACTATGCCAAAAGAAAAGCCACCGTTTTACGCGATGGCTTTTTACAGTTATTTAGACTTCTATCGGTTTTTCAGAATTGAAAATCAAGTAAAGGCCTATCAGTATAAACGGAATGCTGAGCCATTGCCCTGTCGAAAACAATCCTAAGCTGCTTTCAAAACCGCCCTGGCTTTCCTTTACGAATTCGACTACAAAACGCACCGACCAAAGCAAGACCAGAAATACCCCGAACAGGTATCCAAGCCTTTCTCGTACGTTGGTTTTCCAATACAGGAAAAACAAAATCGCAAATACGAAAACATACCCGATGGCTTCATACAATTGTGCCGGATGTTTTACCGGAACCTGCTGCAGCAAATTATAAAACTGCGGATTGTCGGCAATGGCTTTGAATGCCGCTTCTTTATTTGGGATGTGCGTTTGCTGCATGGCTTCTTTTGCGGTATAATGGTCACGGATGAATTTCATCCCAAATGACGATGTCGTTTCTTTCCCAACAATTTCTGAGTTGAAGAAGTTTCCGATTCGGACAAAAATGGCACCACTTGAAACCGGAATGACAACCCTGTCCAAAACCCATAGCAAAGGTCTTTTCATAATCCTTTTGCTGAAGAAATACATCGCGATGATAATGGCAATGGCTGCGCCGTGGCTTGCCAATCCCTGGAATCCGGTGAATTGGAATTCGGGGTCAAATTTAAAAGGCAGCAATATCTCTGAAAGGTGGTTGCGGAAATATTCCCAGTCATAAAAGAACACATGTCCAAGGCGTGCGCCAAGCAAAGTGGACAAAACGGTCCATATGAATAGGGAATCCAGTTTTTCTATCGATTCGTTTTCACGGTCGAATATCTTTTTCATGATGTACCAGCCCAATCCGAAAGCCACAACAAACATCAGGCTGTAATAACGGATTACAAAAAAACCCAAATCAATTCCTTCTGAAGGATTCCAAACAATGTTTAAAGCGTGTGTCATTTTATTTGTGGTTAAGTGGTGTAAAAATAAAAAAAATACTACAAAGCAGTTGCGAATTAATTAATCTTTGTGAGAACACCTTTTTGCAGGCACCGGATCATAACCGCTTTTCCCCCACGGATGGCAGCTCAGGATTCGCTTGATGCCGAGAAATCCGCCATAAAACAGCCCGTGTGTTTGCAAAGCCTCAATCATATAATGTGAACACGTTGGCTGGAATCGGCAGGCGGCCGGCAGGATAGGGGAAATGACCACCTGATAAAACCTGACCAGTATGATAAAAGGAAATATGAGTACTTTTTTGAGGCTCATGTCAGTTTAAAAAGAAAAGGTGGTGCCTTCTTTTCCGTCTTTCAGCTCAATGCCCATAGCGCTGAGTTGCATGCGGATCTGGTCTGACAAGGCAAAATCCTTATTGGCGCGTGCCTGGTTCCGCATCCCGATCAGCATATTGACGACGCCTTCGAGCTTTTCGTCATTTTTGCCTGCTTCCTGTAGGTTTTCCAGTCCAAGGATATCATATACAAAAACGGCAACCGCGTCGGCAAACGTTTTTAGATCTGCCGCAGAAAGCGTTTCCTTATTTTCTTTTAATAAGTTGATAAAACGAACGCCTTCAAACAATTGCGCAATTAGTATTGGCGTATTGAAATCGTCGTTCATCGCTTCATAACAAGCGTTTTTCCAGCTTTCAATATCGAGTGTTGACGAATTGGAGGCTTCAATTGTTGCGAGTCCGTCAACGGCTTCCATCAGTCGGTTAAACCCTTTTTCAGAAGCGACAATCGCGTCGTCGGAAAAATCAAGAATACTTCTGTAATGCGCCTGCATCATAAAGAAACGTGCGACAGGAGCAGAGAAAGGCTTGCTTAAAAATTCATTGTCACCTGTAAAAATTTCACCAGGAAGGATATTATTCCCGGTCGATTTCGCCATTTTCTTCCCATTCAGCGTCAGCATATTCGCGTGCATCCAATAATTGACAGGCGTTTTTCCGGTTGCGGCTTCATTCTGTGCAATCTCACATTCGTGGTGCGGGAATTTTAAATCCATACCGCCGCCGTGGATGTCGAAATGCTTGCCCAAATATTTCGTGCTCATTGCTGTGCATTCCAAATGCCATCCCGGAAATCCGTCGCTCCACGGCGAAGGCCATCGCATGATATGTTGTGGTTCGGCTTTTTTCCAAAGTGCGAAATCCTGAGCATTTTTTTTGTCCGATTGTCCGTCCAAATCACGTGAATTGGCCAGCATATCTTCAATATTACGGCCACTTAATACGCCGTAATGGTGTTTTTCGTTGAATTTGACGACATCAAAATACACCGAGCCATTCGATTCATAAGCAAAACCATTGTCGATGATTTCCTTTACGATTTCAATCTGCTCTATGATATGTCCGGTCGCAGTCGGCTCAATGCTCGGCGACAAAAAATTGAATTTATTCAGGATGTCATGAAAGTCAACGGTGTAACGCTGCACGATTTCCATCGGTTCAACCTGTTCCAACCGCGCTTTTTTCGCAATCTTGTCTTCACCCTCATCAATATCATCGACAATATGCCCGACATCGGTAATGTTGCGCACATAACGCACTTTATAATCCAGATGCTTTAAATACCTGAAAATCATGTCAAAAGACATGAAAGTCCTGACATTGCCAAGGTGCACATTGCTGTAAACCGTTGGGCCGCAAACATACATCCCGACATTTCCTTCGTGGATTGGCTTAAAAACTTCTTTTTCCCCCGAAAGGGAATTGTAGATTTTGACGGTATGTTTTTTATATAAAGACATTTTTTTGTTTTTTGTTGAAGCTATTTCCTGCTTTACACTGCAATCTTTTGTTCGTTCCTCTCAAAAGGATTTCCGTTGCAATCAGGGCTAGGCTAAAGTAATAAATTTGAAATTTAGAACTTGGTGTCAAGTTTAATATAATCAAGAAACTCACGTTTGGTCTGCAATTCCTTGAATTTTCCACCAAATTCCGAAGTGACGGTGCTGCTTTCAATATC
Organism: Flavobacterium sp.; assembly: GCA_035286325.1. Taxonomy (GTDB): domain Bacteria; phylum Bacteroidota; class Bacteroidia; order Flavobacteriales; family Flavobacteriaceae; genus Flavobacterium. Next base: position 10,528 of record DATHKH010000051.1, read on the forward strand.
CTTGATGCCACGGGAATTCACGCAAAGGTGTTTGGCGTCAATGACGCAGGCAACATCTTGCGTGCCAAGCGTCGTTTGCAATTCCTGTACGATTTGCATGGTCAGGCGTTCCTGTACCTGCGGTCTTTTGGCAAAATATTCTACGATGCGGTTCATTTTTGAAAGCCCGATGACTTTCCCATTTGAGATATAAGCGACATGTGCCCTTCCGATAATAGGGAGCAAATGGTGTTCGCAGGTCGAATATAAGGTGATGTTTTTTTCGACCAGCATTTCGCCGTATTTGTAGTTGTTGTCAAATGTTGACGACTTTGGCTTTCTGGTTGGATTCAGCCCGCCGAAAATTTCTTTTACAAACATCTTCGCCACGCGGTTGGGAGTGCCTTTTATGCTGTCGTCTGTCAAATCCATACCAAGGGTGCGCAGGATATTTTCAACATCTTTTTTTATGAGGTCAATTTTTTGTTCATCTGAAATATCGAAAGCATCATTTCTTACAGGGTTTGTGGCGTTAGTAAAGATATGATCATCTCCGATTTCATCCGGAAAATCCTTATTGTCTATCATTAAATTTAATATTATTTCTGGCAGTATTTTTAACTGTGACAAAGATAAATAATAAAAAGGTAACAATTTCCATAGGTGTTAATATTTAAATTTTTTGAAATTTTAGATGATTGTTTTCTTAATTTTATGTAAATTTCGCTCCTTCAAAACATATACAAATGAAAAAACACCTACTGTTATTCCTACTATGCTTAACGGGTTATATCACTTACGGTCAAGGAAGTACCGTAGATCAGGCTACTGCATTTTGTGCATCAGGATCTTCACTGACTTACCCAAATGAATGTTCTGGCACGGCTCCTCAGCCAGGAATTAATTACGGCTGTCTTGGTACTCAGCCAAATGGCGGCTGGTTTTATGTGCAGATTGATGCACCTGGAACCTTAAATTTCCAAATCTCACAGGTAACCAATGGCGGCGTCCCGATTGACGTCGATTATATTGCTTGGGGACCATTTACACTGAATGGTATACCGCCTACAATGCCTACGCCCGGACAATTGAATTCGGCTGGAGTTCCCGGATGCAGCTATTCTACGGCTGCGACGGAAACACTTACGATCAATAACAATATTGGCAACCAATTTTATGTCATCCTGATTACCAATTTCAATGGGCAATGCGGACAAATTACGCTGACTCAAACCAATGCAGGCCAGCCAGGTGCCGGAACAACCAATTGTGATATTGTATGTCCTACAACAATGAGTGGAGATGCAACTATTTGCCCGAATTCAGTTTCTGTAATTTCAATTTCCACGACGGCTTCCGCTCCTGTCTATCAATGGTCTGATGGTAGCGGTCCTATCGCGGGCGCTACAGGTCCGGCATATGCCGCAACGCAACCTGGTACCTATTGTGTCCACATGACCAGTGTCGGTTGTGTGCCACAGGATAAATGCGTGACCCTAACCGCGCCTGTACCTGCGCCAATATCACAGCCGCCGGCAACTTTGACGGAATGTGGGCCAGGACCTGTGAATTTCGATCTTACCGAAAATGATTTACCTTACTTAGGGTTGCCGTCAACTTATACTATTGATTATTTTGAAAGCCAGACAGATGCTCAGGATGCAAGCAATCCAATATCCAATCCGGGTGCATATGCCGGAGCTGATGGTCAGGTAGTCTGGATCAGTGTATTTGGGCCTAATGACGAATGTTTTTCTACTTTTCCATTTTCATTAGTAATTGAAGATTGTGGTACTCCGATTCCACCTGTTCCTCAAGAAGTGTGTGATGATTTGACCAATGGAGTAGGAGTTGAAAATTTTGATTTGGCTTCACTTATCCCAGGTATACTTGGGACAAATGCGGCTGCAGATTACAATATTACTTTCCATACTTCTCAGGCGGACGCTGATAATGATGCCAATCCAATATTAAATACCAGTGCGTATCCTAATACATCAAGTCCTCAGATTATTTATATTAGGATGGAGCCTATCACTAATCCTGCAAATTTCCAGACGGATACCTTCCAATTGATTGTTCATGCGCCACCGGTTACCCCGAATCCATCAGACGTGACGGCTTGCGATAGCTATACGCTTCCGGCACTTCCTGCGGGGAGCACCTACCACAGCGCCCCAGGCGGGGCTGTTGCCACCCAGATTACGGGCAGCATCGCCACGAGCCAGACGGTCTATGTCTTTGCAGAAACCGGCACAACACCTAACTGCACCGCCGAAGGTGATTTCATAGTGACGATCAACAATACGCCTGCCACGCCAAACCCATCCGATGTCACGGTGTGCGACAGCTATACGCTTCCTGCACTTCCTGCTGGCTTGACATACCACAGCGCCCCTGGCGGCGCCCCCGCAACGGTTATTCCCGTTGGCACGGTGCTTACCACCAGCCAAACTGTCTATGTCTTTGCCGAGACCGGCACGACCCCTAACTGCACTGCCGAGGGTGATTTCATAGTGACGATCAACAATACCCCAGCCACGCCGAACCCATCCGATGTCACGGTGTGCGACAGCTATACCCTTGCTGCACTTGCTGCGGGGAGCACCTACCACAGCGCGCCTGGCGGCGCCCCCGCAACGGTTATTCCCGTTGGCACGGTGCTCACCACCAGCCAGACGGTCTATGTCTTTGCCGAGACCGGCACAACACCCAACTGCACTGCCGAAGGTGATTTCATAGTGACGATCAACGCGACCCCAGCCACGCCGAACCCTTCCGATGTCACGGTGTGCGACAGCTATACCCTTGCTGCAC
>DATHKH010000052.1:0-7577 GCA_035286325.1 Flavobacterium sp.
CCACATCAACTAATTCATAACATTACATGTTTGATATTTCTGTATTACAAGAAATGAAGCTGCCTGAGCTTCAGGAAATTGCGAAAGCTACCAAAAAAATTAAGTTTGCCGGCGTTAAAAAAGAAGCACTGATTTACCAGATATTGGATTATCAGGCAGCAAATCCTGACGCAGTTGCGCCGATAAAAGCCAATGCAGTTGAAGAAGAAAAGCCAAAAAGAATCCGCATTCTTCCGAATAATAAGGCTGAAAAAAACGATACTGATTTATTCTCGAATCCTCCGGCACCAAAAGAAATGCCTGCAGAACCGGTAAATGATATCGCACCACTTCCCGAGAAAAAACCAGGAAAACTCATCAAATTCAAAAAAGCCAATTTCGATAAGGCGAATGCGCCACAAAAGGAAGTTTCTGAAAACCGCGAGGAAACAGCTGAACAACCTGAAGTGATCACTGAAAATGTAGTGGAAGAGCAGCCTTCTGAAAAACCGCTGAATCCGAACCAGAAGCATAAAAACCAAAATAATCCGAACCAGACCCGAGGCGGAGCCGAACGGAGCGAAGCTAATAACCCAAATCAGAATCGGAATCAAAATGGAAACGGAAATGTAGAACCTGGACCGAACGGCAACCAAAACCCAAATTTCAAGCAAAATAAAAAGAACAATTTCCGCGATGCCGATTTTGAATTCGATGGAATCATAGAAAGCGAAGGCGTTCTTGAGATGATGCCTGACGGATATGGTTTTTTGCGTTCGTCAGATTATAATTATTTGGCTTCGCCGGATGATATTTACCTGTCGACTTCGCAAATCCGTTTATTTGGATTGAAAACCGGAGATACTGTAAAAGGTGTCGTGCGTCCGCCAAAAGAAGGTGAGAAATTCTTCCCATTGGTCCGCGTCCTGAAAATCAATGGACACGATCCGCAAGTCGTTCGCGACAGGGTTTCCTTTGAGCATCTGACGCCGGTTTTCCCGACAGAAAAATTCAAATTGGCCGAAAGGCAGAGCACGATTTCGACTAGGATCATCGACTTGTTTTCGCCAATAGGTAAGGGGCAAAGGGGCATGATTGTCGCCCAGCCAAAAACAGGTAAGACAATGTTGTTGAAGGACATTGCCAACGCGATTGCCGCGAATCATCCTGAAGTGTACTTGATTGTATTGCTGATTGACGAACGTCCTGAAGAGGTAACGGATATGCAGAGAAGTGTTCGTGGTGAAGTCATCGCGTCGACATTCGACCGTGAGCCGCAGGAACATGTGAAAATTGCAAACATCGTTTTGGAGAAATCAAAAAGATTGGTGGAATGCGGACATGATGTCGTGATTCTTTTGGATTCGATTACGAGATTGGCACGTGCTTACAATACAGTACAGCCTGCTTCAGGAAAAGTACTTTCCGGTGGTGTGGATGCGAACGCATTGCAGAAACCAAAACGCTTCTTTGGTGCTGCGCGTAATGTTGAAAACGGCGGTTCATTGAGTATCATCGCTACGGCTTTGACCGAAACAGGCTCTAAAATGGACGAGGTGATTTTTGAGGAATTCAAAGGAACCGGTAACATGGAATTGCAATTGGACAGAAAAATTGCCAACAAGCGTATTTTCCCAGCCATCGATTTGACGTCTTCAAGTACGCGACGTGACGATTTGCTGCTTGACCAGAACATCATCCAGAGAATGTGGATTATGCGTAAATATCTCGCGGACATGAATCCTGTCGAAGCGATGGATTTCATCAACGACCGATTTAAGAAAACGAAAAATAATGAAGAATTTTTGATTTCGATGAATGATTAAATGCTGAATCTATACAAATAAAAAGTCCCGTTTTGAGCGGGACTTTTTGTTTTTAAGAAATGAAGTTTAATTTATCAATATTTTTCTTACGGTGGATTGGTTGCCAGAATTCAGTTTTAAAAAGTAGAAGCCTTGGGGTAAATTTTCCAAAGTATAAATATTGTTATTTACAGTTGGATTCTTGATTTCATTGATTAATTGTCCGTTGATGTTCAGCAGTTGGATATCATCCAAAACGATTTGGCTTTCGATATCGATTTTGCCGTTATTCGAAGGATTTGGATAAACCGATACGGTTGAAAGCAAATCATAGCTTTGTGTTGAAAGCGCCGGCCAGCGGTTTTCGGCAGGCGTTCCGCCCCAAATCAACGTCGCCAGGTATGGATTGTCAATAAAAGGATTCCTGTTTCCTTGCCCGTACGTATTCGAGGCATTCCCAAGATAAGTGTTTCTTTGGTCTTCGACGGCCGAAACCGGATCTTCCGCATTCCATTGCAGGAATAAGTCAATCATGTTGGCATCGGTTGCCACAGTTGTTCCCACGCCGACATTTTTTGGCAGACATATCGTTCCGTAACGCAAATACATATACATCATCATTCGGGCAATATCGCCTTTCCATTCGTCACCCGGATACCAGGTTGAAGCGGTAACATCATGAGAATTTCCCGTACCTGTGGCAAATTTCTCACTGGCACGATCGCCATTTCTGTCCACGTCAGAAGCCCTGATATGGTGTGCATCTGCGCCTTGCGTGTCACTTTCGTCAAATGTTGGCGTGCCCAATCCTTTTGCATACGTATGCTCACGGTTCCATTCGCATGAATTGCCGCCGCCATCGCTGTTTTTGTTTCTCCTGCGGTGGTCTTTGTCATCGGCAGTCGATGTTGGGCACATGTTCGGGCTAAAACCGTAAATGAGCAAAACGTTTGTATGTGTGGCATCATCCGGATCAAGATCGACGATTTTTATTGCGTCTTCGGCTTGTTGATAGCTAAGCGTTTTTGTATGCGTTGTGGTGATTTTCGTAGCAAGCGCAGATTTCAACGCCATTCCGGTCTGGTTAAAATTGAAACCATTGTAATATGGAGCAGCTGGTGCACCGGCCTGGGCAAATCCCAATGCAGAAAAAAATAAAAGTGCTAGAGTAGAGGTTCGTTTCATTATTTAATTTTAGGACGACAAATGTATAGGGTTTATTCTGAATCGCGAAATTTTTTAACGGGACTTTTTGCCATAAAAAAAGCCCTCAATCTGAAGGCTTTTTAAGATTTGAAAAATCGATATTAGTTTACGATGACTTTTTTGGTGACCGATTGGTGGTCTGAAGTCAGTTTTAGGAAATAAAACCCGCTTGGGAGATTTTCCATGGTATAGGTGCTGTTGTCAAATACCGGATTCTTAATTTGCTGCATAAGCTGTCCGTTGATAGTAATCAATTGGATTTCTTCCAATGTGGTCTCACTCTGGATATTAATCTTGTGGCTGTTTGATGGATTTGGGTATACCGAAATCGAAGCCATCGCACTATTGAAAGTGGCTGTAGAAAGTAGCGGACCCCAAATGCTCGTCACATATTCAGGATGGTCAATGAATGGATTTCGATTTCCCTGAATATTATAAACCGCATTGTTGCGTGCGATTTCTTTCGCACTTACAGGATCGGCAAGATGCCAGTTGTATAGCATCTGAAGTGACCATTGTTCAAAAACTTTGGTATTTGTCCCGTCGAGGAAAGCGGCGCCGCTTGAATTGTTATTTTCCCAACCGGCAATTACATCCTGGTAACAAGTGGCCATATAAAAATAATTGCGGGCAATATCACCTTTATATTCATCTGCGGGCTCAAAGACAACGACTGATGGACCTCCAGCGGCAATGTTATTTCCAATTTTAGAGCCGTTTGATGTTGTGTACGTCGCCGTTCCAACAATCCCATATGCCATATTTCCTCTTAAACCGTTGTCTTTCTTGTCGGTTGGCATGACATGGAAAAGATCGGTATACATTGGTGTGCCATTGCCAAACCAACTTTTTGGGAACGTATGTTCGCGGTTGTAGAACTCGCATTCTGTGCTTCCGCCTGCGCCTTGGTCCTGATTTCCACCGGTTCCAAAAGTAAAAGTGCAATTGGAATAAATGTCCCAGACTTTTCCGTCTGCTTTCGCATCAGTAGAAGGATAGGCATTCCACAAACCTGGCGTATAAGACAGCTCGGTATGTGCATGGATCTTGTTGTACAATTGCGTTTTCAAGGTATAACCTGTTCCTGTTGCCGTATTGTAATAACCGGCAGGAATCTGTGCGAAGCCTGTTATAAATGCTAATAACAGTGTAAATGTGTAGATTTTTTTCATTTGGGAATTTTAATTTTTTCTTTCCAACAAAGCCATATAAAATCCGTCAAAACCGGATTCGGAAGCCAATATTTTTGAATCTTTTACAAAGGTAAAGTTTTTCCCTGTTTCTGTGGTCAAGAAATGGTTAACTTGTTCCTGATTTTCGGAAGGCAATACTGAACAGGTAGCATAAACCAGTTTTCCGCCGGGTTTTACCATTTTGGAATAATTTTCAAGGACTTCAGCCTGGACTTTTTTGATATTGTCTATAAATTCAGGCTGCAGTTTCCATTTGGCATCAGGATTTCGTTTTAACACACCCAATCCGCTGCAAGGTGCATCAATCAAAACGCGGTCTGCTTTTTCGTGGAGTTTCTTGATGACTTTCGTCGAATCTATAATGCGGTATTCAATATTGAAAGCGCCATTTCTTTTGGCTCTTAATTTCAGTTGTTTGAGTTTGCTTTCATACAAATCCATAGCAATCAGCTGGCCTTTATTTTCCATCAGTGACGCCATATGGAGTGTTTTTCCGCCAGCTCCGGCACAGGCATCAACGACTCGCATTCCGGGTTCAACTTCCAGAAATGCTGCAACCAATTGTGAATTGGCATCCTGGACTTCAAAAAAACCTTCCTTAAACGCATCGGTCAGGAAGACATTCGCGCGTTCTTTCAGAACCAATGCATCTGGCTGGTCCTTGAGGAATTCGGTTTCAATGTTTAAGTCCATTAAAATGGCGTGCAGTTTTTCCTTAGTGGTTTTCAATGTATTGACACGAAGAATGACTTTTGCAGGTTGGTTTTGTGCGGCGATTTCCTTGGCCCAAATTTTCTCGCCCAGTTCTTTGCTCCCAAGTGCATCCATCCAGTCTGGAATGGATTCTTTTATGGCACGTATTTTAGAAAGCTCGTCAAAACGGCCTTTGATTTTTCTTTCCGGCGTGCCTTCAAGTTGGCGCCAGTCAGGAATTGGATAACCTCTCAAAACGGCCCAAACTGAAAACATCCTCCAGAGATTGTCCCTGTCGAAAGGCTCTTTTACTTCGGCAATTTCAGAATAAAGGCGTTTCCAACGCACAATTTCGTAGATGGTTTCGGCAACAAATTTGCGGTCTGAACTTCCCCAGCGTTTGTCTTTTTTCAATGCCCTGGCCACTACTTTATCTGCATATTCCGCCTCGTTAAATATAGCGTTAAGCGAATCGATAGTGGTATAAACCAAATTCCTGTGTAATCTCATTTCTTGTAATTGAGGTGCAAAGGTATCACATTTTTAGCTGTTAAAAATGAAAAACACCGCCTTTTGAGCAGTGTTTTATGTTTATTGGATTCTGGTAAGGCTGATATTTTCCGGCGGATGAAGCACCATCGGGAATTTCTCGATTTTCACCGAGCTGCTGTCGAGTCCAAAAGCTTTTTCCTCAGACAAGCTTAATTTCTTAATCATGAAATAAGTATTCATGATGATTTTCTCATCCCATTTCATAAAGCTGTCATTGGAAAGGAATTTTTCAGACAGGACAAATTTGAAATCACCGATGATATTATTCTTATTCAATGACTCGTATCGGCTGGTGATGTCAACTTCACCGTTTTTCACCATGTCGCGAAGCACGGCTTTAAACAACAAATTGATTTTTGTCGATTCCCTAAAACCAAGGTTGTAATCGATGCGGAACAAATCGTCGGGCATGATTTCTGTGACTTTGTACTCGGAACGGTAAGGTTCATTGACGATGTTGACGTGTACAAACCAGTAAATGTCGGCTCTTTTCGGGCGTTTTTGAAGAATGGAGAACATCACTTTTTCTTCAATCTCATCGGTGCGGTTCGCATTGGTCATATATACCAAATGCGTGGCATATTTCGGGATGGATAAATCGACGCTGAGTTCGGCCAATACTTTTTTGTATTGGTCAATTTTAACCATTTTGGTGTAGAGTTTACTGATTTTTTTGGCTTTCCACCAAGTGGCCATAATTCCAATCAAAATCACTGCAATAAAGAGCGTAACATAACCGCCGTGCGTGAATTTTTTTAGGTTGGCAATCAGAAAGCTGATTTCTATCGTAAGATAAATCACGATTGTTGGGATGATAAAGAACCACGAAACCCTTTTCATAATCATGAAATAGTTCAGCAATATCGTGGTCATAATCATGCACAAGACGATTGCCAATCCATAAGCGGCTTCCATGTTGCTTGATTCTTCAAAGTGAAGCACAACCATGATACAGCCCGCCAATAAAAGCCAGTTGATGGAAGGAATGTATAATTGGCCTTTGAGTTCTGTTGGATATTTGATCCGTACTTTTGGCCAGAAACTCAGGCGCATCGCCTCGTTGATTAAGGTAAATGAACCGCTTATCAATGCCTGGGAAGCGATGACGGCTGCGATTGTGGCAATGACGATTCCAATGGGCTGGAACCAATCGGCCATAATCAGGTAAAAAGGATTCCCGAATTCGCCACCCAATTCCTGGAGCGTTTTGCCTTCATGATGGATCAGATATGCCGCTTGTCCAAAATAGTTCAGCACTAAAGTTGTTTTTACAAAAATCCAGCTGATGCGGATGTTTTTCCTTCCGCAATGACCCATATCAGAATATAACGCTTCGGCACCAGTCGTACAAAGGAAGACAAATCCCAAAACGTAAAATCCTTCAGGATGTATCCTCAAAAGATGAAAGGCATAATATGGATTTATGGCTTTCAGCACTTCCATGTGTTGCATGATTTGGAGGAATCCAAGCACGCCCAGCATGGCAAACCACAGCAACATCATCGGGGCAAAAAACTTACCGACGAGTTTAGTTCCGAATTGCTGGATTGTAAACAACATCACGAGAATTCCGATGACAATCGGTACGGTGTTGATTTGAGGGTAAAACTTACGAATCCCTTCAACTGCAGCTGAAACAGATATCGGCGGTGTAATGATTCCGTCGGCGAGCAAAGCGCTTCCGCCTATAATTGCCGGGATGATGAGCCATTTGACCTTTGTCCGTTTGACCAAGGCATACAATGCGAAAATTCCACCTTCGCCATTGTTATCAGCGCTTAAGGTTATCAATACGTATTTGATGGTGGTTTGCAGAGTCAATGTCCAGAATATACATGAGATTCCGCCTAAAGCGATATCTGCATTTATCGGATTGCTTCCGATGATGGCTTTCATTACATACAAAGGAGAAGTTCCAATGTCACCGTAAATTATTCCTAAAGTAATTAATAAACCTGCGAATGTTAATTTACTGTGAAGACCTTTATGTGGAGCGCTCATAAAAAACTATTCAAAAAAGTTTACAAATTTACCATTATAAAACAGATAAACTGTAAATTTTTGGAAATATTAATTGCAGTTGCTTTTAAATGAAAAAGACACCGCTTGATGCAGTGTCTTCTTGGTTTTAATATAATGATGTTTATCT
>DATHKH010000053.1:0-2218 GCA_035286325.1 Flavobacterium sp.
AAGCCGAAATGTTTGAAGCAATTTTGCCGAACGTCGCACACCTGCATGCACGCGTCGGTTTCGAACAGGCCGCACAGGTCAACAACCCTTTTGCTCCCGAATGGAACGAACATCTGGCTGTTTTTTTAGACTGGTGGAAAGCAATTATAGCTTACCGGATAAAGAAAGGCAGCCGTGTTTTTACCATTACGCCCGAATTTGGCCCGGCGCCATACATGCCGCTGCTGCCGTTTTCACGCGAGCCGGTGGCGAATCAATGGGAAATCAACGTCAAGATGAAAGATTATCTACAAACTAAACTGATATGAGCAATTCCAGAAATTTAAGGTTCATTACCATGAGCGCCGCCATCGGAGGGTTATTATTCGGATATGATACCGCTGTGATTTCTGGCGCCATCGGCAGTTTGACGCATTATTTTTCGCTGTCACCGGCAGAAATTGGCTGGGCCATATCAAGTGCTTTGGTCGGATGCCTGATCGGTGCATTTATTTCTGATGTCATCAGCGACCGTTTCGGAAGGAAGAAAAGCATGTTGCTGGCAGCGCTTTTGTTTTTGGCATGCTCGATTGGAACCGCGTTGCCGGATGCATTCACGACATTTATCCTCTTTAGGATTATTGGCGGTATCGGTGTCGGATTGGCATCGATGGTCGTGCCGATGTATATTGCTGAAATTGCGCCTGCTGACAAACGCGGTGCTTTGGTCGCCTACAACCAACTCGCGATTGTCATTGGGATTGTAGTGGTTTATTTTGTCAATTATTTTATTTCGCTGCAAGGCAATACCGACTGGAACCTCAATGAAGGCTGGCGCTGGATGTTTGCTTCCGAAGCGATTCCATCAATATTATATCTCGTTCTCGTTTTCTTTATTCCCGAAAGTCCGCGTTGGTTGTTGCAGAAAAACCGGGATAATGAAGCGGTTTCCGTACTGCAAAAGTTTAATCCAACAGAGAAAATCTCGGATTTATTGGCAGACATCAGCAATTCCCTTTCCGGTAAAAGCGACAAATCGTGGAGAATTTTACTCGGCCCAAACCTGCGCCGCGTCATGGTTGTCGGAATCGGGCTGTCGATTTTCCAGCAGATTACGGGAATCAACGCGATTTTATATTACGCCCCTGAAATATTCAAAAGTTTTGGCAGCGATGTCAATGCCTCATTGTTGGAAACGAGTATTCTGGGCGTTACAAATTTAATTTTTACCATTATTTCCATTGCTCTGGTTGACAGGATTGGAAGAAAACCATTACTGAATATCGGCAGCCTTGGAATGTTTGTATCTCTTGCGGTTGTGGGTTACGCTGCATACAATCATATTACAGGAATGTGGCTGCTGGTATTTTTAATGCTTTTTATGGGCTCGTTCTCTATTTCCTGGGGACCGGTGGTTTGGGTCCTATTGTCTGAAATTTTCCCGAACCGTGTCCGCGGATTGGCACTTTCCATTGCGGTTTTTATACAATGGGTGGCCAATTTTGTCGTGTCGCAAACCTTTCCGATGCTGACTGAAAATACTTATTTGAAGAATACTTTCAACGGCGCATTTCCCTATTGGCTGTTTGCATTTTTTTGCATCGCAGCTTTCTTCTTCGTATCGAAACTCGTCCCGGAAACCAAGAATAAAACCTTGGAGCAAATGGACGACTTATGGGAAAGTGAAACCAAACCAAAAAACCGGCAATGACCCTCAAATCAAATATTATATCAATCCTATTCTGCATTATGTCGGCGAACACTCTATTGGCACAAAATCCTTATGAAAAGGTTATTCAGATTAAGGAAAAAATGGAAGTTTTACCTTTTGGAAGCGTAAAACCAGAAGGCTGGATCAAAAAGCAAATCCAGGAAAATCTCGACGGATTTACAGGACATCTGGACAGCCTTGCACCAGACCTGATCATCAACGATGACATTTATGTCAAGGACAGGCTTTCCAGAAAGGTCAAAAGCAAAGACGTCGGCGCGCTTGGAAATGAAGGCGATTGGCAGGTCCAGTTTCTATGGTGGAACAGCGAAACGCAAAGCAACTGGCGCGATGGCTACATCCGAAGCGCTATCCTGAACCACGATGAAGACCATCTGAAAAAGATTGATAAATACATCAAACGCATATTGGCTTCGCAGGATGCCGACGGATATCTTGGGATTTACGATCCGGAACTCCGCTACAAATTTGACAATGAAAATGGCGAATTGTGGGCACAAACGACGC
>DATHKH010000054.1:0-15398 GCA_035286325.1 Flavobacterium sp.
CAATCCATTCGCGGAACCGGCAGGCAAAATCCCCAGGATGGCATCTTCATTTTCGAGCGCTTCGGCTGCCATTTTGATGGTTCCGTCGCCGCCAGCCACAATAATCCTTTCGGGATTATGGGTTTTGAATAATTTTTTGATGGCTGCTTCGTCGTCCTGACCAGTGGTTTCATAGGTATGGCATTCGATTTTTAAATCTTCGGCAAAGACTTTCGTGGCATTGATAATCTCGGTTTTATCGACATCGCCCGAAATTGGGTTGACAACCAGCAAGACATTCTTTTTCAAAATTTGTTTCTTTTATTGGTTAAATTTAGCTAATTTACATCAGGCAAATTCCCATAGAAAACATAAAAATGAAGCCCATTTTAAAATTGTACCGAGGTTATGCGAATGAGGAAGAGCTGATAGTCATGGGCCATGTCTTTGCACCGACCAGCAAAGAAGAGTATGATTTCCAGAAAAGACGTTTTAAGAATGCGAAATCCATTATCCGGATGTTTCGCATCAAAACACAACCCAACGCCGACGTTTACCTCGTGCATAACGGCGAAAAAATCCATACGAAGACACTTGATGACGGGTATTTCAAATTCTGCATCCCATTAAAGGAGCGAAAAGGTTATGGCTGGATTGATTATCAGGTCAGCATGTTTTACGGAAATGAAGAAATTGTGGCGACTGGCAGTTTCATCAGGCCTTATATGGGCAATCTCGGATTCATCTCAGACATTGACGACACGTTTTTGGTATCGCATACGCAGAGTTTTTTCAAGAAATTGTACATCCTGTTGTTTCGGAATGTCTATGACCGTAAAATTTATGAAGGCGTTGTCCCGCATTACCAGGCGTTGAGTACGGCTGGCCGGAACAACAAAGACGAACAGAACGCCTTTTTTTATGTGTCGAGCAGCGAATGGAATTTATACCGGTTTATCGTTGATTTTACTGAATTTAACGAATTGCCGCGCGCAGTGCTTTTGCTGAAAGACATCAAAACGAGCCTCAAGGATTTTTTCATCACGGGACGCGGCGGCCACAACCACAAATTCGAAAAGATAAAGCATATCCTTGAATTCTATCCGAACTTACGGTATACATTATTGGGCGACGATTCACAGCACGATCCGTTTCTGTATGAAAATATATGCAAGATTTTTCCGGTCAATGTGCAGGCGGTTTACATAAGGCAGACCAGAAGCCATAAAAAAGAAAAGGTGGTAGCGGTATTGCAAAACCTCGAAACGCTGAATGTCGCGACCTGTTATTTCAGGAACAGCAGCGAGGCGATAGCCCATTCGAGAAGTATTGGGCTGATTTTATAGTTCAGATGCCTAGCCCTGATGGAAGCGGCATCCTTTTTCTTGCAAAGAAAAAGATACAGCGGACAGCGGGAAAATGCTCCTGATACTAGGCGTTGTCAATCTCCATCTGAACGGTTTCCCATTCTTCCAACAGTTTATCCAAATCGGCTTTTTTCTTGTTGTATGCCATGAAAAACTGCGCATCCTCGATGTGTTTGTCGTAGTTTGACGCAAGCGCTTTGTCGTCTTTGGAAATGTCGAATTCGAGCTGGCGGATCAGGCTTTCGACCTTACTCAGCTTATTCTGCAACGTTTTATTTTTCTTTTGGTCTTCGTAGGATTGCTTGCTGGTTTCCTTTGGCGCTTCCTTTTTTGCCACATCGCGTTTCTCGACTTCACGCATGTTTTCAAGATTGCGCTGTTCGAGGAAATAGTTGATATCGCCGAGATATTCCTTTATTCTTTGGTCTTTGAATTCGTAAACCAAATTCGACATGCCCTGAAGGAAATCCCTGTCGTGAGACACGAGCAGCAGTGTGCCTTCATATTTTTGCAATGCCGCTTTTAAGACATTTTTCGATTTGATGTCGAGGTGATTCGTTGGCTCATCCATCACAAGGACGTTAATCGGCTGCAAGAGCAATTTACACAGCGCGAGGCGGTTTCTTTCGCCACCGGAAAGGACTTTTACCTTTTTCTCGACATCGTCGCCACGGAAGAGGAAAGAACCGAGCATGTCGCGCACTTTCGAGCGGTTTGTGTCGTTGGCCGCATCTTCCATGGTTTGGAGCAAAGTGATTTCGCCGTCGAGATATTCGGCTTGGTTTTGCGCGAAGTAACCGACTTGTACGTTGTGTCCCAATTTTATTGAGCCCTGGAATTCAAATTCGTGTACGATGGCTTTGATGAAAGTCGATTTTCCCTGGCCGTTCTGCCCGACGAAAGCGATTTTGCTGCCGCGTTCAACCAAAAGCGAAATATCTTTCAATATGGTTTTGTCGCCGTAGCTTTTAGTCACGTGTTCGGCTTCGATGACGACTTTACCCGGTACTTTTGAAACCGGAAAAGAGATGTTCATGACGGAATTGTCGTCTTCATCGACTTCGATGCGCTCAACTTTATCCAGTTTTTTGATCAGCGATTGCGCCATTGATGCTTTTGAGGCTTTGGCGCGGAATTTTTCGATCAGCTTTTCAGTTTCCTCAATTTTCTTCTGCTGGTTCTTTTGCGTTGCCAATTGCTTTTCGCGGATTTCGTGGCGCAGTTCGAGGTATTGCGAATACGGTTTGTTGAAATCGTATGCTTTTCCGAGGGAAATTTCTATGGTTCGGTTCGTGACATTATCCAAAAACATCTTATCGTGCGATACGATGACGACTACTCCGGGATAATTCCGCAGAAAATTCTCAAGCCAGATGATCGATTCGATATCGAGGTGATTCGTTGGCTCATCCAAAAGCAAAACGTCGTTGGATTGCAACAGGAGTTTGGCAAGTTCAATACGCATGCGCCAGCCGCCCGAAAATGTTTCCGTCAGGTTGTTGAAGACATCGCGTTTGAAACCGAGGCCGAGGAGGATTTTTTCGGTATCGCCAACATAATTGTAACCGCCGAGCAATTCGAAACGGTGTGTATAATCGGATAAGTCTTCTATGATTTGGGAATAGGCTTCGCTTTCATAATCGGTTCGCGTGACCAATTGGTGGTTGATTTCCTCAAGTTTGCGTTCGACTTCCTTGATGTCGGTAAATGCCTGATATGCTTCTTCGAGTACGGTCCTGCCCTGTTCAAAATCGATATCCTGGCGCAGAAAGCCAATCTTGATTTCCTTTTCGGCGGCGATACTTCCGGAATCCGGGGCAAAATCTTTAGCGAGGATTTTCAGCATGGTCGATTTTCCCGCCCCATTTTTCCCGACAAGCCCGACGCGGTCGCCGGCGCCCAATCTGAAAGTGACTTCCTCGAATAAAAAAGTGCCGCCGAAGGAAACGGAGAGATTATGAATATTAAGCATTTATTATCGTTTTATCTTTATTGTGTCGTAATTTTGCCCGACCAACCGGGATCAAATTCACAACTTTAAATTTTTTGCAAATGTTAAAAAAAGGATCCAAACTGTATAGCATTTTAACAGGAACTTGTCCGAAATGCCAGAATGAAAGCATGTATGTGAATAAAAACCCCTACATCATTAGTGAAATCATGAAAATGCATGAGCATTGCAGCCATTGTGGATTGAAATATAAAATCGAGCCGAATTTCTTTTTCGGGGCGATGTATGTCAGCTACGCTGCAGCAGTTCTTGTGGGAATGATTCTGTTTGCCTTTACCAACTTCGTATTGAAAACGAACCTTGGCACATCATTTATGACCATTATCATTGGCCTTCTTTTGCTAATGCCATACATCACGCGCGTTTCCAGAAATATTTACATCAACTTATTTGTGCATTACGACAAGCGTTACGCTAAGAAATCTTGAATCTTTTGATGTCGGTTTCCTTTTGTAGTGGAGTTTGATATTCGATATGCCTAAATAATGCTGACGCCATTGCCGGACCGAGCATCACGCCGCGTGTTCCGAGGCCGTTGAGAATGTGCAGGTTTTTGTGGATGTGATGCGTTCCAATCATGGGTTTGCGATCTTTAACTGTTGGCCGAACGCCTGCTAGATGTTCGATGATTTCAAAATCGCAGGTAATGATTTCTTTTATTCTTTCGATTAATTCGGCTTTGCCTTCTTCGGTTGGCGTGTCGGTTTTATCATCCCAATTGTAAGTTGCGCCGACTTTGAACAATCCATTTCCAAGCGGCAGGATAAAAACACTGGTATTGACAATGATATCCAAATCCAAATCAGGCGCTTTAATGACAAATAATTCCCCTTTTGTACCATCGAGCGGTAAATGATTAAAAAATGGATTGTCGTGCATCCCAAAGCCTTCTGCGAAGACAATGTGTTTCGCCTGGATATTTTTATAGCTGACGGAATCCGGATTTATCTCCAGAAGTGCATAATCAAATCTTTTATGTCGCAATTGGCCGTTTGACTTCAGGTAATCTTTATACGCCGACAATAAAATTCCCGTATCGACATAACCGGTTTGAAGCACTTCGCCATAGCCAAAAGGCGCATCAATGCCATTGTACTTTTTGGTAACGATATTTGTCGAAAGAAAAGGCGCCAAACCTTGCTTATCAGAAGCGAGGAACCAATTGTTCTGTTCTTCAACGGAAAAAAATTTCCTTAAGATTGGGATTTTATAGTTGAACCTCTTGTGCAGTTTGGCTTCAATATCAAGATAAAATTGCTGCATTTGGTCGAGCTGTTCCTGTGCTTGGAAAACACTGCTGAATCTTTTCAGAATCACGGGATTGTATAATCCGGCTGCAATTTTTGAGGAATTCTGTGAGTCGTCATCAAATACCAGGATGGATTTATTGTTTTGCAAGGCCTTTTCGGCAAATGCAATTCCGGCCAGTCCAGAACCTACAATGAGATAGTCAATCATAAGGCAAAAATAAAAAACTCCTGCGGTTGGGCAGGAGTTTCTTTTATTATTTATGAATTCGGATTAGTAATTCCACATATCCTGTTCAAAGTTACGGATTTTGTCTTTCACCCTTTCGGATTCGAGCAACTGCATTTGGGCATTTTCCTTCATGTAGTCTTCAATCTTTCGGTCGCCGTAGACATTTTCCTCTTTATAGATTACCGCATTAAACCTACGGGAATTCAATAAGTGGTCAAACGTAATCGGGGCGGCTGAATTCTTGTCGTTAAACGCATTCGCGCCATGCAGCACATCCCGGATTGAAGGGAAATAGACCCAGAACAATTCAATAACGTCTGGATTTTCTGCCCCAATGTCCCTGGCTTCAGGTGAAACTGGGCAAATGGCCAGTAATCTGTATTTCAGTTCACCCTGGCGTTTGTCAAAATACCAATATCCTTTGATATGATAACCTGAAATATCCTGGGCTGTCAAATCCTTAGTATTGATAAATTGAGGATCCAAAACTTTTCTGCCAGATTTATAGTCTTCAATAAAATTGTTGTATTCGTCAAGACCTGCTTGAGTTGTATCAACGTATTTAAATGACGACGCCATATCTTTCAGGGTCTTTTTGGTGTTGAAATAATCATCCGCATACACTTCAGTTATTTTTCCGGTTTTAACACCATTCAATAAAACAGTGAACAAAGAACGTCTGTCTTTACCGATGTTTGCGGTGTCAATAGGATAATACAATGGGAAGTTGATTCTTTCATCAAGATCAATCATTTCCCATACAGTTTTCCCCATAAGAACGTCCCTGTCGTGGACATATCCGTAAGCTAACGGTTTGTCATTGTCAGAAATTAATTGAGCGGCTGTCTTTTTGCCAATTTCATCCGGGGTCTTAGCATTGAGCAGATTAGATTGCGCAGTAGCAGCAAAGCTTCCTGCGGCAAAAATAATGGCCAATAAAAAATTTCTCAAATTCATATCTTTTTATTCTAAGTTATCTAAGTAGGTTAACGTCTAACTTAAATTGTTATTGTATTTCGTAAATAACCGGTGCACATTTTCCAGGTTTTACGTCAGAACCTTGAATTTTGGTCTTGATGTCATAAACCGTAATCTGGTCACCTCTTCCGGCTCTTGCCAACGCAGCTTTACACTGTGCATTCACCCTGTCACCATTTACAATGATTGCAGCCTGTCCAGGCACTTTAAATGTAAATTGTGTAACGGTAAATTTAAGGTCATACAAAAAGTCTGGTAATACAGCAGTAACCTGGGATACTTCTAAACGCGATTTCGCACCTTTATCATTTCCAATATTTCCACCGATTGCTCCTTGAGGCCCGGGGATATTTTTAATCCTGAACATTTTTTTGTCAGAAACTTTAGTCTTATCCGGCAATTCACCATTTACGCTAACTGTAACTTCTGTACCTGAACCCGGGTTAAGGTTGTATTGTCCTGGTTTAGCGCCTTTGGACAATCCAGGAGCTGAGGCATTTACATGATTATCAGAAATACCTGCAAATGAGATGGTCATTGGATTTGGCAATCCTCTGTAAACCACGTTCATTTTATCAGCAGAAATGTTTGCAGAGTTTGGTTTAGGAACCACAACATAATTTCCTTTGATTGGCAATTTGATGATTGAATCACCTTCTTTAAACTGGAATTCACCAGTAATGTCCTGCTCTCCAACACTTCCTGCGCCGAAAGAGAATTCAGTCTGACCTGCTTTCATAGCGTCCTGACCCAATGATCTTCCGTTTACAACCACAGCATAAGCCCTAAGGTTTGGATCTTTTTTACCAAGGATAATTCTACCAGTAACTGTTTCACCAGCGAAGAACGCTGTTTTGTCCGGAACCACAATCGCTTCAAAAGCAGACAAAGACGCCGCTTTTTTAGCACCTTCAAGAAACATCCCTGACATGATTTCGTTTTCTGTTACTTTGATATCGTTTTGCAACTGGGTCAATTTAGTTACAGA
Source organism: Flavobacterium sp. (assembly GCA_035286325.1). Classification (GTDB taxonomy): domain Bacteria; phylum Bacteroidota; class Bacteroidia; order Flavobacteriales; family Flavobacteriaceae; genus Flavobacterium. The sequence goes on from DATHKH010000054.1 coordinate 6,803, forward strand.
AGCCACTAAAGGAAACCCTTCATAGTTGTATTCCAACCAAGGAATATCTTTGCCTTCTTTTTTAGAATGTACCGGCGCTACTGAGAATCTTTTGTCAAGTTTGACTTTGGTTTCTTCCAATAGATCACTTCCGGCAATTTTCTTAACGTCAGCAAGATATTTTTTGATTTTGGCAACAAACTCGTCACCTTTTTTGGTATACCTGTCTCCTGAAAAGAACATTTCATCAACGGTGGCCGTTTTGTCCATCTCTTCAAATGGCAAGTTACCATCTGAATCTGGTTTAAATTCTTTAGTTATCTGGGATTTTATTCCACCAACATAAGTATTAAACTCATCAGATATTTGTTTTATCTGTTGGACTTTGGCGTATTTGGCGCCATACTGTCCTGCCTGGTTAGTTGCACGTTCGCCCAACTGTCCGAATAAATCAGTATTGTTACCATCCAAAAGCATATTTGAGTCAGTAATTTTGTTGTTTAAAATACCAAAAGCAGACAATACTTCTTTCGACATATTCAAAGCCAACATCGCGATGAAAACCAGATACATCAGGTTAATCATCTTCTGTCTAGGGGTTAATTTTCCTCCTGCCATTTTTTCTAATTAGTTTGTTTTGTGTTAATAAAAATGTAAGTCAGAAATTTAGTTCCCTCTGTTACCCATTGCAGAAAGCATACCTCCGTAAACATTGTTCAATGAAGACAAGTTGGAAGTTAAAGATTGCATTTGGTCTTTTAATTTTAAATTGTTTTCCGCCACTTCATTGTTGATTTGGGCATTTCTTGAAGCGCTTTCCAATTGGATTTTATATAAGCTGTTTAATGATTCCATTTGTGCTGCAGCCATATTCAATTCTTCACTATATTTTTTAGTAGAAGCAATTGCGTCAACTGTAGGTGCAATACCTTTAGCTGCACCTTCGAAGTTTTTGATGCTATTTCCTAAGCTCGCCATCAATTCGCCATCAATTTTGGCTTCTCTAAGCATGTTGTCTAATTTTTGTGAAAGCAAACCTTGGGCATCTTTAGGGTCTTCTTTGGCATCTTTCTTTTTGGCATCTCCACCTGCTAATTCAGGATAAACTAATGCCCAGTCCAATTCGTTGTCAACTGGATCAAATGCAGATAATGCGAAGATTAATGCTTCTACTCCAAGGCCGATGATAAGGAAAGCGCTCGCTCCAGGCCAGTGCTGTATCTTGAAAAGAGCTCCGACGATTACAACTGCTGCTCCCATACCATATGAGAAATTCATTGTTTTTTTGCTTAAAAATGCCATAATAAATAATTTTTAGGTAGTTAAGTTAATATAATTAAGTTGGTTAATTCTTATTTTTTAGGTGCTTTTCCAGTAACCTGAAGCCCCATGTAATCCTGAACAGTCCTGAAGCCGATATAGCTTCTTGCCGAGTCAGCATATTCAAAATCCCTGGTGCTGACAGAAAGGAAGTACGCGACATCTTTCCATGATCCACCTCTTGTCACCTTGCGCATATTGGTAAGATCACCTACATTCGGGTTCATTGTTGATACATATTCGTAGGCACTTGGGTCATATGACGAATCCGTCCATTCCGCTACGTTACCTGCCATATTATAAAGATTGTATCCGTTTGGCTCGTAAGATTTTGCTTCAACAGTATACAATGCCTGGTCAGCTGCATAATCTCCCCTGTTTGGTTTGAAGTTGGCAAGGAAACAACCCCTGTCATTTTTAGCATAAGGACCACCCCAAGGATATGTTGCCGACTCGAGACCGCCTCTTGCAGCATACTCCCATTCTGCTTCTGTTGGAAGCCTGAAAGAGTTGATCAAATCATGGTGTTTCTTTTTCGCCTTAATGCTTTCATTTTTATGTAAGGTCCTCCATGCACAAAAAGCTTTGGCTTGTGTCCATTTTACACCTACAACCGGGTATTGGCTGTAAGCCTCATGCCAGAAGTAATCATTGTGCATTGGCTCATTGTAAGAATAAGCGAAATCTTTAATCCAAACAGTAGTATCGGGATAAACAGCCACTTTCTCAGTTCTGATGAATGAACTTCGTTTACCGACTTTAGCTTTGGCTGCAGCCTGGATGTCCATCCAGGAATAACGGAATTTCAACTTCGTAACATCGATTGTACGCAATCCATTGAAGGATTCCGCTACAGGAAGATACATGGTGTCCATCACTTCAGAATAATATTCATCCGGATATTTCTTAGTATCTTTAATCAGTTTTACTTTTTTGTTGATTTTTCTACCCGCATAAGGATCATCTTGTGTCCCAACGCTGTAATAGTTCTCGTACATGTATTTTTCGTACGGGGTCATTTTTTCAGGGTCGGCATCATTAAAGGCAAAATCACCGATACTGCCGGCGGTTTTTCCTTTTTTGCCATCTTTGCCACCAGCTCCTGAAGTCTGACCGACTTCATCAGCAAGAATCGCAAGGCGAACACGCATCGTTGAATCTTTTACCCATTCAACAAATTGACGGTATTCACTATTGGTTATCTCAGTTTCATCCATATAGAATGAACGCACAGTAACAGTTTTAGTGGGCGCATCCTGTACATTGGCTAAATCATCATCTGATTTACCCATGATAAAAGCACCTCCAGGAACCAATGTCATTCCATAAGGTTTCTCAGGATGCCATTTTTTACCTTTCACTCCAACTAGTTCTCCATTATCGCCTGATCGACCACAACTCACTAGTAATGAGACAATAGCTGTAAATGCAACGAATTTCTTCATATAAATTTGGGTTATGTATGTATTCTAAATTTTAAGGGCGTAAACCTATTTATTATTTTTCAAAAAAGCAATTATTTATAATAAAATTATTTCACCGTCCAAAAGTAAAATTTAATTCCATTATAAAAAAATATTTTACCGACAAAATGCAAAAATCATCGATAAAGTACACAAAAAATATTTATTTGTAAGATTTATACCTTAGAAAATGACCTATTTTTCAAATCTGTTATAAACAATTTTTCCTTTGCGCCTTCCACCATCTTTCCGGAACTTCCTGATTACAAGCAGCAAGATATTCCTCATAAGAACATGGTAACAACGTATTTTTTTTCAGTTTATTATTCCCTGTTGAAACAAATGGTATTTCAATCCACCATCTGTCCGATTTATTGCTCTTATAAAAAACAAGCTCCTGTTCGTCCAAAGGGATAATATATTTCAAATAATGTTCCCTGCTTCCAAAAGGATATTCATTGGAACGATAATGCCAGCCTTCGATAAAATACCATATCATCTGCGCTATCAGCACCGATTCCTGCCTGCTGTTGTTATGGTTGAAAACCCCAAGCAGCGACACTTTATCGCTGATTCCGGCATATCTTGTCAACGCACATATTTCTTTGCCGTTGAAACCGTTAGGCGTAAAAGTAATAAAATTTCCCGAGTCGGAAGACTTTATTGATGTTAAATCTATACTGACAAAATCAGCATCCCGGAATACCGGTTCAGCTATTGCGATATTGTTAGAAACTTCTCCCAATCGGTAGGCGTCAAAGAACAATTTTTCAATCAGGTCAATCTCTTCCTGCGAATTGTAATAGGTCTGATAGCCCACATTGCTGAAGTTAAAAAGATTGTTGGGTTCATCCACAATAATCTTTGTAAGATAAGAATGTGCCGAAAGGTTTTCCTGCTCTTTCCCAAAATCAAACCTGCTGTCGATGGCAACCAGATTGACCATTTGTTCGAGGTTGTCATACGCCCGATACAAACTGTAAGTCAGGTCTTGTGATCCGCCGATGACAATGGGAATGATTTTTTTCCTGATGAGCGCCGCAACGACTTCGCGCAAGGCAAATGAAGTGTCGTCAGTCGAATTTCCGGCATATATATCGCCCAAATCCGCTACCGATGCATCCCAATTGCCGGGAAATAATTGATACAGCTCTTTTCTGATAGATGTCAGGTCAACATCTTCGGCATCGGTTTCCATCCCGCGGTTTTCAAGAACGCCGATGATCGCAATCCTGATCCTATCGAGTTCCGGGAAATCCTGGTCGGTATGAAAAACAACTTTCCGCCCGAAATGCTGTGAAGACAATTGCTTCGTATATTGAATAATGTCGTTTTCTACGGGCTGGAGAAAATCAAATACCATTTCTTATTTCTTTTTGGCGGCTGGTTTTTTTGCAGCCGGTTTTTTAGTGACTGCTTTCTTAACTGCCGTTTTTTTAGCAGGGGTTTTCTTGGCAATCATTTCTTTCACGTCTTCCAATGTCAGGGCTGCCGCATCGATGTCTTTTGACAATTCAATCTTGATTTTGCCTTTCGTAATCTGGGATTTTCCCCAACGCGCTTTTTCAACAAGAATGCCATCTTCCTTCCAATCATGGATAACCTTATCGATATTTTTCTGCAATTTATCTTCAATCAATTCCTGGATATCCGTTTGCGAAAGGCTGTCAAAATTGTATTTCTTGCTGATATTGATGAATATCCCGTTCCACTTGATGAATGGTCCAAAACGGCCTGTGCCTTTTTGCACGCCTTCGCCTTTATAGGTTGCAATCGGTGCATCAGCCTGCATTTTTTCGTCTATCAGTGCTGTAGCCCTGTCAATGGTAACATCCAATGGTTCTTCGCCTTTTGGTAATGAAATGAACATCTTTCCAAAACGCACATAAGGCCCGAAACGACCATTATTGACTTCGACTTCTTCTCCTTTATAGGTTCCGAGGTTTTTTGGAAGCAGGAATAAATTCAACGCTTCTTCCAATGAAATATTGCCAATATTCTGTTCGGGACGCAAACTTGCAAATTGCTTGTTCTCGTCATCCGCTTCGCCAATCTGTGCCATCGGGCCAAATTTCCCCAAACGGACGCTGACTTGCTTACCGGATTTCGGATCGGTTCCCAAAACGCGTTCGCCGCTTTCCCTTTCGGCATTGGCTTCGACTTCCTTGACATTGGGGTGAAATTTGTCGTAGAATTCCTGCATCATTTTCGCCCAGTTCACATTGCCTTCGGCGATTTCATCAAAATCCTGTTCGACTTTCGCAGTAAAATTGTAATCGAGAATCGTCCCGAAATTTTTCACCAGGAAATCGGTCACAATCGTACCGATATCTGTCGGAACCAATTTTCCTTTATCCGAACCTGTATTTTCTTTTAGTAATTTCTCAGCAATTTTTCCAGATTGCAAAGTCAGTTGTGTATAATTCCTTTCCTGTCCTTCAAGATTCCCTTTCTCAACATAATTCCTGCTGATGATCGTAGAAATCGTCGGCGCATATGTTGACGGACGGCCAATTCCCAATTCTTCGAGTTTTTTAACCAACGAAGCTTCCGTATATCTCGCCGCAGGCCTGGTGTATCTTTCCGTCGCGGTAATGTTGTTGTTTTGCAATTTCTCACCAACTTTCAATGCCGGCAACATGCCTTCTTGTTCCTCTTCATCTTCATCATTTCCTTCGAGATATACTTTTAGGAAACCTTCAAAAAGCAAAACTTCACCTGTAGCGGTAAACAATTCGCCGTGGTTGTTCGCTTCAATCCTAACGTTGGTCCGTTCCAGTTCCGCATCGCTCATCTGTGACGCCAAAGTCCTTTTCCATATCAAATCATACAATCTCGCCTGATCGCGCTCAATATTCACCGTATGCCTTGACATATCCGTCGGGCGGATGGCTTCGTGTGCTTCCTGTGCGCCTTTGCTTTTATTCGCAAATGTTCTTGGCCTCGAAAACTCCTTGCCATAAGAACTCGTGATTTCGGCTTTAGCGGCTTCCATCGCATCGTTTGAAAGATTGACGCTATCGGTTCTCATATACGTAATGAGCCCGGCTTCATACAATCTTTGCGCAATCTGCATCGTAATCCCAACCGGAAGGTATAATTTCCGCGCCGCTTCCTGCTGTAAAGTAGAAGTCGTAAACGGCGGCGCCGGCGATTTTTTCGTGGGTTTGGTCTCTAAATCAGACACCTTATATATAGAACCAACATTTTTATTTAGAAAATCTTCGGCTTCTTTTTTCGTATTGAAATTCTTCGGGAGTTTTGCCTTGACGGTTTTCCCGGCTTCATTGGTGAATTCTGCGGCAACCGAATATGACGCGATCGGTTTGAAATTCTGGATTTCACGTTCTCTTTCGACAATCAATCTCACGGAAACAGACTGCACGCGTCCGGCTGAAAGTCCGCCCTTGATTTTTCTCCATAAAACGGGAGACAATTCATAGCCGACTAATCTGTCCAAAACCCTTCTCGCCTGCTGTGCGTTAACCAAATCATAATTGATATCACGTGGATTATCAATCGCTTTAAGGATTGCCGATTTCGTAATCTCATGAAAAACGATTCTTTTGGTCTTTGCCTTATCCAATCCCAATTCTTCCGAAAGGTGCCATGAAATCGCTTCTCCTTCTCGGTCCTCATCACTCGCGAGCCAGACCATATCGGCTTTTTTGGCTAATCCTTTCAGTTTGGTGACCAGTGCTTTTTTATCAGGGGAAACTTCGTATCGGGGTTTAAAACCGTTTTCAACATCAACGCCGATTTCTTTCGACGGAAGGTCAGCGATATGGCCATAGCTTGATTCGACCTGGTAGTCGCTGCCGAGGAATTTTTCTATCGTTTTTGCCTTTGCAGGCGATTCCACTATCACTAAATTCTTTGCCATATCTGCTTTTTTGTTAACTTGATCCGCTTGGCCCTATGGCCTGAAGTATGTCCGCAAAAATATGCGATTTTTTTAAATTTAAATTTTTTATTTGCATTTGAATAGTTCAACTGTGTTTATTCATTGCATTTTTAATAGCAAAACGGTTGAAAAAGAGCCATGAAAAAAATAAATGCGATAACCCGACGCAATTTGGAATCCGATACCATTTCCGATTTTATTAAAAAAAAAACCGCCTTTTGGGCGGTTTTAATAATTGAATTGGTGTTTTATTGTTTAATCAGCCTTTTGTTTAAAATTCCTGCTGCGGTCTCAACTTTCACGATGTAAACACCTGAAGAAATCCCCTGAAGATTTAATTCGAAACGATCCGACTCTACATCGTTCCATTCTTGTGAATGAACCAATCTTCCTGACATACTGTAAACTTTTACTGCATGAACCGCTGTCGATGTGCCAAATTGAAGGTTAAGGATACCATTTGTCGGGTTTGGATACATTGCAAAACCAGAAGTTTCGAAACCTGGCACACCCAGTTCATTATGAATGGTAATCGCATAATCTTCCATTTCGCCATAATTTTCTGTTGCTGACACGGGACCGCAAGCATAAGTGGCATTGAAAGCTACTGCCGTAGTTGCTGAAGCAACCACACGCATTTTGGTTGTTCCATCCAAAGCATCTGTAGGAATTGTGACACTGGCGGTAAGCACTTGATTCAAGCCCGTTCCAATGTATGTATATTCTGCTGCTTCAAAAACGCCATTTTGGTTATAATCAATCCAGATACCAGAGGATTCATAAAGCCATCCATCGCCTGAAGGCCCAACAGTAACAGAAATTGGGAGTGAAGAACCAGCATCGACAAATGGTGCAGCAATTGTTCCGGCATAATCCATGTAACCTGTTGCACCACTACAGCCGGTAGTATTATTAATTGATCCAATAGTCACATTTAGCAAAAGATCCCCATCACTACAGTTGTAATTAAAAGCAGGAGAACAATAACATTCTGCCGGAGGGGTTTGTGCAACAGCAACCTCAGCCGAAGTCGTGCTTAAGGAGCTATTGGTACAAGTAACAATCACTCTATACGAAGTGCCTGCCGACTGGCTCGCAACACTATAGGCTACATTGGTTTGTACAGCTCCAAGAGGTGTCCATGTAGTGCCGTCATCAATAGAAGATTCCCATTGGTACGTTAAACCTGGCGCTGGTGTTACTTCCGCTCCCAATGTAAAAGAAATACCATTGCAAACGGTAGTTACAGAAGCTGTTGCCGTACCCACGGTTGGCGCTCCATTACAATCAGCCGCCGCAGTTACGCTTAAAGTATAGTCTTCTGCCTGGCCATAACCAGTTCCGGTTTGACATGGGTTTGTCGAATAACCCGCATATCTTTTCATGACACGCATACGGGTATTTCCGCCTAAAGCAGTAACAGGAACAGTAATAGAACCCGTCACGACCGGACCCGAGCCATTATTGCCCATTGTGGTTCCGATGTCATAAGATTCGCCTGCATCAGTGAAAACATTATTTTGATTCCAGTCGATAAAAACCCTGAAATAATTAGTGTATGCGGCGCCGTCAGTATTTCCGTTCACACTAATAGGATAAGTAACGCCCGCAGTGACATTTCCAACCATAGCGGTAAAATCTTCAAGTGATGGCCCGCCGATTGTCGCAACCGTAACATTGTTGATGCCTGCAAAATTCACCAATGTAATCGGTTCAACAGAACTTGTAAATGTCGTGTTGCAATAAGGTGCCGGGAATTGCGCATAAGCAGAAACACCTATGAGCATTAACAAAACGGCAAGTGGTTTTTTGTAAAATTTTCGCATAAGAATATATTTTATGTTGATTCCCAAATATACAAAACATTTTTTTAGAAAAGGTTTTTGTGAGTTTTAACTTATATGCAATCCTGTTCCAATAAAACTTTTGT
>DATHKH010000055.1:0-21022 GCA_035286325.1 Flavobacterium sp.
CGGTAATTTTTTTTCCAACCGGGCTTTCATAAAAAGCCAACATCGCCTTAATGTCTTCTTTGGTATATGTTTCCATATACACTTTTGCTACTTTTTCATAATAAGATGGTAATGTAGCGTCAAATTCGATGATAAAAGCAGCCTGTTTTTCTGCCGGCACCATTTTCACGATTTGGTCTTTTGCCATTTTCAGTTGTTCATTGGAACCGTTCATCTCAATCACTTTCATTACGTCCTTTTTGAATGCGTCATCCTGTGCCATTCCGACTTGAGCTGCAAGTACCAATGCGATAGTCAATAGTAATTTTTTCATGTTATAGTTAATTTGGTTTTTAATCGCGCTAATATAAGAATTTAAAGGATTATTTGATTTATGCACCCTAATTTAATGTGAAATTATCGCTGAATCCGAGAATGACAAATTCAGGCCCGGGACTGCGTTAAGGATTGAAGCGGAAATCCTTTTATCCTGAACTTGTTTCAGATCCTGAAACAAGTTCAGGATAAAAGATTGCAGCGGAAAGCCTGGCCGGAGGCAACGCCCAAAAAAAGCAATAGCGCTTTTTGATTACGGGATATTCAGGTATTTATGGGTTTGCAATGAGATTCTCCATTTTGGATTGTTCATGACGTAATCTACAATTAGCGGCGTCATTTCTTCTCTTTTGCTCCATTCAGGCTGGAGAAAAAGAATGGCATTGCTGTTTACTTTTTCAGCCTGCTCTTCAGCAAAAATAAAGTCGTGCTTGTTATAAATAATCACTTTGAGTTCATTTGCCTTATCGTATACCGTTTGTGTTGGAAGCTTATTTTTCTTTGGTGAAAGACAAATCCAGTCCCAAATTCCGATTAAAATATAAGCACCTGATGTTTCAATATGGACGTTCAGGTTTTTTTCTTTGAGTTTTTGTGTCAGGATTGTCATGTCCCACATTAGTGGCTCGCCGCCAGTGACGACGACGGTATCGGCATATTTTTTTGCGTTCTCAACAATCAGATCGGTTTCCGTTGGCGGGTGAAGTGCCGCATTCCAGCTTTCTTTTACATCACACCAGTGACAGCCGACATCGCAGCCGCCAATCCTGATAAAATAGGCTGCTCTTCCGGTATGGAATCCTTCGCCTTGTATGGTGTAAAACTCTTCCATTAGAGGCAGCATTGTGCCTTGTTCAACAGCAGATTGTATTTCTTTTGATAACATTTTTTATAAAATAGTCTGCAAAGATAAGCATTTGATTTGTTAGATGATTCCATACGAAATCATAAAAGGAAGTGTATAAAATCAAAAAACCGACAACTAAAAGCCATCGGTTTTTCATTTATTGCTATTTGGAATTATTTGAGTGTTTTCAAAGATTCCAAAGCATATGTATTTGCCGGATCGATTGCCAGCGTTTTGTTGAAATATTCTTTTGCTTTAGCCTTGTCTTTGTCGGCATAATTGGCTGCCAGCGTATTATAAGCCTCAATGATTTTAGTCTTGTTTGATGGCTTAGCCAATTCTTCGGGACCGGCAGCAGTGAGTGTCGTGATATAGGCCTCATAATTTTTTCCCATTTCAGTACCATTTTCAAGCAAACTGTTGATTCGCGCTTTGTAATAGTATGCATCCTGATAAGTTGGGTATTTAGTAATGATCAATGAAAGGCCGTCATCCGCTTTTTTCAATGATGCCATATCGCGTTTCGCTGTCTCAAGATTTTTGTTGATTGTATGAACAAGAATAGCATAATAATTAATATCATCAAGATAATTTCTTGAGTCTGGATTGGAGATTGCAATTTCAAATATAGATGCGGCTTCCCTGTATCTTTTTTCAGCAAACAGTTTTTTACCGATGTCTGATAAATCATTAGTCATTGTAATTTCCATTTCAACCGCTTTTTTGATATCAGCTACACCGGCTGAAAATAATGTTTGGTCGATTTGTCCATTTTCAGGGGAAGCTTTCTTGATTTTTATAAGTCCAAGATACAAGTAATCCCTGGCAATAATTTTGTTTTTACCATTGGCGATGAAATCTTCTAATGACTTCTGGGCAACATCTAAATTGTTGTTTTCGTAGGCAGAATAACCAAGATAACGCAATATCCTAGGATTCACTTTATCAATTTCTTTCATTTTATTCGCTTCTGCCTCTAATGCTGTATAATCTTTATCCAAGATTAAAAAGTCAGCCATACGCATCCTTTTGGTCAGTGAATAATCTGTTTTTGCCATGTACTTTTCATAATTTGACCTGGCTAATTTGATATATTCAATATATTTCTTCTTGCCTTCAGTGTTAGCCCAAACATAATACGTTTCTGCAAGTTCTCTGTAGGCCGGACCGTAATTAGGATTTGCGGTTATTACATCGTTTAATCCCTTAATTGCTTCCGAAAAAGACCTGGCGCCTTTTAAAAGTGCAGCTTGTTGCACTTTTGCTCTTATTAAAGAGTTATCGGCTGTGAATGCATTACGATAAGCAATATAAGCATCGTTTTGGTTTTTGTCCCCGTAATAAGCATCACCAAGTGCCAATTGGACTTGGGCGTCAGTTGGGCTGGCAGCAACTGCTTTAGTTAAAGTTGCTATTGCACTTTTGTAATCCGGTGTATCGGCATTCATATATGCGCGCGCAACATAAACCAGTTCTTCTGTGTCTTTTTTCTTAATATCCTTTGTTGCAGTAGTAAAATTGGATTGGGCTCCGCTTATATTTCCTTTATTAAGTTCAATTTGGCCTAAGCCGATGTTGTTTAATTTTCCACCATCACTGCCTGTAAGGCCTTTATCAAAATATATTTTTGCTGAGTCGGCTATATTCTGTTGCAGATAAACATTTCCTAAGAGAAATGCTGCGCGGCCATTAGATGGTTTTGTCTGAATGACTGATTTTAATATGGTTTTGGCTTTTTCGTATTGTTCTGCGTCGATTGCTTTTTTCGCCTGGTCCAAATCCTGCGCCTGGCTATAAGTTGCCGTCGCCATTAAAGCAATACTAAATATCTTAAGCTTGTTCATCTGTATATATTTAATTATTTATTTCTTATTTGTTGATTTTATTCCTGATGACAATTTTTCTTCCGCGAACCCGTACGGGAAGCAATCCCGATTTTAAAATTATCCTTTGTCCTCTTTCGCCGGCGATGAATGAGGCAAAGCCCATTCCCAATCCGTCAAATCCCTGACAATTGACGATAAACAAATCACGTGCCAAAGGATATTTGCCTTCAGCTATGTTGTTTTGCGTCGGACTGTAATAACCATCTGATTTCAGCCCTTTTAGATTCAATATGGATATATTCTTAATTATTGGCTGCATTTCCGGCAATGGCTGAACAATCCAATTCAGCCCAACAACGCCAATCATGCCGTCGTTTTCAGCAACATATTTAATAGCTTCATTATTATTGTGAAATGAAAAAATCCCTTGTTGTGGTGAAGCCTTCAGCCCAGCCAACTCAGTGAGGTAACGCATAGTGCTTGAATTTGGATTGTCAAAAACCAGACCTTTAATTCCCAGGATTGTTTTGCCCCTCATAAATTCCAACACATCATTTAACGCAACAAGAATATCCTTATTATCCTTGTTTCTTATTAATGCAATTGCGTCTGTGGCGAATGGTGTAATTCTGGGGTTGATTTTCTTGTTGTCAAAAGCATTAATTTCTTCAGGTGTTAATGTACGTGACAAAATGGCAATCTTGACGGAATCATTCATCAACGCGTTGACAGTTTCAGCTTCTGATTTTGAAATCAGTGTAATATTTGCATCATATTCACTTTCAAAAACGGCAATTTGGTCTTCAATTACTGGCGTTAATGTTTCATCGACAAGAATGCTGACCTTTCCTTTCAAAATACTTTCTTTCTGATGATCGGTTTCTTTTTTACATCTGGCAACAGCAAATACTATGACCAGAATGACTAAAAACTGTTTGACATATTTACCCATAAATCAATTATTATCCGTTTTAAAAAACCTTAGAAATCTTAGAAAAGAATATACAATTAAAATACAGCCAAAGGCAATCCTGTACTTTGGTTCCATCGCTATCGGAAAGTCTTTCCAAAAGATGACGATTAGCCCTAAAGCCAAATAAATCACAAAAAACAAAATCCCTATAACGAGAAGAAATCGCTCTTTCGGCGATTTCTTCTGTTGATTTTCATCTGAATTAATCCGCATTATTCCTGGGATTGTATGGTAATAGGAAGCGAATATAACACCCTTACCTTCTTACCGTTTTGTTCTCCAGGATTCCATCTTGGGGATTTTTTCAAAACCCTGATGGCTTCAGCTCCGGTTCCGTATCCAATATCCCTTACGACTTTAATGTCGGTAAGCGATCCATCTTTTTCAACAACGAATGTTACAAAGACTTTTCCTTTAAGACCTTCTTCTTCAGGAACTTTATAGTTGTTTCCAACATATTTGTAGAATTTCTCAAGTCCACCCGGAAAATCAGGTTTAACTTCAATACCGGCCATATTGTGAATACTGTTGTCTTCCACCACATCTGCAGGGCCGTTTCCAACAGGCTCTACCGTTAATGGCGCATCCGGGTCACCTTTAATCGTTTCGTCACCGAGTTTTTTATCGACAATTTCTTTAATTTTTGGTGGCTCTTCAACCACTTCTTCAGCCTTTGCAACCACAGGTTTCACGAATTTAACCTGGTCAATTTTTGGAGGCGGCGGTGGCGGTGGCGGCAAGTCTTTTGGCTGTTCTTTTGGAGGCAGTTTTATGGTGACGATTTTCTTGTCTAAAGAATCATCAGCATCTTTACTGTCCGGGATCAATTTCGCCAATAGTGGCGTACTAAGTAAAAAACTAAAAATCAAAGCTCCGATAACCAGCGCTTTCATCGTAGTCTTAGGGTTTCTTATACGCAGGTCGTAAGCTCCGTAAAGTTTATTCCTACCTTCAAAAACGATATCAATCCATTTTCTTCCTAATAAATCTAATTTCATCTGTATCTATTTTTTAATACATTAAGGAGTTGTAGTTGCTGGTGCCTCAGAAGTTGCCGGTGTATCAGCAGATTTACCTTTATCAAGTAATGCGGCTTCTTCAGGCAATATATCAACAATAGCATACGTAGGAACATCAGCGATAGCCATTTCATCAAGAATATCGACTAAATTGCGATAGGTAGACTTTTTACTTGGCTTGATGATTACGATTAAGCCTTTGTCTTTATTACCGGTATATTCCAAAACCGTTTTTTTCCTTTTCAGCAATTCGGCACGGATTCCGGCTTTACCATAAGTGATGTCTTTTGGTGCCATTGGCGTGTTTAATATGCCCATGTAATATTTCACGGTATTATTATCTCCGAGCAAAACCGTCATGGTTCTGTTCTCATCAACTTTAACATCTTTATTTTTTGTTGGGTCATCGTCTTTATCCGGCAAGCCCAAATCCATCGACTGTGGTTTCGACAAAGACGTAGTCAACATAAAGAAAGTAATCAGAAGGAAAGCCAAATCCACCATCGCGGTCAAATCCACTTTGGAATTGAGCTTTTTACTCCGGACCTTTTTACTGCCTTTCTTGCCTCCGCCGTCGCCGGTATTTAATTCAGCCATTTTATATTTTTTTTAATTAAAAATCTTTACCTCTTAAACCAGTCACCAAATTAAAGCTGTTGATTTTCTGGTCCTGTAAAATATCCATGATTTTTTTAATTTCCGGATATTCTTCTTTCGCATCGCCTTTAATGGCAATACTCAATTCCTTTTGGTCTATGTCAATGGTTGCTTGGCGCGCATATTGAATCCAGTCTGCCAATTGATTGTCCAACGAATCTTTAGGGATTCCGGGCTGAAGGTTCGGTTTATTTCTGTCAGAACTCTTCATTGCGAGAATTTCTTTTAGGTTTCCAATCGGAACACCGAATGATTCCACCAAAGCGAATCTGTCAGAATCTTCCGGCGTAAAACCTACTTTATATTTCTGGTCCATCAATTCCAATGTACGTTTCCTGATATCTCTTCCTAAAACACCGAAGAACACTTTCCCTTTTCCTACTGTAATTGTCGCCAAATCAGTATCGGGCAATTTTGTCTGTACAGTCGATGCCGGCGTATCAACAGGCAATGGTTCCTGTTGTTTGGCTGTCGCGGTTAAGATGAAGAACGTAAGCAAAAGGAAGGCAACATCACACATCGCGGTCATGTCGATAGACGTCATTTTTTTTGAAAATTTGACTTTAGCCATTTACTTTATTTTTAAAATTATTAAATACCAACTGTTTCCAGTCTCCATTAAAAATCAATTAGTTTTTTAATGTTCCTCTGTAACGTCTGTAAGTATTTACGATTGTAGAACCGGCTTCGTCAATAGAGTAAGTCAGTGTGTCAATTTTTGAAGTAAACAGATTGTAAGTGATGATCGCCAAAGCAGAAGTCGAAATTCCTGTCGCAGTGTTGATAAGCGCTTCAGAAATACCGTTTGCCAATAAAGCCTGGTCAGGAGTTCCTGCAGATGCCAAGGCACCGAACGCTTTGATCATACCCGTAACCGTTCCTAAAAGTCCCGCAAGTGTTCCAAGCGATACCAATGTAGATAGGATTGTCAGGTTTTTCTCCAACATCGGCATTTCCAATGAAGTAGCTTCTTCGATTTCTTTATGGATGGTTTCAGCAGCTTCTTCACTGTTCAAGCCTTCTTTTTTCACTTCTTGGTACTTCAACAATGCCGATTTGATAGCGTTTGCAACAGAACCTTGTTGTTTGTCACAAGCAGCAATTGCACCATCAATGTTACCTTGTGTGATGTTTGACTGTACATTTCTCATAAACGAGTCCAGGTTTCCTTTTCCTGCCGCTTTTGAAATCACCATGAAACGCTCGATTGAAAAAACAACAACCATTAAAAGCAATCCCATAAGAACCGGTACGATTGGTCCTCCTTTATATACCATTGCCAGATAATTCCCCGGTAGCGGATGCCCTGTGTTCACTCCTCCTTCGAAATTTGAACCTGATCCCATGATGAAATTCCAGATCAAAAATCCTATAAAAATACATGCAACAATTGTAATTGCAGAGAACATACTTCCTCCGTTTGAACTACCTTCTTTTTTAACGTTTGCCATTTCTTTAAATTTTAGTTTTAAATAATAATTTTATTAGTTTTTTACTTTAGTGGTTAAAACTTGAATAGGAGCAAATTTAATTTTTTAGTTTAAATAAAAAAACTTTTTTTAATTTAATTAGCATATGCATATCGATTGCATAAAATATCAATAAACCCCCCATCTTATAAGGGTAAAAAACCCGAAACCGAAGGTTTTGATTCTTAAATCGTTAATACCCTTACTTCCTTGTTAAATAACGGGGTAAACCTTGTCGATATTATAATCCCGGTCTGAATTTATTTTTAAAAAATTAATATCTTGCGGTAAATTCTGTCTCTTCACAAACATCTGATATAAATGAGCAATCAAACCGACTTTACCGCAACCATTACAGAAGGCTATGCAGCCAAAGGAGAAACGATTACACTCGGCGCTGCGATGCTCGATGGCGAACCGATTCCGGACGCGCATGTCAAAATTCCGCTTAAGACACTCAACCGTCACGGACTGATTGCAGGCGCCACCGGAACAGGAAAAACCAAAACCATTCAGGTATTGTCAGAACAGCTGTCATCTTTTGGGATTCCGGTGCTGATGATGGACATCAAAGGGGATTTCAGCGGCATCGCAAAACCCGGAACCGAATTGCCTTTCATCGCCGAACGCCACCAGAAAATCAACATTCCATATACAACCGCCAGTTTTCCTGTTGAATTGATGTCATTGTCCGAACAAAACGGCGTCAGGCTTCGCGCTACAGTGTCGGAATTTGGGCCTGTGCTCTTTTCGCGGATTCTCGATTTGAACGACACGCAAGCCGGAGTCGTATCGGTCATTTTTAAATATTGCGACGACAACAAAATGCCGCTGCTCGATTTGAAGGATATCAAAAAAGTCATCAATTACATCTCCGAAGAAGGAAAGGCCGAAATTGAGGAAAATTACGGCCGGATTTCTACCTCTACGACCGGGATCATTCTCAGGAAAATCCTCGAACTCGAACAACAGGGCGCCGATTTATTTTTCGGCGAAATGTCTTTCGATATCAACGACCTGATGCGCATCGATGAAAATGGAAAAGGATACATCAACATCATCCGCCTGACGGACATTCAGGACAAGCCAAAATTATTCTCGACATTCATGTTGAGCCTTTTGGCAGAAATCTACCAGCAAATGCCAGAACAGGGCGATGCCGGCCAACCCGAATTGGTTATTTTCATTGATGAAGCGCACTTGATTTTCAATGAAGCCAGCCAGGCGTTGCTCGACCAGATTGAAAGTATCATCAAACTGATCCGTTCCAAAGGTATCGGGATCTTTTTCGTGACTCAAAACCCGATGGATGTGCCCAATGGCGTTTTGGCCCAACTCGGCCTGAAAATCCAGCATGCATTAAGGGCGTTTACGGCCAATGACAGGAAAGCCATTAAAATGTCGGCGGAGAATTATCCGGTTTCGGAATATTATAAAACAGATGAAGTGCTGACCAATCTCGGAATTGGCGAAGCATTGGTTTCAGCGCTCAATGAAAAAGGCATTCCAACACCATTGGCCGCAACAATGATGCGTGCGCCAATGAGCCGAATGGATGTTTTGACGACTGGCGAAATCGACGAAATCAACTCAAAATCCAAACTCGTCAGGAAATACAGTGAACTCATTGACCGTGAAAGCGCTTATGAAATGCTGAATAAGAAAATTGAAACCGCCGAGCAGGAAACACAAGTCAAACAGCAGCAGGAAACCCAGGCAAAATCCGAAGAGAAAGCGGCTTCCGAACCGATGAGCCAAACTACAAAATCGGTAATCAAAGTGCTGACAAGTGCGACATTCATCCGCGGTGCATTCGGAATATTGACCAAATTATTCAAGAAATAAAATGAAAAGCTTCGCTACAATAGGGTTGCTGATCCTGTCCAATATTTTTATGACTTTGGCTTGGTATGGGCATTTAAAATTCAAAGAACTCAAATGGTTTGAAAATGCCGGCCTGATTACGATTGTTTTAATCAGCTGGGGATTGGCATTGTTTGAATATTGTTTCCAGGTTCCGGCAAACCGAATCGGCTACGACGAGAATGGCGGCCCATTTTCTCTGTTACAGCTGAAAGTCATCCAGGAAGTCATTACGCTGGTCATTTTCGTGATTTTCTCGATGCTGTTTTTCAAAAACGAAACGTTTCGGTGGAATCATGCGATCGGGTTTTGCTTTCTGGTATTGGCAGTCTATTTTATCTTTAAAAAATAACCATGGAAAATTACTTCATCCAAAAATCACCGTTCGTTGTGCCAACAGATGACGGAAAGCTCATTGAAGAACATCACGGCCTTGCAACAACCAACAATCCGGACATTTCAATTGCCCATATGATTGCGCCGCCCAAATGGAGCGAGCCTTTCCAAACCCCGGCATTTGATGAATATACTTACATCATCAAAGGCAAAAAGCAATTCATCATCGGTGGCGAAACAGTCATCCTTGAAGCCGGACAGTCGATAAAAATCAATAAGAATGTACGCGTGCAGTATTCAAATCCTTTTGACGAGCCGTGCGAATACATTGCGATTTGCCTGCCGGCATTTTCTATAGGAAACGTGAATCGCGAAGATTAATCGTGGTTTAAAGTGGAGTTTTTGATCAGTTCAAGAATCTTCTTCTCAACCGATTCACTATCCCAAATATCTTTGATATCGGGCATTTTCATGATTTCATCCATGATCTCTTTCTGCTTTTCACCAATGGCAAGCGCTTCGGTATAAGGCCTGTGGCTAAAAGTCACGCGGCTATAAAGTGGCAGCCATTTTTCGGGGTGTTTTTCTGAAAATCGCTTTTCGATTTTTTTCTGCAACAGGAATTTCTCGTCGGCCGTACGCGAGCTCATTTCCATAAAGTTCTGGTAGGACAGTTCTGCAATGGCATCGGCATTGGGTTTACGGCTGTTTTGGTATTCCGAGAAAATCGTTTTCCAGTCGTCGCCAAATTGTTCCATCAAATCATACAACACCGAAATATCCTCAAAACCCGCATTCATCCCTTGCCCGTAAAATGGAACAATCGCATGGCATGCATCGCCAATCAATGCAATCTTATCCTCAAAAGTCCATGGAAAACATTTCATCGTCACCAAGGTACTCGTTGGGTTTTTGAAAAAATCTTCAGCCAATTTCGGAATTACATCAATCGAATCCGGAAAATTCACCTCAAAAAAAGTTTCGACTTTCTGCCTGTCGGTCAACGCTGCAAAGGAATTTTCGCCTTCAAAAGGCATAAATAGCGTACAGGTAAAACTGCCATCCAAATTTGGAAGTGCAATCAACATATAATCGCCGCGCGGCCAGATGTGGAAAGAGTTTTCGTCGAGTTTGTGTGTGCCGTCGGCATTTGCGGGAATATTCAGTTCCTTATAACCCGTATTCAAAAATTCCTGCGAATAGTTGAACATGCTCTGCCTTTGCATCCTGTGGCGTATTCTCGAAAAAGCACCATCGGCACCAAAAACCATATCGTATTTCACGGCTTTCCATTCACCGCGTTCTTCCTCGCCAATGTGTAAAGTCGCATCTGCCAAAGTCACGTCCCAAATTTTCTGTTCAAAGAAAAAAACCGCACCGGCATTTTCAGCCAAATCAATCATTTTGCGGTTCAATGTCCCACGCGAAATCGAATAAATGCTTTCGCCTTCCTTGCCATAATTCTGGAAATTGAGTTTGTCCTTGAGGTGAATCGCACGTTTGTCCATCGGAATGGCAATCGCACGCACATCATCGCCAACGCCAACGCCATCGAGCGCTTTCCAGCCGCGATGCGACATCGCCAAATTAATCGAACGTCCCGAGAAATTGATTTTCCTGATATCCGGGCTTCTGTCGTAGACATGCACGCTATGGCCTTCCTTGCGAAGGTAAATTGCCAGCAGCGAGCCAACCAATCCGGAACCGACAACGGCAATATTTAAGGGTTTTTGCATCCGGATTTATTGAAAATTGATTCTTGAACCTGTTTCAAGTCCGTTGTTCTTCGCCAAAACGCCACACATATGATACAGCATCCGCGCACCGACATTGCCGTCCCAATCGTCATCGCCAGGCGCAACCTCAACAAGGTCAAACCCAATGATTTCTTTGCCGCTTTCGCCGAGCTTGCTCAACAAATAAGCCGCCTGTTCAAATGACATCCCGCCCGGAACTGGCGTTCCCGTATTCGGGCAATACCAGGAATACAACGCATCAATATCAAAACTGATTGCGACTTTCTGCGGCAGTTTCGAAATAATATCACTGCATTGCTGTTCCCAGGTTTTGCCTGAGAAAGTTTCCGCTTTTAGGTCCATATCTGTGTAAACTGTGACGCGGTTTGATTCCTGTTGTGCGACTTCAACTTCCTGCTTGCAAAAATCACGAATGCCAACCTGGACCAATTTCGTGACCTGCGGCAATTGCAAAGTATTGTACATAATCGACGCATGCGAATAGGTAAAACCTTCATACGCGACACGCAAATCCATGTGTGCATCAAGGTGCAAAATCCCAAAATTGCCGTGTTTAGTCGCCAATGCTTCGTAATAGCCCAACGGCGTAGAATGGTCGCCGCCAAGCAAAACGACTTTCTTGCCGCGGTTCATCCAATATAAAGTGCGTTCCTTGATTTCATCTTTCAAATCGCGGCAAACTTTATTGATTTTGTCAAGATCATTTTGCAATGCAGGAATGCTTTCAATGGTTTCGCCGCTTTCGAGCGCTTCAATGATCGGCTGTGCCAAAGCTTTATGCTTGACACTGTCTTTTCCCCATTTTATGGTCAGCTCATTCAAATCGAGATACATTCCGAGTTTCCACAATTCAGGAAATTCCTGGTGGTGCAAATCAACTTGGAAAGATGCGTCGAGAATCGCTTCCGGACCTTCGGATGCGCCGGCGCCATAACTCACGGTCACTTCCCAGGGCACGGGAATGATGACAATATCACTTTCATCGGCTGTGAATGGCAACCCAAAAATACTTTCGTCGGCCAGTCCGGGTTGCGATGGATCGAAGGCGTTTATTTTTTCTTGTTTGTTCATGCTTAATTTGATAATATTCCTGCTTTCAAAATTTGACCGAACTCATACATATCTTCATACGAGCAATACAACGGCACCGGCGCCAATCTTATTACATTCGGTTCACGCCAGTCGGTAATAACGCCGTTTTTCATTAAATAATCGAAAAGGCTTCTGCCTTCGCCATGAAGGAAAACTGATAATTGCGATGCCCTTTCTATAGGATTTGAAGGTGTGATGATTTCAAAATTGCTGTCGACTTCCTTGTCGATTTCGTGTAGGATGAATTCGAGATAAGACGTAATCTTGTCGCGTTTTTCTATCAGTTTGTCCATCCCGATTTCGTCAAACATTTCAACGGAAGCGAGATAGGGCGCCAATGTCAATATCGGAAGGTTGCTGATTTGCCAGCCATTTGCGCCTTCCACCGGATCGAATTTCGGTTCCATTTTGAAACGGCGTTCCTTGTTATGTCCCCACCAACCTGCGAATCTTGGCAGCTCCGAATCGGTGTGATGGATTTCGTGGACAAATATGCCTGACGCATTTCCTGGTCCGGAATTCATATATTTATAACTGCACCACGCAGCAAAATCGACGTTCCAGTCGTGAAGTTCGAGCTTGATGTTTCCGGCGGCATGCGCCAAATCCCAACCGACATACGCGCCGGCTTTGTGTCCGGCTTCGGTGATGGTCTTGATGTCGAAAACCTGGCCTGTGTAATAATTGACACCGCCGATTAAAACCAAAGCCAACTCCTCGCCGACTTCCGCGATTTTTGCCAACACGTCTTCCAACCGGATGTTGTGTTCGCCATCGCGGCGTTTGATTTCGACAATCGCGTCATTTGGGTTAAAGCCATGAAAATTGACCTGGCTTTGGATCATATATTGGTCGGAAGGAAAGGCTTTTTCCTCACAAAGTATTTTATATCTTTTTTCTGTCGGCTGATAGAACGACACCATCAATAAATGGAGGTTGACAGTCAATGTATTCATCACGGCAACCTCATCAGGCAGCGCTCCAACTATTTTGCTGAGCGGATTGGCAAATCGCTCGTGGTAATCCCACCAGGGTTTTTCGGCATAGAAATGGCCTTCGACGGCGAGTTTCGCCCAGTCGTCCATGACTTCATCGACATATTTTTTGGAACGCTTGGATTGCAATCCGAGGGAATTCCCGGTAAAGTAAATTACTTTGCGGCCATTGACTTCGGGAAAATTGAATTCGGTGCGATAAGCCGCCAATGGGTCTGAGGCGTCGAGTTGTTGTGCAAATTCGCGGGTATTTTGGAAAGTCATGAGGTTTAGTTTGTGGTGCAAAAATACGGAAATCAATTGATAATGGATAATTGATAATTGACAATATTAGACTGAAGCCGCGTTAAGGATTGTAATGGAAAGCCCGGAGCACAGCGAGGACTTGTAATGAAAAGCCTGGCCGAAGGCAACGCTCAAAAAAATGGCCACAGATTCACAGATTTCAAGCCTTGCTTTAATAATCTGTGAATCTGTGGCCAAAAACTTTTTCTCCCCTGTTACAGGATCAGCATCGCGTCGCCGTAAGAGTAGAAATTGTATTTTTCCTTAATCGCTTCCTCGTAGGCTTTTTTCAATAAATCGTGCCCGACGAATGCGGAAACCATCATCAATAAAGTTGATTTTGGCGTATGGAAATTCGTGATCATGCAATCGGCAATGCTAAATTCATGCGGCGGGAAAATGAACTTGTTTGTCCAGCCGTCATAAGGATTCAGCGTTCTTGCAGACGAAACCGAACTTTCGATGGCGCGCATCGAAGTCGTTCCTACGGCACAGATCCTTTTCTTTTTTGCTTTTCCGTCGTTGACGATATCGCAGGCTTCCTGGGAAATCCTGAGTTCCTCGGAATCCATTTTGTGCTTCGACAAATCTTCGACCTCAACAGGATTGAAAGTTCCCAAACCGACGTGGAGCGTGATTTCGGCAAATTTTATCCCTTTGATTTCAAGGCGTTTCAACAAATGTTTCGAGAAGTGCAAACCCGCAGTCGGAGCTGCAACGGCGCCTTCTTCCTTCGCATAGATCGTTTGGTAGCGCTCGGCATCTTCTTCGGTGACTTCGCGGTTGATGTATTTTGGGATTGGCGTTTCGCCGAGTTCCGTCAGTTTATTCCTGAATTCATCGTATGAACCGTCGTAAAGGAAACGCAAAGTACGTCCGCGTGAAGTCGTATTGTCGATAACCTCGGCCACCAACGAATCGTCATCGCCAAAGTATAATTTGTTCCCGATACGGATTTTTCTTGCCGGATCGACAAGCACATCCCAAAGGCGCTGCTCGGCGTTGAGTTCGCGCAGCAAAAACACTTCGATCCTTGCGCCGGTTTTTTCCTTGTTTCCGTATAAACGGGCCGGGAATACTTTGGTATTGTTGAGGATTAAAACATCGCCATCATCGAAATAGTTGATGACATCGCGAAACATTTTATGTTCTATGGTTTTTTTCTTGCGGTCGATGACCATTAATCTGGATTCGTCCCTGTTTTCTGCCGGATGCTCGGCCAATAATTCTTTCGGTAAATTGAACTGGAAATGAGATAGCTTCATGTAGTAATTTTAGAGCTGCAAATATACTATCGTGAGATAGGCAAAGTCAAGTGTTTTGGGGTTTATTTTTGGAAGTCGCTGAATGACTGAGTTGCTGCGCGCCTAAGTTTCCGTTTTACGCGGTTTTAAAGCCAATTTGTTTCAAATCTTCCCAGAAAGTCGGATAGGATTTGGAGACAACGTCAGCACTTTCAATACAGATTGGCACGCGGAGTGCAAGCGGTGCAAAAGCCATGGCCATGCGATGGTCATTGTAGGTGACGATGGAAATATTTGGATTGATTGTTTCTGAAGGCCCGAGTGTTAAGCTGTCGTTTGTGACTGTTATTTTTGCTCCGAGTTTGGTAAGTTCGGTTTTTAGCGCTTCCAGACGGTCTGTTTCCTTGATTTTTAAAGTGTGTAAACCCGTGAGATCGCATTCCAATCCGAGCGCAAAACAGGTTACGGCAATGGTTTGGGCGATGTCGGGCGTCATATTCAAATCGAGTTTTATTGGCGATTGGTTTGCCCCGGTTTTTTTGATCGTGATCTTGTTGCCAATGAAAGTGGTTTCAACACCGAAAAGTTTATAGATTTTTGACAAATTGCTGTCGCCCTGAAAACTCTTCTCCTTGTAATTTGATAATGTTATTTGCGTGCCCCGATTCGACAAGGCAATGATGGAATAGAAATAGGATGCTGACGACCAATCGGATTCGATGGATAATGGATAATGACCAATGGATAATTGATGCGAAACCGTAATTTTATTTGCCTCGAATTTGGTTTTGATCCCAACTTCGTTCAGCAACGCCAATGTCATTTTGATATATGGAATGGAAGTGATTTCGCCTTCCAATGTCAGTTCCAATCCTTTTTCGAATTTGGGTGCGATCAGCAACAATGCAGAAATATATTGGCTGCTGACATCTGCGTTGAGCGCGACTTTGTTTTTTGTGATTTTTTTTCCGGCGATTTTGATTGGCGGAAAACCATCATTTTCGACATATTCGATTTCAGCCCCTAATTGCCTTAATGCATCGACAAGGATTTTTATCGGGCGTTCCTTCATGCGATTCGAGCCTGTGAGCGTCACGGTTTTTCCTTCCTGAATGGCAAAATATGCGGTAAGAAATCGCATCGCGGTTCCGGCGTGGAGGATATCGATGACTTTGTCGGCGCTTTTTAAGGCCAAAGTCATGACGTTACTATCGTCTGAATGGGAAATGTTTTCGAGAACAATTTCCGGATACAATGCCTGAAGCAACAATAGCCTGTTGGTTTCCGACTTTGAGCCGGTAATCCGTATCGAAGATTCCGGGTTTAGGATTGATTGCTTTAGAAATAAATTCATTGCTTTTATTTCAGTTTCTCGTTGTTGTGATGGCGATCGTGGTCGCGTTTGGATTTGACATCCATCTTTTTGTCGAATGCTTCCTGCAGGTTGACGCCGGTTTGGTTGGCGAGGCATAAAACGACAAAGACGACATCGGCAAGCTCTTCGCCCAAATCCTTGTCCTTATCACTTTCCTTTTCGGATTGTTCGCCATAACGGCGCGCGATGATCCTGGCGACTTCGCCGACTTCTTCAGTGAGTTGCGCCATATTGGTCAGTTCGTTGAAATAGCGTACGCCATGTTCTTTGATCCAGTTGTCAACGGTGAGTTGTGCGTTGTTGATGTTCATTATTCTTTGTTTTTACTGTCAATGATAATCGTGACCGGACCGTCATTCAAAAGGCCGACTTTCATGTCGGCGCCAAATATACCGGTCTGGATTTTTTTGCCAAGTTCAGATTGAAGCAGGGCAACAAACTTTTCATAAAGCGGAATCGCAATTTCAGGTTTTGCCGATTTGATATACGACGGCCGATTTCCTTTTTTTGTCGATGCGTGAAGTGTAAACTGGCTTACGACAATGATATCGCCGCCAATATCTTTAACCGAAAGGTTCATGATATGATTGCCATCACCAAAAATCCTGAGGCTGATGATTTTAGGAACCAGCCATAGGATGTCATCTTCGGCATCGGCCTCTTCAATCCCGATGAGCACTAATAATCCGGATTGGATTTCAGCCGTTATCATTTCACCAATCGTTACGGAAGCCCGAGAAACCCTTTGAATGACTGCTTTCATGGCTATTGTTTTCTCATTTCGTCGCTGGCAATCCGGTCGTCGTTGTAAATGTCGGCACGGTAATGCTCATCGTCGCCTTCGAGGATCTGCAGGTAACTTTTATAACGCGACCATGCGATTTCATCCTTTTCCAATGCGGCCTTCACGGCGCAATGCGGTTCGTCCTTATGCAGGCAATTGTTGAATTTGCATTGGTCCTGGAGCTTGAAAAATTCGGGGAAAAAACCGCTGACTTCCGATGGTTGCATATCTACAATCCCGAAGCCCTTGATTCCCGGCGTGTCGATGATTTTGGCGTCGAAAGACAAATCATACATTTCAGCAAAAGTCGTGGTGTGCTGGCCTTGTTTGCTTTGTTCTGAAATGGTTTTGGTTTTTAAATGCAGGCTTGGTTCCATCGCATTGACCAATGTCGATTTCCCGACGCCCGAATGTCCCGAAAACATGCTGACTTTTCCAATCATCATTTCTTTGAGCTTGTCGACACCTTTGCCTTCGGTCGAAGAAACACGCAGGCATTTGTACCCGATTTCCTGATAAATGTGCTGGAGGTATAATTGTTCGTTCAGCATTTCCTCTGTATAAGTGTCGATTTTGTTGAATACCAAAATCGTCTCGATATGATAGGCTTCGGCAGTGACCAAAAACCGGTCAATGAAACTCGTCGTCGTAGGCGGGTTGTTGATCGTGACCAAAAGAAAAACCTGGTCGATATTCGATGCAATGATGTGCAGTTGCTTGGATAGATTGACCGATTTCCTGACGATATAATTTTTGCGCTCGTGGATTTTATGGATCGTTCCCGTGGTTTTATCAGAAGTTTCATCGAGTTCATAATCTACGATATCGCCAACCGCAATCGGGTTGGTGCTTTTGATTCCTTTCATGCGGAATTTCCCTTTGATACGGCATTCCATAAAATCACCTGCTTCGGATTTTACGGTATACCAACTCCCGGTAGATTTATAAACGGTTCCAGTCATGCGGCAAATATCGGGAAAAATCCGCTTTTATCCATTAATAATTTTCTCTTGATGGCTGATACTTTCCTGGTGAATCGCTTTGAAAATCCTCAAAATGAATTCTTCACTCAATCCTTTTTGCTCGCCTTCGAGAATCATTTTGCCAAGGATTTCGTTCCAACGCTTGTTCTGTAAAACTGCAACGTTTTTCGCTTTTTTGACTGCCCCGATCTGTTCGGCGACTTTCATCCTGTTGCCCAAAATTTCGAGCAGTTTGCTGTCGGCGATATCAATGTTGGCGCGGAGTTTTATCATTTCAGTGTTGTAATCCGATTCTTCAGTCGTGACCTGGCGTATTTTGAGGTCTTTGAAAATCTGTTTCAAAACCACTGGAGTCACCTGCTGTGCCGCATCGCTCCAAGCGCTATCGGGATCGGTATGTGTTTCGATAATCAGTCCGTCATAATTCAAATCCAAAGCCTGCTGCGATACTTCCTGGATCATGTCGCGCCTTCCGGTAATGTGCGACGGATCGCAAATCAACGGCAAATCAGGGAAACGGCTCTGCAGTTCAATCGCAATCTGCCATTCGGGAATATTTCTGTATTTTGTTTTTTCGTATGTCGAAAACCCGCGGTGAATCACACCGAGCTTCTTGATTCCGGCGTTGTACAACCGTTCGACGCCGCCAATCCACAAAGCCAAATCAGGGTTGACGGGGTTTTTGACCAACACGATTTTGTCTGTATTTTCCAATGCATCGGCGATTTCCTGCACCGCAAATGGGTTGACAGTTGTCCTGGCGCCAATCCAAAGCACATCGATATCGTGTTCCAGGGCAAGTTTCACATGCGTCGCATTGGCAACTTCAACGGCCATCAATAATCCGGTTTCGGCTTTGGCTTTCTGCAACCATTTTAATCCGATTGCGCCAACGCCTTCAAATCCGCCAGGACGTGTGCGCGGTTTCCAGATTCCGGCGCGAAAAATACTGACATCGGAATCCTTGAGTTCGTTCGCGATTTTCAAAACCTGGCCTTCGGTTTCGGCACTGCACGGCCCGGCAATGACCAATGGATGATCGAGTTTAAAATCATCGAGCCATTTTCTCATTTGTTTATTATTTTCCATTTTGTTTTGGTTTCCAGTGTTAGTTTTGAAAGTTAAGAGTAGCGGTCAGGCGCGTTAGCGATAGAGGCAAGCACCGCGGGCAGCCGAAAGCGCGGGCCGAAGGCAACGCCCAAATCTTTTGTCCTATTTTCGTTGCAGCTTCAATTTTCAATTGTGAATTATCAATTTTCAATTATTTTCCCATTCCGTTTAAAATTTCCTTTATCCTGTTTGTGCTCTGCATTTCATTAAATATTGCTTCGTAATCGTCATTTTCGAGATACGTTTTGAACTGTGTCAAATTTGCGATATATTCTTCGAGCGATTTGACGACCTGCTTTTTATTCTGCTTGAAAATCGGCGACCACATGGCCGGCGAGCTTTTCGCCAAACGCACGGTGCTTTCGAATCCGGAACCTGCCATATCAAAAATGTCGCTTTCGTGCTTTTCCTTTTCGATGACCGTTTTGCCGAGCATAAACGAACTGATGTGCGACAGGTGCGACACATAAGCGATGTGTTTGTCATGCGATTTCGGTTCCATATACCGGATGCGCATGCCCAAATCCCTGAACAACTGCAACGCCTTTTCCTGCAATTTGAATGTCGTTTTTTCGACTTCGCAGATGATGTTCGTTTTGCCGTCAAACAACCCGCGGATTGCTGCCGTCGGGCCAGAAAATTCGGTTCCTGCAATCGGGTGCGTCGCCATGAAATTTTTGCGTTTCGGATGGTTTTCGAGCGCTTCGCAAATGGGATTTTTCGTCGAGCCGACTTCAAAAACCAAAGCCGTTTCGGGAACCAGATTCAAAACTTTTGGCAAAAGTAACAAAGCTGCGTCAACCGGAATCGAAACAATGACAAAATCGGCATCGGAAATTTGTTCCAATGTTGCTTTGTAGTGAATAATCCCAGAATCCAAAGCCTGCTGCAAATGATTTTCGTTATGGTCGATGCCAAAAATGACGGCGTTTTTATCCATAGTGCGAATGTCCAAAGCCATTGAGCCGCCAATCAATCCTGTGCCTATAATGTATATTTTCATTTTTGTCTAATTAAAACCGGTCAATCGCTTCCTGCACTTTTTCAGCCGGAACGCAAAGCGAAAACCGGATGTAGCCTTCACCATTGGTGCCGAAAACCGTTCCCGGCGTAATGAATATGCTTTTGTCGTATAAAATACCGTCGATGAATTTTTCTGATGATGAAATTCCGTTTGGCAATTTCGCCCAAACAAATAACCCAACCGCGTTTTTATCGAACTTGCAATTCAGTTTTTCTGCCAATTTGAATGTCAGTTCCTGGCGTTTGTGATAGATTTCATTTTGTTGTTGAAACCATGTTTTGTCGCTTTTTAACGCTTCGATTGCGCCTTTTTGGATGCCGTAAAACATGCCGCTGTCCATATTGCTTTTGACTTTTAAAATGGCATCCAGCAAATTCTTATTGCCCAAAACCATCCCAACGCGCCAACCTGCCATGTTGAATGTTTTTGAAAGTGAATTCAGTTCCAATGCGACATCTTTTGCGCCATCAATTCGTAAAATCGAAATCGGATTTTCATTCAAAACAAAGCTGTACGGATTGTCATTGACCAATAAAATATAATGCTTTTTGGCAAATGCGACGGCTTTTTCAAACACTCCCAAACTTCCTGTTGCGCCTGTCGGCATATGCGGATAACTGAGCCACATGATTTTGACTTTCGACAAATCCTGTTGTTCGAGTGCTTCAAAATCCGGTTCCCAATTGTTGGCTTCGGCCAAATCATAAAATACCGGTTCGGCGCCGACCAGTTTCGTGACCGAAGTATACGTCGGATAACCGGGATTCGGAATCAGCACTTTGTCGCCATCATTTAAAAACGCCATCGAAATGTGCAGAATGCCTTCTTTTGAACCCATCAGTGGCAGGATTTCGGAATTGAAATCGAGCGAAACGCCAAAGTGATTTTTATAAAAATCGGCGATTCCTTTCCGCAGCTCAGGCAAACCCTGGTAACTTTGGTATTGGTGCGCATTGTCGTCGTGCATCGCATTCTGTATCGCTTCGATAACCGCTTTTGACGGCGCGAGATCCGGGCTTCCGATGCCCATGTTGATGATCGGTTTTCCGTCAGCGATGAGTTGGCGCA
>DATHKH010000056.1:0-18415 GCA_035286325.1 Flavobacterium sp.
TTTAGTTAGTGCTGGGGCGCAATTAGGTACTCCGTCTGCTGGTTTCCTATTTAATGAAGTTTGTGGCAGGGTTGCCCTCGTAACAGACCAGAATTTAGGAGGTGCTTTAGGCGGCGGTTACAGTAACAGTGTTTATCAGACACCGGCACAATATGCCAATAGCACGATTGACGGGGCTGGAGTTATCACTATTGAATACAGCGTCTTTTTCGCAGCTGGGGACGCATCTTACAGAGGCGTTTACACACCAATACCATAAATTAATTTTAAAAAATAAAGAAAATGATAAATAAAATTTTTTCAAGGCTTCTTGGTTTGGTTGCTCTGGCTGGACTTTTCGCTTCATGTAGCGATGATCAGGATGTAGCTGCAATTGTTGACCAAAATAAGCCGACAATGACGATTAATGTTGCTCCAACTTTCAATACGGTTGAAAGTGATACAATACATTTTTCATTGACATTGAGCAAGCCTGTAGGACATTCGTTCACTTTTTATGCGGTCTACCAGATCCAGGGAAGTACTGCTGATGGAACCGACAGTGATGTAAATTCGGCTTTAGGGAATACTACATTCCAAAAACCTTTTACTGTTCCTGCATTTGTTACCACTTTCGAAGGTGAAATCATTATCAGTGAAGATTATGCATACGAAGAAAATGAAACCTTGCTAATTACGCTTGGTGATTCAAGAACGAATGCTGTTATCTTTACACCAGTAACGACTACTGTCAATATTTCAAACGTAGTAAGTAACTCACTTGACCTGACTTTCGACTGGAATCAATCATTCAAAGCAGCCGCAAATGGCGATCCGACTTTAGTTGATTTTACACTATGTGATCTTGCATATGACGTCGATATCCTTGTGTTTGACGGAAACGGCGATGCATTCGGTGCTGGTGCCCAAACAGGCGATTGTCCTGAAGTATTGTCTATGAGCACAGCTGACTATCCTGATGGTACATATGTTATTGGTGCTTATTTATACAGCACTGGTGACGATATGTTCCCTGATTTCCCGGGTTCAACTGTTGATGTTTCTGGAATCAATTTTCCTATTCCATTTAAAATCACATATTCAAGAGGTGGTTCTCAAAACTTAGCGACAGAGCATACTTTTACTCAGGAAGCGGGATTAACATCTGCCGATGCACCAGATACTTTAATCTATTTGATGACAGTAGTAGTTGAAAATGGTGTTTTCACAATCATGAATGATACTGAAACTATTGCTTCAGGAAGAGCGGCGTTACAAGCCAGAAAACTCCACCTGAATCATCACAGCTAATTATTAGCATTATCTTTAATAAAGGCTATCCCAACGGATAGCCTTTTTTTATGAAAAAATTATAGGCCAACAAGATTTCATCCTGTGGTTTATACTAATCATTTGTGTATTTTTGTTCCCGAATATTACCTCATGAGACAATATCTAACTTTACTGCTTTTTTGCATCACTTCATTTTGTTTTTCGCAAAACAAAGAGGTTATTAAAAAAAGTGGAAACGAAGCGACCACGGATAAAGTCATTCCCCAAATCAAAAAAGCATCGATCGACCAATACAGGATCATCACACTCGAGCGTGATACGACCTATGTCGATACTTCCCTGACCATCAAAAGCGAATACAAATTCAATTACCTGAGAAAGGATATTTTTGGGCTAATGCCTTTTGCGAATGAAGGACAGACCTACAATACGCTCCAGTTCAGCCTGAATGAATTTTCATCCTATCCCGAATTTGGCTACAAGGCGAAACACTTCAATTATATGACACCGAATGATATCCATTATTATTCCGTTGCTACGCCTATAACCGACCTTTATTTTAAAAGTGTCATGGAACAAGGACAGACGCTCGATGCGTTCATTACCGTCAACACCTCCGAAAGGCTCAATTTTTCCCTCGCCTATAAAGGCTTGCGCTCGCTTGGCAAATACATCAACCAGCTTTCCAGTACAGGTAACTTTCGCTTCACCACCAGTTATAATACGATTAACAAACGCTATTATGCCAATTTCCATTTTGTTGGACAAGACATCCTCAACGGCGAAAATGGAGGCATTACCAATCCAAATGATTTTGAAGATGAAGGCAGCGAATTCAAAAACCGGGCGCGCCTCGAAGTCTATTTCAAAGATGCGCAATCTTTCCTCAAAGGCAAACGGCTTTTCCTCGACCACAGTTTTAGGATAAATCCAAAAGATGCCCAAAACAACCTTTACCTGACGCACCAGTTCAATTACGAATACCAATATTTTGAATACAGCCAGCCCACGGTCGCATCAACCATAACAGCATCCGACGGCACAACATCAACACTCATCAGGTTTGGCGAAGCTTATGTTTCCAGTAACATCCATGATCAAAACCGCTACAACCGCATGTACAACAAAGTCGGCGCGGTATACGAAAACAAAACACTCGGCAAATTCCAGTTCTTCGCCGAAGATTTCAGGTACAATTATTATTTCAATAAAATTCTCATCCTCGAAACCGAAACCATTCCGGGATCGCTCAGCGACGAAATCAATAACATCGGTGGCCAATACGAATACCTCAAAAACAAATGGAAAGGAAAATTCATTTATTCCAACTCCATTTCCGATGTCCCGATGTCCAATCTGGATGCGAACCTCGAATACAAAGTCAACGACAAAAACAAACTGTCTTTCCGTTACCAGAACATCAATAAAATCCCCGACCATATTTACAACCTGCACCAAAGCAGCTATGTCGCCTACAACTGGTTCCATGATTTCAACAACGAAAAGATAAACGCCATTTCCGTCAACGCCGATACGCAATGGGCTAGCGCATCACTTTCGGTGCAAACGCTCAACGATTACCTGTATTTCAGCGACCACGGCACAAACGGCCAGCAACTCGTAACACCTGATCAATACAGCAAAACCATCAAATACCTGTCGCTCAAAATCGGCCGCGAATTCCATTTCTGGAAACTCGCGCTCGACAACACGCTCCTTTACCAGAAGGTCGACCAGGAAGATGACATCCTCAACGTACCGCAATTCGTCACCAGGAACACTTTGTATTTTTCCGACTATTTCTTTAAAAAGAAGCCGTTGTATATCCAGACCGGCATCACTTTCAATTATTTCACGAAATACTACGCCAACGAGTACAACCCGGTCATAGGCGAATTCTTCGTCCAAAACCAGAAAGAAATCGGAAACTTCCCAATGCTCGATTTCTTCGTCAATGCCCGCGTGCGCCAAACCCGTTTCTACCTCAAAGCCGAGCACTTCAACTCCGCCATGACAGGAAACGATTACTATTCGTCTCCAGGCTATCCATACCGCGATTTCATGGTGCGTTTTGGGTTGGTGTGGACATTCTTTCAATAATGCTTTTGGCGTGCCGGCAATCGGCATGTGGGTTCATTTAAACATTACGTTGCCGTCAGGCTTTCCGCTGCAATCTTTTTATAAAGGATTCATCCGCTACGCTTCTGGCGAATCCTTTATAAAAAGGATTTCCGCTGCAATCCTTCACGCAAAATCAACTATATCGATTAAGGAACAAATTCCTATATTTGTCCACTGAAAATAAATCCTCAATGAAATACGCAGAAAACATACTCGGAACCATCGGCAACACGCCGTTGGTCAAACTCAACAAAGTTACTGCCGAAATCGATGCGCTCGTCCTCGCAAAAGTCGAAACTTTCAATCCGGGCAATTCGGTCAAAGACCGCATGGCCGTCAAAATGATTGAAGACGCCGAGGCCGACGGACGCCTCAAACCAGGCGGAACCATCATCGAAGGTACTTCCGGAAACACCGGGATGGGATTGGCACTTGGCGCGATCGTAAAAGGTTACAAACTCATCTGTGTCATCACCGACAAACAGTCCAAGGAAAAAATGGACATCCTGCGTGCCGTGGGCGCGAAAGTCATCGTGTGCCCAACAGATGTAGAGCCAACCGATCCGCGTTCCTATTATTCCGTTTCAAAAAGGCTGGGCGAAGACACGCCAAATTCCTGGTATGTCAACCAATATGATAATCCATCAAACACGATGGCACATTACGAACAGACCGGCCCGGAAATTTGGGAACAGACTGATGGGAAAATTACGCATTTTGTCGTCGGCGTCGGAACTGGCGGAACGATTTCAGGTGTCGCCAAATTCCTGAAAGAGAAAAACCCAAACATCAAAATCTGGGGCGTCGATACTTATGGTTCCGTATTCAAAAAATACCATGAAACCGGCATTTTCGACGAGAACGAAATTTATTCCTACATTACCGAAGGCATTGGTGAAGACATCCTTCCAAAGAACGTCGATTTTTCCCTGATTGACGGTTTTACAAAAGTCACCGATAAAGATGCAGCCGTTTACACGCGCAAAATCGCATTGGAAGAAGGTATTTTTGTTGGCAATTCCGCAGGATCGGCCATCAAAGGATTGCTGCAATTGAAAGAGCATTTCAAGCCTGAGGATGTTGTGGTCGTTTTATTCCACGATTCGGGAAGCCGTTACGTTGGGAAAATGTTCAACGACGACTGGATGCGCGAACGCGGTTTCCTCGATGAAGACATCAAGAAAGCCGAAGACGTCATCAAAGACCATATCGACAAGCCATTGGTAATTGTACGCACCGAAGAATTGGTGTCGCACGCCATCGAGCGCATGCGCAAGTATAAAATCTCACAGATTCCTGTGATTGATGTGACAGGATTTGTCGGTTCCGTAGATGAAACCGATTTGTTCCAAAGTTATGTTTCCGATAAGGATGTCGCCGACAAACCGATCCGTGAAGTCATGGGCAAACCATATCCAATTGTAAAAATCGGTACGCCAATTGAAGAAGTGTCCAAACTGTTCACCAAAGACAACCAGGCTGTCCTGGTGGATTTAGGAAACGGGAAACACCATATCATTACGAAATACGATATCATCGGTTCGATAAAGTAATAGAATTGAGATATTAGAATTGAGTATTGAGCATTTTTTGGAACCTCAATACTCAATTCTAATAGCTACTTTTCTCCAATCAAAACCCCCGAAACATTCCAAGAACTGAAACTATTTCCTTCCGGTTCGCCCTGCGGGATTTTAATTTGTATCGTATGTTTTCCAGCTGCCAGATTCCCCAAATCGATATAAACCGGATTGGTCACGGTTCCCGGACACCAATTCGAACGGCTGTAATCCGATGAAGACAATCCGTTATTGAAATTCCCCGATGCTGGATTATACGAACGGAACGAACCGCAATCCATCCGCCACGGAATAAAGCTGTACACGTTTTTTCCGTCAAGCAAAACCGTATTTTTCTTCTGCACGAATTCGTCGCCGTTTTCCCAACCGCCATGGCCGGTTGTAATATAACGTAGCCTCGCGTTTTTGACATTCGCCGCCAACGTAAAACCGACTTCAAGTCCTTTGTCATTGTTGAACATCGTCGCATATTCCTGTCCTGCCATTTCCATGACATTGTTGGTGTTGAAAAGCGGCAGGATAAAATCGCTTCCTGCTTTTCCATCTTCTTCAGGATGTATCGTCAGGTTCAGGCTGATTTTGTGTCCGCCTTTGTCATAGTTCCCGATATTGGCGCCAATCCAAATTTCCTTACCGCTCAAAACCGGATGCATTTCGGAAATGTCCTGGCGGTAATATACGCTG
This sequence comes from Flavobacterium sp., assembly GCA_035286325.1. GTDB lineage: Bacteria > Bacteroidota > Bacteroidia > Flavobacteriales > Flavobacteriaceae > Flavobacterium. The sequence continues at coordinate 5,658 of DATHKH010000056.1, forward strand.
TCCTGCCACGTTTTATTCTTCAGTTGGATGGTATTGTACTGCTTGACGCCAAACGGCGTGAAAAAGCGCATGAGCTCCAATAACGGCGAATAGTTATCCGTGCGCACGACGCCTTGGTATTGCTTGCCGTTTCCATTGTCATAGACGGGCAATTCCTTGGCTGAATTTTGCAGCCCATTCAGGAAAGACAATTTGTTGTCCGTCGGGATGATAAAAACCGATCCGGTCCGGTCATATGCATCGCCATTCGATTGTTCGCTGACATCGACAAAAATCTGGCTTCCTTTTTTGATTTCAGGGATTTTTATTTTCCGCAATACGATGGTGCCGTTCGCATATTTAAAGACGCTGTCATTGGATTTAGACTTATCCGAGAAATTAATGACTTCATTTTTAAAGACAGGAATAATCGTAAAGCGGCTTTTCCACAACAAATCGCGATAGGTAAGAATGTCGACTTTTTTAATTTTTTTCTGCGGTGCAATAGACGGAATGCTTTTCATTTCCTCGATTTTTTCCACGGAAAAGGTATAGTTTCCATTGCGCGTGACCTCTAAAACCAATCCAAGGTTTTGGCCTAAAACTGTCGGCGCGCCTTTCAACCCGAGTTCATCGGTATACCAGAGTTCAATATTGTTTGAATTGATGACCGTTTTTGCCTTCCGGCATTTATAGCCCAGGATCATTTTGGTGTCGTCGAGAATTTCAAAAGTTTGTTTGCCGATCGATGAACTGTCTATGGTCATCGTTGTTTTTTCTGCATTCAATTGCGCCAGCTGGTAGTAATACCCTGTTTTCCGGTCGATATAAGATTGCTCATAAGGGAATTCCGATTTTTTATCCAGGATATGCTGCGTCGTAATCACGGTCGTAATCAGGTTGGCAAATATGACTACCGGATCCTGGTTTTCGACCAATTTCCCGTTCGACGTTTTCAGGTACGTGACTTTTATGGCAGTTGGTGTTTTTTGCGCATGCGAAAATGATATGGCCAACAAAAGAAAAAACGCAGCGATATAATTTTTCATGGAAAATGGTGTTATGGATTTACAAATATAATGGTTTTCAATATCCGATTTTCATTCCGTAATTTGGATTGAATTTGTAAATTGCCACCGAAATATTGCGACATGACTTTTACCGCCATAGATTTTGAAACTGCCACCGGTTACCCTGAAAGCGCTTGCGCAGTCGGGATTGTGACCGTTGTTGATGGCATTATCACAGAAGAGTTTTATACATTGATCCAACCGCCAAACAATGAGTATTGGTATCGCAACATCATGTGTCATGGCATCAAGCCGGTGGAAACTTTGAATGAGAAGACTTTTGACGATTTGTTCCCGGAAATCCACAAGCGTTTGTTCGGGAAGAAAATCGTCGCGCACAATGAGGCTTTCGACAGGAATGTGCTGCTCAAAACCATGAAATATTACGGCTTGTATTATGACGAGCTCGAAATCGCCGACCGTTGGGAATGCACTTGTCGAATCTACCGCGCCAAAGGCTACAAACCCGCCAACCTAAAGTATTGCAGCGACCGCAACAACATCCAGCTCAACCATCACGAAGCGTTGTCGGATGCACGTGCCTGTGCCAAGTTGTATTTGTTGCGATAAAACATTTATAGCCAGAATGTTGCCGGACTGGATTTTTTTCTTATTTTAGATTCATCTATATACGCCATCTAAAATAAGTCCAAATGAAAGAAGATTTCCTGCACTACCTGTGGAAATTCAAGAAGTTCGATTCCACCAATCTCAAAACTTTTAACGGAGAAACCATCGCGATAGTCCATTCGGGGCAATACCTGCAATTGGCCGGCCCGGATTTTTTCAACGCACAGATCATTATCGGCAAACAGAGATGGGCCGGAAATGTCGAAATCCATGTCCAGTCTTCAGACTGGTATCTGCACCATCACGAAACCGATTCGGCTTATGAGAATGTCATTCTTCATGTGGTCTGGAAACACGATGCGGAAATTTTCAGGAAAAACAACACGGAGATTCCGGTTTTGGAATTGCAGCATTACGTCGCGAATGAAACATTGGAAAACTACCAATCCTTAACCACCCAAAAATCGTGGATTTTCTGTGAAAGGCGATTGGCGTCAATCGATGAATTTGTATTGCGGAATTGGCAGGAGCGATTGTTTTTTGAAAGGCTTGAAAGAAAATCCATTCCGATAAGCCAAATTTTATCTGACACCGCAAACGATTGGGAAGCGGTACTGTTTTGTTTGTTGGCCAAAAACTTCGGGCTCAATACCAATGGCGATATTTTCATGCAGATTGCGAAATCCATCCCATTTGCCGTCATCCGCAAAGAGCAGCAGGAGCCAGAAAATCTAGAAGCATTGCTGTTTGGGCGCGCGGGTTTACTCGATGTTGAAAAAGAAGACATCTATTTCAAATATTTGAAAAGCAGTTGGGAATTCCTGTCGCATAAATACCAATTGCCTGAAACGCATATTGAACCGGTCCAGTTTTTCAAGCATCGGCCGGATAATTTCCCAACGATACGGCTCGCGCAATTTGCCCAATTGTACCATTTGCAGCACCATTTATTTTCAAAGGCCATGGCGATTGATTCGGCTGCCGCTTTTTATGGCATTTTCAAAGTCGACGTTTCGGGCTATTGGCAATCACATTACCAGTTTGACAAATTGAGCCCGAAAAAACCAAAGCCGCTGACGGTTCCGTTTATGGATTTGCTGTTGGTGAATTCGATCATTCCGCTGCAGTTTGCCTACGCCAAAAGCCAAGGGAAAGACATTTCCGGACAATTGATTGATATGATGGCGTCGCTTCCGGCAGAGAAAAATACGATCATCGAAAAATTCGGTTCGTTTGGCGTGAAATCAAAAACCGCATTTGAAACCCAGTCATTGCTCCAGCTTAAAAACGACTATTGCAACAAAAGCCGCTGTCTCGAATGTGCCATCGGCGCAGAATTGATGAAAGCTTTGACGGAAGATAAAAATCTTTAGTAACTTTGAAACTCAATTATTCACGATGTCATTTGTCATACAGCTGAAATATTTTTTTGAAAAGCACGGCTTCAATGCGGCTTCGCGGCTTGCGGACAAACTGGGGATGCGCGCCAGCAGTGTGCGGATTTTTTTCATATACATTTCATTTGTCACCGCCGGATTGTGGTTTGGGGTTTACCTGACGCTGGCCTTCTGGATTAAGCTTAAGGATTTGATCCGGGCGAAGCGAAGTTCGGTCTTCGATTTGTAATTTCGACTTTCTTTAAATATATGCCATGAAACTTTATACACGCCATACCTATGAAATTCCCTTCACTCAAGCAGTATTTCCTGTTTACTAAATCCCAGCGCAACGGATTGTTTTTTCTGTTTTCGATTATCGTCATTTTGCAATGGGCATATTATTTTGCCGATTTTACGAATCATGAAAATGACAGTCCTGCAAAGCAGCAATGGCTTTCAGTACAAACTGAAATGGATTCGCTGAAAAAGCAGCAGGCAGATTATGTCCCGAAAATGTATCCTTTCAATCCCAATTTCATTACGGATTTCAAAGGGTATAAACTTGGCATGTCCGTTTCGGAAATCGACCGGCTTCTGGCTTTCAGGAAAGAAAATAAATATGTCAATTCTGCGAAGGAATTCCAAGTCGTGACAAAAATTTCTGATTCGCTATTAAATGCCATTTCGCCCTATTTCAAATTCCCGGATTGGATAAACAATAAAAAACTGGCTTCTGCAAAACCAAACTTTGAAAAGAAGGAAAAAATTACAGAGATCGACATAAATCAGGCAACCAAAGAAGACCTGATAAAGATTTACGGGATCGGTGATGCCTTGTCCGAAAGAATCCTGAAACAAAAAGAACTGTTGGGCGGTTTTGTCAATATGGGACAAATGAATGATGTCTGGGGTTTATCGCCGGAAGTTGTCGAAAATCTCGATAAATATTTTAAGATTTCGGTCGTGCCGAATGTCAAAAAGATTGCGATAAACAAACTCTCAGTCAGGGAATTGTCGCAATTTCCTTATTTCCGCTATCCGTTGTCAAAAGAAATCGTGACATACAGAAGCATGAACGGCGACATTAGAAATGCTGCGGATTTGATAAAAATTAAGGGCTTTCCGGTTGAAAAAGTCGACATAATTGCCGTATATTTGGAATTCTAAAAAAATAACGCTACAAATGAATTTCGAGTACAACGAAACGCAGTCGATGATTGCACAATCCATAAGAGATTTCGCAGAACAACACATCCGCCCGAATATTATGGAATGGGATGAGGCACAGACCTTTCCGGTTCCATTATTTAAAAAATTGGGTGAAATGGGTTTCATGGGCGTTTTGGTTCCGGAGGAATTGGGCGGTTCAGGTTTGGGTTACCACGAATATATCACGGTTGTTGAGGAAATCTCAAAAGTCGATCCGTCAATCGGGTTGTCGGTTGCGGCGCACAATTCTTTGTGCACAAACCACATCCTGACATTTGGCAGCGACGAGCAGAAAAAAAGATGGATTCCGAAACTCGCGACCGCTGAACATATCGGCGCGTGGGGTTTGACCGAGCACAATACCGGTTCTGACGCCGGCGGCATGAATACGACCGCTGTGAAAGATGGCGACCATTGGATTGTAAGCGGCGCGAAGAATTTTATCACGCATGCGATTTCAGGGGATATTGCCGTTGTCATTGTCAGGACAGGCGAAAAAGGCGATTCCAAAGGAATGACTGCTTTTGTATTTGAAAAAGGAATGCCTGGATTTACATCGGGCAAGAAAGAAAATAAACTGGGCATGCGTGCGAGCGAAACCGCTGAATTGGTTTTTGACAACTGCCGTGTTCCGGATGCAAACAGGTTGGGCGAAGTAGGCCAGGGATTTGTCCAGGCGATGAAAATATTGGATGGCGGGCGCATTTCAATTGGTGCATTGTCATTGGGAATTGCGAAAGGCGCATACGAAGCCGCATTGAAATATTCAAAAGAAAGACACCAGTTCGGGCAGCCGATCAGCCAGTTTCAGGGGATTGCATTTAAGTTGGCCGACATGGCAACTGAAATCGAAGCCTCAGAATTGCTCTTGCACAAAGCTGCATTCTTAAAGCAAACCCACAAGCCGGTCACGACCATGGGCGCGATGGCAAAAATGTATTCTTCGGAAGTTTGTGTCAGGGTTTCAAATGAAGCGGTTCAGATTCACGGCGGATATGGTTATACGAAAGACTTTCCGGTCGAGAAATTCTACAGGGATTCGAAATTGTGTACGATAGGCGAGGGAACGACTGAGATTCAGAAATTGGTGATTTCGCGGAATTTGCTGAAAGACTAAAATATAAATGATGAAGAGAAGCCGAAAGCAAGAAATTGTTTTCGGCTTTTTTATTGTTGTGAAGTAGGCGCGTGAAGGATTGCAGCGGCATCCTTTTGCGAAGTATGAGCAAAAGATAAAGCGGAAAGCCTGACGGCAACGAAATGTCGAATCATAGTAAAATGATGATTGCCGGCACGCCCAAAAAATAATTCACAATTCATCATTCACAATTCAAAATTAAATTATACTTTTGCAGCCTTAATGAGAGGAGGTGTCATATTATGTTAATTATACCAATTAAAGACGGAGAAAATATCGATAGAGCATTGAAGCGCTATAAAAGAAAGTTCGACAAGACCGGAACTGTTCGCCAGTTGCGTGCACGTCAGGCTTTCACGAAACCATCTGTAACCAGAAGGGCTCAAGTGCAAAAAGCAGCTTATATCCAGAATATGCGCGACAATTTAGAGAGTTAGTAATAACTTTTCCGAAAATATAAAACCGTTAGTAAAGTTTCATAACTTTGGCTAACGGTTTTTTTATGCAAAACAATCAGCAGGCTTTCCGGGATTATTTGGAGTTGGAGAAGAAATATTCGCTCCACACCGTCAACGCGTATTTAAATGACCTGGGGTTTTTTCAGACTTTCCTTGAAAGTGAATTTGGCGACGGAAATCTCGAGGCGGTGAATTACGGGCAAATCCGAAGTTGGATTGTTTCGATGGTCGATTCGGGGATTTCGAATTCGTCGGTCAACAGGAAAATTTCTTCACTCAAAGCCTTTTACAAATTCCTTTTAAAGATCAAGCAGGTCTCGGCGAGTCCGTTGCTGAAGCACAAGTCGTTGAAGACACCGAAGATTCTGCAGATTCCGTTCTCGGAAAAGGAACTCGACAATGTGCTGAACGAAATCCAATATCCGGAAGGCTATGAAGGCATTCGTGACAAACTGATCATTGACCTGTTTTATACGACAGGAATCAGGCGCGCTGAACTCATCGGGCTCAAGCTGAACAATTACAATACGACAACGTTAAAAGTGTTGGGAAAACGCAATAAGGAGCGGATTCTTCCGGTGCTTCCTGTAATCGCCAAACAGTGTGCGCTTTATCTCTCGGAAAGGGCAAAGCTGGCGCGCATTTCGGACGGTGATTATTTCTTTTTATCGTTAAAGGGCGTTAAATTAAACGATTCTTTTGTGTATCGTTTAATAAATAACTACTTTAGTAATGTCTCCGAGAAGGTAAAAAAAAGCCCGCATATCCTGCGCCATACCTTTGCTACTCACATGTTGAACAACGGGGCAGATTTAAATTCAGTGAAAGAATTGTTGGGACATTCCAGTTTGGCGTCGACGCAGGTTTATACGCACAGCAGTTTATCTGAACTGAAAAAAGTGTATGGCGATGCCCATCCGAGGAATCAGAAATAGTTCATTTGTATTAACCATTTAAAATTTTGATTATGAAGGTAAATGTTCATGCAGTTAACTTTAATGTTGACGCCAAGCTGGTAGATTTCATCCAGTCGAGAATGGATAAATTGGAAAAATACTACGACAAAATAGTGGCAGCAGACGTTTTTTTGAAGGTCCAGCAAACGAGTGAAAAGGAAAACAAGAATGTAGAGGTGAAATTGCACGTGCCGGGAGACGATTTTTTAGTACAGAAACAATGCAAAACTTTTGAGGAAGCAGTTGACCAAACCACAGAATCGCTTGAACGTTTATTACTTAAAAGGAAAGAAAAAATCAAAACGTATTTATAATCAGAATTTTTTTTTAAAAATGTTTTGATTGAATTACAAAAAGATATACATTTGCAGTCCGTTAGAAATAGCGGACTTTTTTTATTGTATACGCCGGTGTAGCTCAGTTGGCTAGAGCAGCTGATTTGTAATCAGCAGGTCGTGGGTTCGAGTCCCTCTATCGGCTCAAAATGACGCGAGAAAATTCGCGACTTAAGAATCACGTAAAGGATTTGCAGGTCAAGAAAAACGAGTCGACTCGCGGCTTAGATTTTCCTTGTATAACAGGGATTTGTTCTTTAGAATATTGAAATCAAAAACGGGGAGATACTCAAGCGGCCAACGAGGGCAGACTGTAAATCTGCTGTGAGAACTTCGCAGGTTCGAATCCTGCTCTCCCCACAAAATTTCGTAAGGTTTCACCCTTACGGATCACCGAACTTGCGAGGTAATCCTTTCTTCAAATGAATGGATGTCCGCGGGTAAAGTAATCCGAATGTGAAAAATTACAGGGTCACGAGCGCACCGGTAATCCTTTTTCGATCTGAACTACAGGAATGTTTTTCAGGAAGTTAAGAATGAAATCACGCTTAATCCAAAATAACCTATTCTGCAAACCAGGATAAAATCCTTGCCGGCGTAGCTCAGGGGTAGAGTGCTTCCTTGGTAAGGAAGAGGTCACGGGTTCAATTCCCGTCGTTGGCTCAAGTTAAGTATAAAATTGAACACTAATATATAACTAAGATTAAAAATTAAGTAAAATGGCAAAAGAGAATTTTAATCGTTCCAAACCGCACTTAAATATCGGTACAATTGGACACGTGGATCACGGAAAAACTACTTTGACTGCTGCTATTACTAAAGTAATGGCTGAAGCTGGTTTCTCCAAAACTGCTGCTAAATCTTTCGACCAGATTGATAACGCTCCTGAAGAAAAAGAAAGAGGTATTACTATTAATACATCACACGTAGAGTATGAAACTGCTAACCGTCACTACGCACACGTTGACTGTCCAGGTCACGCGGATTACGTAAAAAACATGGTTACAGGTGCTGCTCAGATGGACGGTGCTATCCTTGTAGTAGCTGCAACTGACGGACCAATGCCACAAACACGTGAGCACATCCTTTTGGGTCGCCAGGTAGGTATTCCAAGAATGGTTGTTTTTATGAATAAAGTGGATATGGTTGATGATGCTGAGCTTTTAGAGCTGGTTGAAATGGAAATCAGAGACTTATTGTCTTTCTACGAATATGATGGAGATAACGGTCCGGTTATCCAAGGTTCTGCTTTGGGTGGATTGAACGCTGATCCGACATGGGTTCCTAAAATTCTTGAATTGATGGAAGCTGTTGATACTTGGATCGAAGAGCCGGTACGTGATATCGCAAAACCTTTCCTGATGCCAGTTGAAGACGTATTTACAATCACAGGTCGTGGAACTGTTGCTACAGGTCGTATCGAAACTGGTATTGCAAACACTGGAGATTCAGTTGAAATCATCGGTATGGGTGCTGAAAAATTGACTTCTACTATTACAGGAGTTGAGATGTTCCGCAAAATCCTTGACCGTGGTGAAGCTGGAGATAACGTAGGTTTATTGCTACGTGGTATTGACAAAGCTGATATCAAAAGAGGTATGGTTATCGTTAAGCCAGGTTCAGTAAAACCACACGCTAAATTCAAAGCTGAGGTTTATATCCTTAAAAAAGAAGAAGGTGGCCGTCACACGCCATTCCACAATAACTACCGTCCACAATTTTACGTTCGTACAACTGACGTGACTGGTGTAATCACTTTGCCAACTGGTGTAGAGATGGTAATGCCTGGGGATAACTTAACAATTGATGTAACTTTACTTAGCGCTATCGCTATGACTGTTGGTTTGCGTTTCGCAATCCGTGAAGGTGGTCGTACTGTAGGTGCAGGTCAGGTAACTGAAATCGTTGAATAAGTTATAACAGAAATTTTTTAAGGCCAGTAGCTTCTTGGAGGCTACTGGCTTTTAACAAACGGGCGTAGTTCAAGGGTAGAATAGCGGTCTCCAAAACCGTTGATGGGGGTTCGAATCCCTCCGCCCGTGCCACAAAAAACAACATATAATGAAAGTTATTAATTATATATCGGAAGCGTTTGGCGAATTGAAATCAAACGTGACCTGGCCACAATGGGAAGAGGTACAGCGCCTGACAATTGTCGTGGCTTTATTTTCTGTATTGTTTTCGCTGGCAACTTGGGGAGTTGATGAAATCTTCTCCAAAGCTTTAGCTGGATTTTTTAATTGGATTAAAGCTTAATTAGATGTCAGAGAACAATGTGAAAAAGTGGTACGTGGTCAGAGCGGTAAGCGGGCAGGAGAATAAAGTGAAAGCTTATATCGAAACCGAAATCAACCGACTGGGAATGTCCGATTATATTTCGCAAGTGCTTGTGCCAACTGAAAAAGTAGTGCAGGTTCGTGACGGGAAAAAAATCACGAAGGATAAAGTATATTTTCCCGGTTATGTCATGATTGAAGCCAACCTTACCGGTGAAATACCGCATATTATAAAATCCATAACAAGCGTTATCGGTTTCCTGGGCGAAGTAAAAGGCGGCGATCCGGTGCCTTTGAGATTGTCTGAAGTCAACAGGATGCTTGGAAAAGTCGATGAGCTTGCAGTGAAAACCGACAGCCACGCGATTCCTTTCAATATTGGTGAAACCATTAAGGTGATTGACGGGCCTTTCAACGGGTTCAACGGAACGGTTGAAAAAATCAATGATGAGAAGCGTAAACTCGAAGTCATGGTGAAAATTTTCGGAAGAAAGACACCTTTGGAACTGAGCTTTATGCAAGTTGAAAAAGTATAATTTGTTACACTATTATAAATCGCAATCGTCTGCTTCCACAGATTCTTGCAAATTATTTAAACACAATGGCTAAAGAGATTAGTAAAGTAGTTAAACTACAAGTTAAGGGAGGTGCTGCGAATCCGTCGCCACCGGTTGGACCTGCTTTAGGAGCCGCTGGAGTTAACATCATGGAGTTCTGTAAGCAGTTCAATGCGAGAACCCAGGATAAAGCCGGTAAAGTTTGCCCAGTGCAAATCACGGTTTACAAAGACAAATCTTTTGATTTCGTCGTAAAAACTCCACCAGCCGCAGTCCAGTTAATGGATGCTGCAAAGCTAAAGTCCGGTTCCGGTGAACCTAATCGTAAAAAAGTGGCAAGCGTAACATGGGATCAAATCCGTGCGATTGCTGACGACAAAATGGTTGATTTGAATGCGTTTACTGTAGAATCTGCCATGAGCATGATCGCAGGAACGGCCAGGTCTATGGGTATAACTGTATCAGGAGAATCTCCTCTAAAACAAGCGTAAGACATGGCAAAATTGACAAAAAAACAAAAAGAGGCTGCTTCAAAAATTGAGAAGAACAAATTGTATTCACTAAAAGACGCTTCGGCGCTTGTGAAAACAATTGCTACTGCAAAATTTGACGAGTCTGTTGATATCGCAGTTCGTTTGGGTGTAGATCCAAGAAAAGCGAATCAAATGGTAAGAGGTGTTGTAACCTTGCCTCACGGTACAGGTAAAGATGTAAGGGTTCTTGCATTGGTAACGCCGGACAAAGAAGCTGAAGCTAAAGCTGCTGGTGCAGACCACGTAGGTTTAGACGATTACTTGCAAAAAATCAAAGACGGTTGGACGGATATTGATGTCATCATCACAATGCCAGCTGTTATGGGTAAATTGGGACCATTAGGACGTATCCTTGGGCCACGTGGCTTGATGCCAAACCCTAAAACCGGAACAGTAACTATGGATGTGGCGAAAGCTGTAGCTGAAGTGAAAGCCGGTAAAATTGATTTCAAAGTAGATAAAACTGGTATTGTTCACGCCGGAATCGGAAGGGTTTCTTTCGGAGCTGAGCAAATTGTTGACAATGCTCACGAAATTATTCAAACATTATTAAAACTTAAACCGACTGCGGCTAAAGGAACATACATCAAAAGCATTCACTTGTCCAGCACAATGAGTCCTGCGATTGCTTTGGATCCTAAAGGTGTATAATTGGTAGTTAAAATATTTTATTATGACTAGAGAAGAAAAATCAAGAGTTATTGAAGATTTAACTGCACAGTTAGCGGGAACGAATGTTGTTTATTTGGCAGACATTTCCGGTTTAAATGCAGAAACTACTTCAAACCTAAGGAGAGCTTGCTTTAAAGCAGGTATCGAATTGTCGGTAGTTAAAAATACATTGCTTGCAAAAGCGATGGAAGCTTCAGACAATGACTACGGCGATTTGTCGACAGTATTGGCTGGAAACACTTCAATCCTTATTGCTGAGAACGGAAACGCTCCAGCAAAGATCATCAAAGAATTCCGCAAGAAGTCTGACAAGCCTTTGTTAAAAGGTGCTTTCATTCACCATGCAGTATTCATCGGTGACAACCAATTGGATGCTTTGATCGCATTGAAATCGAAAGAGGAAATGATCGGCGAAGTTATCGGATTGTTACAATCTCCTGCTAAAAACGTTATTTCTGCCCTTAAATCAGGTGGTGGAATTATCGCAGGACTTGTTAAAACCTTATCGGAGAGATAAGAAAAAAACGCGCGCACTTAATAAATTATATTTTTTACACATTTTAAAACGATAGAAAGAATGGCAGATTTGAAACAATTCGCAGAACAATTAGTTAACTTGACAGTTAAAGAAGTTAATGAATTAGCTACAATTTTGAAAGATGAGTATGGTATCGAGCCTGCAGCTGCTGCTGTAGCTGCTGGTCCTGCTGCTGGTGGTTCAGGAGATGCTCCTGCAGCTGCTGAGCAAACTGAATTTACAGTAGTCTTAAAAGAAGCTGGTCAATCTAAATTGGCTGTAGTTAAGGCAGTAAAAGAACTTACAGGTTTAGGTTTGAAAGAAGCAAAAGACTTAGTTGACGGAGCTCCTGCAAACGTAAAAGAAGGCGTAACTAAAGATGAAGCTGAAGGCTTGAAAAAATCTTTGGAAGAAGCTGGAGCTGTAGTTGAGCTTAAATAAGCTTAATACATAATGAAAAACCAGGTTTAGGCCTTGGACAATGCGTCCAACGGCCTAAACCATTTTTCGTATAATTAAATTATCAAGTTTTATTATCGAATAATTTAAAATACGAAAAGCTTTTAGTCAATACGAAGAAAGAAAGTAAACAGATACTTGGTTTATTTTCAAAGATGTATTGATTCAAAAAGAAAGTATCAATTAGACAGTGTTTACACAAAAAACTACTTTTTTTTAAATCAAAATTTTGTCCATTGATGATAACAAATCAGACCGAAAGATTGAATTTTGCCTCAACAAAAAATATTCCTGACTATCCGGATTTTCTGGACGTTCAGGTTAAGTCTTTTAAGGATTTCTTCCAATTGGAAACCAAATCTGACGAAAGAGGCAACGAAGGTTTATACAACACCTTCATGGAAAATTTTCCAATTACAGATACCAGAAATCAGTTTGTATTGGAGTTCCTCGATTACTTTGTTGACCCGCCACGTTATACCATTCAGGAATGTATAGAGAGAGGGCTGACTTACAGTGTTCCGCTTAAGGCGAGACTAAAACTGTACTGTACAGATCCGGAGCATGAGGATTTTGAAACTATTGTACAGGATGTGTACCTCGGTACGATTCCTTATATGACGCCAAGCGGCACATTTGTTATCAACGGC
>DATHKH010000057.1:0-2964 GCA_035286325.1 Flavobacterium sp.
CGGCGCAGCAAGAGCTAAAAAGATTGCAGTGTAAAGCAGGAATTGCTCCTGAGAACAAAAAGCAGCACACGAACGAAGCGAACTGGCGAAGCAAATAGCTCCTGAAAAAAAACATTCAAAAGAAAAAATTTGTAATTTTAAGCCATACACGCCAAACGACTATTATATGCCGATTTTAGATTTTACGCCCGGAACACATCGCGGTCAGCCCGTCATTTTCATCGCTTTTGACCTCAACAAGGACAACCTGAAACACGTGACGCAACTCGGCGAGGCGAAATGGAGCCAGTCCAAAAAATCGTGGTATGTGCCTGATACCGCCGCTTATCGCAAAAAGTTTGAAGTCGAAACACTACCGATGGAGAAAAAGTTACTGGCAAAAATTCATTCGGTCAACCTGCCCGAACTGAAGCGCTTCCAGGAAACCATCGAATTGATGGGCTACAGCCCGAATACACTGAAATCATATCATTACGGCTTTGTCCAATTGCTCATTATCCTAAAAAGCCATCCTGTAAAAAACTGCGATGCCGAAATGATCAGGAACTATTTCCTGTATTGCACCAACCGCCTGAAAATGACAGAAAGCGGCCTTCATGCGCGGATGAATGCTGTGAAATTTTATTTTGAGAAAGTGTTGAATCGGGATAAGTTTTTTATTGAGATTCCGCGCCCGAAGAAACCGCTCAAACTTCCGAAAGCCTTTCACCAGAAAGACATCAAGCGGCTTTTTGAAGTGACGACCAACCTGAAGCATAATACCATTCTAAAAGTCTGTTATGGCATGGGATTGCGGGTTTCAGAAGTCGTGAATCTGAAAATCACGGATGTTGACAGCAACAACATGCAGGTTTTCGTCGAGCGTGCGAAGGGGAAGAAAGACCGATATGCGAATTTGCCGGAAAGTCTTTTGGGGCAATTGCGGCATTATTTCAGCATTTACAAACCAAAGAAATATCTTTTTGAAGGCATGTACGGCGGACAATACAGTCTGAGAAGCATCCAAGCTATGTTCCATGAGGCAAAGGAAAAAGCAGGTATCATCAGAATTGGCGGCATCCATTGCCTGCGGCATAGTTTTGCGACACACCTATTGGAAAACGGAACTGACGTGCGATTTATCCAGGAACTTTTGGGCCACAAAGACATCAAGACTACGCTGATTTATACGCAGGTCAGTGACAATGCGATACGCAAAATTAAAAGCCCGCTTGACGACATGCTGTGATTATTTTAGTTATTTTTGACGGCAACGATCCCAAAAAACAAAAAGTATATTCAAAAAAACGCAAATTTTGTGTCTTTATTTTTTGTTTTAACGTATTTAAAATCAAAAACCTGTATTGACTTGGAGATTTTTGGTGCGTGTATTAGGGAGTTAACTGAAAGCGAATTTGGCTTTTTCGTTTTACCGGAACTTTGGAATCGTCGCGGATAATTATTCTTCAAAATCGCTTGCTGTTTTTGCTTTTCTATTTCTCTCAGTTTAGTTTTACTTGGATTTCGAAGTGGAAATTTTTGCGGAAATTTGCGGAATTATTTCGCGGAAATCATTCAGTAAAAAAAAACTAAACCGCATAATTGGTTGGCGGAAATATTTGTTTTATTTTTGGTTTGCGGATTTTGTTGGAAAAGCAAAAAAAGCTGCACTTTATCTTTAAATCGTTCGCCATCAGTTAACAAGGGTTTAAATCAATTGTGGCAGCAGATTAGAAACCGTTACAATTTCTTTTGCAAAAATCTTTATCTTAGCCGAAACGACTCGGTCACAAATTTTGCCACAACTAGATTTAAGCCCCGGACGTTGGCAGCAATTGCATGAGCAATCCGTTAAATAACAGCATAAGACATGAAAAACATAATTACGATACTAATAATTCTTATTACAAATATAGCGTTAGGTCAAACTTTTAACGAAACCAAAGATTGGATAAGTAGTAATACAAAAGGTTCAGAACAAGTATTATTTCTTAAAGAGGACAATCAGATATATTTTTTATCAGTTCGTCAAGCTGGAACACTTTTGACTACATTCTCTAATAATTTCGATCCAAGAGCAGTTGTGTCAATTAGTAGTGTTAAAGATGAAAACAATAAATATTCGATAAAGCTAAAGTTCAAAGAAGGCGGAACAATTGTTACCAAATTAATGCTGGATAAAAATAAAAATCCAGTTGGAAGTGTTGATAAAATAAATATGTTAGGTTGGAAAATTTATGTTGAAGCCGATAAGGAAATGATTTCTAGATTTAAAAAAGCTTATATACATTTATTTAAAGAACTTGGAATCCAATTAAAAGACGGCGATATTTTCTAGCAACAGCTGCCAACAAGGGTTTAAATCAATTGTGGCAGCCGATTAGAAACCGTTACAATTTCTTTTGCAAAAATCTTTATCTTAGCCGAAACGACTCGGTCACAAATTTTGCCACAACTAGATTTAAGCCCCGGACGTTAGCGGTCAGGCTAAGAAACCTGCTACATGACAAAAATAAATTAATGACTAAAATATCAATAAATGAAAAATTTATCAGAAAAGGAAAACAGCGGATGGACCTTAAAAGAAACCATTTTTCGAGTTTTTGCTTATATATTTTGTATATTCCTCATCTGGTGGGGATTTGATACATTGACAAGTTCTCCGACGACTCCGAAAGATAAATTGGCTGGAATTGGAAAAATTGTGGCTGCTTGTGTTTACTTATTTGTAGACATTAGAATTTTAATCTCAAAAAATAAACGCCCGAACCGCTAACAAGGGTTAAAATCCAGCGCTAAACATTTGAGTAAAGGGTGTTATTTTTCCATAACTTTGTTCTCAACTGCCGAAACAACTCGGTCGCAAACCACGCCGAAATTTTAGCCCCGGACGTTGTGCGCAATTTAATTAGCAATCTGCTCCAATGGAATTTTTCCAGTTTTACGCAATCGGAATGCAAAAATTAGCTACACTTTCGTGCCCAG
>DATHKH010000058.1:0-14101 GCA_035286325.1 Flavobacterium sp.
TCATGCAGCGTTTCGATTTCAATGGTCTTTTCGATAACGACTTTCTCATTTTTGAAAAACAGGTTGTCGAGGGAAATGTTGTAATGGTTGGCAAGCTGGACGGCTTCTTCCAAAGAAAATTTGCTTTTGCTGGAAATCCGCCGATGTGCAGCATCATAACTGATATTCAATACAAAGGCGATTTCATCATTGAGTGAAACCGACTTTGGCAATTGTTTGCGGATGGCTTTTAAAAATAACCCCTGGCTTTCCATAATTTGCGATAATCACAAATATATAATTTAAAATTATTATTTATCGCCAATTTGTCTGTAAAAATCGCAATAGGTTTGTGCCAATCAAAAACCAAATATTATGAAAACTAAAATTTTATTATTGCTTTTGGCTTTCCAGCTGAACGGATTTGCACAAGATACTTTACAACGAGTAATTCCAATCCCTAAAAGGAAAATTTCTGTTCCAATCGGTTTGTTCACCAAACCAAATCGAGATATTTATGGATTATCGGTTGGCGTTGGGTCTTACACATCGGCCGATTATTCAGCAACCTTTACCAGGTCAAATGGTATTAGAATCGAGCCAGTATCCAGCGCTTTGCTGATTTTTACACTCATTGCCGGGCCAGATGATATTGATTTCCCATCAAAACCGGAAGATTATGCCGCCTACGCTAAACTACATCCAGCCGAAATCATCAATGGCATCAACATTTCCTGTGGCACCAATTCGTTTGTCAATGTTAATGGAATCACTATTTCTGCAGTCGCACAAAGTGTGAAAAACACGAATGGCATTTCAATCTGCGGACTTGGCGGCGGTTCGTTTCGCAACAATGGCATCCAACTCGCTTTTGGCGGAACGGATGCAGTTTACAGCCGCGGCATCATTGCGAGTGCTGTCAACACGACTGTTTATGATGGGAAAGGATTGATGGTTGGCGGATTTAACAATTACACCAAATTCAGCGGTTTGCAAATTGGCATGTGGAACGACATTAATCAGGAAAGCGAAAAATTCACCGGCCTGCAAATCGGTTTTTTCAATCATACCAAAAAGCTGAAAGGTGTTCAGATTGGTTTGTGGAATGTCAATAACAGGCGTACTTTACCGATTATGAACTGGAATTTTAAATCTTAATTATTTTACCTCAATCACATCGCTCAACGACACGGGAATTCCTTTTTCGGTAAACCCTTCCAAAACGATTTCAAATTTCCCTGAAACGTCGGAAGTAAAAAAGGAAATCCCATTTTCGGCATCACTTAATGTCAGTTCCGGTTGCCACAGCAATTGGTACCTGTAATCGGGAATGCGTTCATATTTCGATTTGTCGGAGTAATCCTGATTATAATAGGTCTTTTTATTCAAAGGCCTTAACACATCGGCTTTAATCATGTAATCGCCTTTTGATTTGCTTACGAAATCATTGTTTTTGGTGACAAAATTAACGATACCGTCAAAATAATTCGATCCGTAATAATAGCCGCCGGGAACAATAGTGACCTTGTAAAAATTTCGCGTATCATAATCAAACAACTCATTGATATCCTGAATCAGAAGTCCGTCAACAAGAACAAGTGACGGTTCTGAAGTATGCACCTGCGCATAAATATCCCTAAGATGAATCGCATATTTTCCGTCATTTTTGGTAAATGACATTTCTTTTACAATTTCAACAATCGTTTCTTCCAGCTTTGGGAAACGCGTAAAATCATCAAGGATGTAATCTTTGGCCAATGGGTCAAAAAACAAGGCATTTACATTTTCTTTTGTGATGCTGTCGGTTTTTTTGCCATAATAGGCATTCTCAACCTGGCTTGCGATTGCCCTTTCAGTAATGGCGTTTTTCAGGTTTTTCTTGAGGTTAATGTCTGATGGAAAAGCCAATTGGGAATGATCATAGTCAATAGGTTTGTCTATCGACACGGTATAATCGTTGCGCCTTTCGTCCATGACCTGAATGATAATGTCCGGCGTATAATAGGCTTTGTCAAGATTGAAAATGAATTTTCCGGACGCATTCGTTTTTACGGATTTAAACCCGAATGATTTTCCCGGAACCGAAAGCGCTACGGTGACATTGCCGACTTTTGAAGCGGTGTTTTTTGAAACAATCGTGCCTGAAATCATTTCGCCGCGCAATTCCGGAAGGATGGCATTCTCAGCCATGGTTGAAGTTGGTTCCGAGTTGGCAAATGTTTGGGCTGTTTGCAATGTCTTTTCCGGCAAATCCGATATTTTCCGGACCGACAATGAATAATGTCCTTTTGCGTTTGGCAATAATGTTTTGACGCGGAATTCAACCTTTTCCCTTGTTGCATAGGTTTTCCTGTTCAAATCCAAGGAAAAATCCGCTTGGGAATTATGCACTGGCTGGGCATTCGTTTCAGGAATTGCACCGACGCTGTCTGACGCATCAGGATTATTTCCGGCAATCGATTGGTATGGATTGATGATGAAAATATCACTTTCAAACGATTTGGCATTTGTCTTATTAAGCATCCAATTGGTATAACCAACCAATTTATAATTCCCTGTCTTCAAAGTTCCCGGAATGAAAAAATCGCCCTGTGCAGTGCCATTTTCCAAAAAGAGTTTGTGGTGGAACACATTTTCCTTATCCGTCCCAACCAACTCGACGTAGGCGATTTTGCTGATGCTGCTTGTGGTATTGTCGGAAGGATTCAGGCAATAGAGTTTGTAAAGGAGCATTTCCCCCGAAACAAAGGTCAGAGCATTCGTATGGATATAGACTGTTTCGTTTGTGGAAACAGGAATCTTTTTTGTTTCTTCCAACTTTAGCTGGGCCAGAATAACCGGGCTGTTGATGGTCAGAAACGATAAAAGCAATAGGTGTTTTAGTCTTCCCAAAATGAAGGTATTATGTTAGATGAAAATGAGGTGCAATCGCCACATTGAGGAAAAACCATGATATAGGTCGGTCCGTTTTGGTCGTAATAGAGTAATGAATTATCCAGAAGAGCCGCAATCAAATGGTCTTTCGGACTTGGATTCGGTGATGTGTTTGCCGCGGTGTCGAATTCTATTGGTGTACATTGGTAAAAATACGGAGGCAATGGTTCTCCCGGAAATAGATCGGTATAATTAAAGAAAATCCTTTTTTGTGAAACTGAAGATACATCAAAGAATCCAATTACTTTTTCGTTGGGGTTTTCAACACTCTTGATGTTGCCAAAAAAGAAACCTGGCTGGTTTTGCGACAACAGGCTTTCCGAGCCTGATAAATCTTTCAGTGTTTTATAAAAAGTGTAGGCTTCGAGATTTTGTATGTATTGCTTTACCAAAATGGAATATCGGTAGGAGATTTTTGCATCCTGGTCCGATATGAAATGCATCGGGAAATTATCCACGCGATCTTCAGAAAGCCCATTTGTTGTGGTTAAGACAATATCGTTGGAATAGCTTGTACTATAACAGGTTTTTGTTTCCGAATCACGAAGAACAAGTTCAAAATCTCCGGCCATATCGTTATAAAACAGGTTGTAAGCCCGCCAAAAAGGCACAATGATTTTATAGGTTTCCTCATATTCATATCGGTAATACTTCGAATTTCCCGTCGGGTCAAAACTGCTCACATTGATGTTAACACCTCTGGCGCCTTCCGGTGTTGTGAAAACTTGCGGGACAACACTTTCAATAGTATTAGTCGCAGTCAGTGTTTCAGGAGTTGAACGATAAGATTTGCCGTCGGCTAATACGATATTCAAAGTATAACTTCTTCCGGCAACTGCCTGGAATGGAGCTGTAGATACATATTTGTCAGACTGTTCCTGAAATTCGTAATCCGTACCTTGGTCATCGGTCAGGGAAACATGCGCACCGGTTTCGAAAGCCGGGCCGTTTTCCTCGAATTTATAGGTTTTAGACAATTTAATTTCCTGGTTTTTGAGTTCGTTGGTAATCGTCGCTTCAATGACAATCGCTTCCTCAAAATTAGTGGTTTCAAGCTGGTAAGGCTCGACACAGCTTATCGATAGACAACATATCGACAGCATTAAAATAAATCTTTTTAGCATTTTTTTCATTTTCATTTTTAATCTTCCCAAAAATCTGGGATTACGTTAGAAGAGAAGCTTGTGCAATCGCCACATCCGGGCAAAACCATCGAATAAACTGTTCCTTCATTTTGGTAATAAAATAATTGATGGTTGGCGAGTGCCGCGATCAAGGCAGTTCTCGGGTCGTCAAGTGCAACATCGTATTGATATAAATCACAATCGTAAAAATAGGGCGGGAGCGGCTCGTCCGGAAACAAGTCCGTATAATTGAAAAATATCCGTTGTTTTGAAACCGACGCAACATCAAAAAAACCAATCACTTTTTCCGCCGGATTGTCGACATTTTTAATATTTCCGTAGAAAAATCCGGGCTGGTTTTGCGACAATAGGCTTTCGGAACCCGACAATTCCCGGAGTGTTTTATAATAAGTATAAGATTCCAGGTTCTGAATATACTGTTTCACCAAAACGGAATACCGGTAGGAAATAATAGGATCTTGCGTACTGATGAACCTCACAGGAAAATTGGTTATGCGATCTTCGGAAAGCCCACTTGTGGCAGTGATGAGAATGTCATTGGATAATTTCGTGCTGTAACAGGTTCTGGATTCCGTTTGCTTGACCACAAATTCAAACTGGTTTGTTACCATGTTGTAAATCAGGTCAACAGCCTTCCAATAAGGCGCTATAATTTTGTATGTTTCCTCATATTCGTAACGGTAATATTTTGAGTTCCCGGTTGGGTCAAAACTGCTCACGCCAAATTGAACGCCTCTTTCGCCCTCGTTATTGGTGATGACAGCCGGCATAATGCTTTCAATCTGGTTTGTCGCAGTCAGCACTTCGGGCGCCGATTGGTATGTTTTTCCATCAGATAAAACCACATTCAACAAATACCTTTTGCCCGCAATTGCCTGGAATGGCACAACCGAAACATACTTATCGGATTGTTCTTCAAATTCATAATTTGTTCCTTGGTCGTCTGTGAGGTAAACGTGTGCGCCGGTTTCGAAAGTCGGCCCGTTTTCTTCCAGCCTGTATGTTTTTGAAATTTTAATTTCCTGGTTCTTCAGTTCATTGGTTATGGTCGCCTCAATAACTATCGCCTGCTCAAAATTATTGGTCTGCAGCTGATAAGGCTCGACACAACCAGCCAATAGCATTACCGGTATCAGCAGGAGAAATTTTTGATATAGCGTTTTTGTAATCATTTAAAACTTAAAGTTATAAGTAACGGTAGGGATCGGAATGGAGAAAATCGATGTTTTATAAGCCTTGACTTTTCCATCATTAGTAACGAAGAAAATCGAATACGGATTGTTCCTGCCCAAAACATTATAAATCGACACATTCCAGAAACTTTGCGCGAGTTTTTTAATCTTGTGGTTGCCTTCGATGTTTACGCCAATGTCCAGACGGTAATAATCCGGAATCCGGAAAGCATTTCTGTCGCTGTATAATGTGTATTGTGCGCCGTTATAAGTATAGCTTCCAGTCGGGAAGGTAATCGGCCTTCCGGTCTGGTAAACGAAATTCCCCGACAGGCTGTAACGTTTGGTGAACTTGTAGTTCATCACTATACTCACGTCATGCGGCTTGTCAAAATTGGCAGGGAAGAACTTTCCATTATTGACCTTTTCCTCATTGAACTGGCTGTCCAGCTTTACAAAAGTACGCGAATAAGTATAGCCAATCCATCCATTTAACTTGCCTTCGGTCTTTTTCAGGAGCAACTCAACGCCATAGGCTTTCCCTTCGCCCTGCAACAATTCGGTTTCGATGTGCTCGTTGAGCAGGATTTCGGCGCCCACTTTATAATCAAGGAAATTATTGGATTTTTTGTAATAGCCTTCGAGGCTCAATTCATACATATCATCTTTCAGGTTTTTGTATAAACCCAACGAAAATTGCTGCGCGACTTGCGGTTTCACATTCGAATCGGACAGTTTCCAGGTATCCGTTGGCGATTGTGTCGTATTGCTCGACAGCAAATGGATGTATTGGTAGGTTTTGTCATAACTTGCTTTTATCGAAAAATCCTCCCCGAGAAAATAACGCGCTGCAATACGGGGTTCGAATCCGCCATAAGTTTTGATGACTTCATTGTTGGCATATGTTTTCGTCCCGGTAACAGTCGCATCGCTCAACGGAGCATCGGCTTGGTAAATGCGCTGTGTGGATGCGCCCAACGCGGCAAAAGTCGAATACCGCAAACCAACATCAATCAGCAATTTGTCATTGACCTTGAAATTGTCGGAGATATAGGCAGCAGATTCGAGTCCTTTTTCCTTCTGGATTTCAATCGGGAGCAATAGTGAGGCATCGTCTTTCGGATGCAAATAACCCGGACTGACATTGTACAATTTGCTCGAAATCCCATAGCCGAATTTGTGCTTGTCGCTAAAAAGGTATTTCATTTTCAGCTGTGCCTGGGTTTCGTTCAGTTTGTAGCCAAAATCAAAAGCATTGACATTGTTGCTGTCGTAATCGATATTGAATTTATATTCGCTGTTTGTCAGGATAAGCGACCCTTTATTCTTGTCGTTAAAAGAATGGTCCCATTTCACAGAGGCCAGTCTGTTACTGTATTTATACAGCGAATCCGAGGTTATACTGAACGCATCGTGGCTGTAATAGAAACTCGTTTCAATCGTGTTGTTTTTGTTGATCTCATGGCTGTATTTGACAATCGCATCATAAAATGACGCCTGACTGTTTTTGAGTTTGTCGTCTTTCAGCGATTTCAATATCCAATCCGAATAGGTTGCGCGGCCGCCAATAAGCAGGCTTGATTTTCCTTTTACAACCGGAATTTGGAGTGCCAGATTGCTGGTTACCGGGCCAACGCCGCCTTCACCTGTAATCTTTTCATTGTTTGCCGTTTTGCTCGTAATGTCGAATACTGATGACAATCGTCCGCCAAATTCTGCCGGGATACTTCCCTTATAGATATTGGCTTCTTTTGTCGTAAACGGATTGACCGCCGAGAAAAAACCAAAGAAGTGCGATGGATTGTAAAGCAATGCATTGTCGAGCAAGACGAGATTCTGGTCTTCTTTCCCACCGCGGACATTGAATCCGGCCGAACCTTCGCCCGCCGTTTTGATTCCCGGCATCGATGCCGCTACCTTAAAAATGTCACGTTCGCCCAATACCAGCGGAATGTTTTTCATTGCCTCGATATTGATGGTCGTAACGCCGGTCACAGCCGATTTCAGGTTGTCCTTTTTCTTGCTGTTGACGATGACTTCGTCGAGCGAGTTGACGTTTTCCTCAATGACCAGGTCTAATGGGCCATCATTGTACATAATGACTTTTTTGGACAGCTTCTTAAAGGTAAAAGATTCCGTTTGCAGCACATTGGCGCCAGCCGGAATGTCCATTTTGTAATAGCCTTTCTCGCTTGTGACAGCTGAAATGTTTTTGCCCTGGACGCGAATCGTCACGTTTGCCGCAGGCTCGCCACTTCTCAAATTCCGGATGTAACCGTAAACCGTAAAAAGCTTTTTGTCGGATTTCTTTTTTTCCTTGCCAATCAGCGCGACCGTATTGTTGTCGGATTTTTGCAATTCATTTTGCCTGAAAAGAATCGGTTTGTCTGTTTCGTCGGCAATACTCAGCACCGAAGGATCGAAATAATTATCGGGAAGCTTGTCGTAAACAATACTGTTTTTGGTCAGGATGACTTTGCCTTTGAGGATGACAAAATTCAGGTCTGTTTTGCCGAGGATGTCATTGAGCACATCTTCCACGGCCATGTCTTTATAGCTGCCCGAAACTTGGTATGACTTCAGCCATTCGGTTTCAAAATAAAATTTGTAACCGCTTGTCGTTTCAATGGTTTGCAATACGCTTTCTAAAGGTGTATTGTTGGCTTCGAGTGTGATTTTATCTTTTAAATCCTGTGCAGAAACAAATAGGGGAAAAGCCAGCAGGCATAAGGTAAATATGATTTTTCTCATCAGGATTATTGGGGAAGGTTGTTGATGTATTTCATGATGTTCTCCATAAAAGTCGTGTGGTTTGCTTTGTCCATACTGTAATTATCGGAATAAAAAGCCTTGATTTTATTCTTGTATTCAGGGAATATAGCCAACAGGTCTTTGCGGGAGCTGATTTCCGAATAAGCATTTTTATAATATAAAATGAAGGTGTCGTCTTCCTTAAAATTGCTGTAGTTGGCGTCATTGACGATTTTTTCACTGACATTTTTATGATACTTGATGTAAAACGTAAAACGATTCCCGTCGAGGCTGACTTCATAATACCCTTTTATGAAATCCGGGATGTTCGGTTTCTTGCTTAAATTGACAAAAGACTTCCCGTAGAAAAAGAAGGAATCCGTTTTCTGTTTGATGAGAGTGATTGATTTATATGTCTCATTTTGAGGCTTGACGATGAGTTCATCTTTATAGATATCGTATTTCAAATCCACACCATAATAAAACTGGCCGTCGTAAGCCACGTCGCCTTTAACGAATTCGTCTTTGCTGTAATACATGTGGTTCGTCTTGTCGAGAGTCCTAAAAAGGTTGACATGAAGTGTTCCGTTGTAAATCGCCAGGTTTTCTTTGCCGTTTGCATTGTCAAACCATTCATAAAGCGATGTATTGGCATTTGACTGGCTGTAAAGAGAATTGGAATTGAATAAAATGCCCGCCAATAAAAGGCTGGCGATGTGAATTTCTTTTTTTATGGATAGCATTATATGAGGCTAAATTTATGGCTGGTAAGAAAAAGTGTATAAAAGTAAGAATAAATATTAGAAGGTTTGTGTTAATATTTGCCGCTCAGAAACAATTAACATAAAAAAACCCCACTTCATTTCTGAAACGGGGTTTTTATGAATTAATTGAAATTAACCTATTCTCCTTGTTTTTCCTCGCGATCTTCGCGTGGCGGACGGCTGTCGCGGTTATCATTCCTTGGTCCGCGGTTGTCACGGTTTCCATCTCTTGGTCCACGATCGTCACGTCTGTCATTGCGGGGTCCGCGATCTTCTCTCGGTGCATTTTCATCTCTCGGAGGCCTTGGCAACAAAGCTTTCCTTGATACTTTTTCTTTCCTTGTTTTAGGATCGATACCCAAATATTTTACCTGGAATTCGTCGCCCATATTCACAACATCCGAAACATTTTCAGTGCGTTCCCAAGCCAATTCAGATACATGAAGCAACACTTCAGCGCCCGGAGCCTGTAAATATTCAACTACAGCACCAAAGTCAAGCATTTTGATGACTTTTACATCATACGTTTCACCCACTTGCGGTTTGAAGATCAATGATTCGATTTTAGCCAAAACCATTGCGATTCCGTCTGGATTCGTACCCAAGATTTCGACTTCACCCTGCTCGTTCACTTCGTTGATCACGATAGTCGTACCAGAAGCTTTTTGCAATTCCTGGATGACTTTTCCTCCAGGTCCGATCAAAGCGCCGATGAAAGCGCCAGGAATCGTAACCTTGATGATTTTCGGAGCGTATGCTTTTACGTCTGCTTTAGGCGCAGCCAATGTTTCTGTCAGTTTTCCAAGGATATGCAAACGTCCGTCACGGGCTTGGGCCAAAGCCGCTTCCATGATGTTGTATGGCAAACCTTCGATTTTGATGTCCATTTGGCAAGCCGTGATTCCGTCAGCAGTTCCGGTCACTTTAAAGTCCATGTCACCCAAGTGATCTTCATCACCCAAGATATCAGACAATACCGCGAAACGCGCGCCGTCGGTAATCAATCCCATCGCAATACCTGAAACGGGTTTGATCATTTGTACACCAGCATCCATCAAAGCCAATGTTCCGGCACAAACTGTCGCCATTGAAGACGAACCGTTTGATTCCAATACTTCAGAAACAATTCTGATGGTATATGGATTTTCAGCAGGAATCATGTTTTTCAACGCACGTTGCGCCAAGTTTCCGTGACCAACCTCACGACGTGAAGTTCCTCTTAAAGGTTTTGCTTCACCAGTCGAGAATGGTGGGAAATTATAGTGTAAATAGAATTTTTCCTCGCCTTGTTCAGACGGTGAATCAATCTGGTTGGCTTCTCTTGAAGTTCCCAAAGTCACTGTTGCCAACGCCTGGGTTTCACCTCTTGTAAACAATGCCGATCCGTGAACAGAAGGAAGGTAATCAACTTCACACCAGATTGGGCGGATTTCAGTCGTTTTTCTTCCATCCAAACGCAATCCTAAATCAAGGATGACATTACGAACGGCTTCTTTATTGGTTTTGTAGAAATATTTTGAAATCAGGTCGCCGTTTTCCAATTGCTCTTCTTCGGTAAACAACCCTTTCACTTCTTCTTTTACTTCCGCGAATTTTGCAGTTCTTTCTTGTTTTGCAGAACCGACTTTAGCGATGTCGTAGATTTTGTCATACGCAGCCGCTTTCACTTTAGCATAGACCGTATCATCTGTTCTTTCTTCGTCGTATGTGCGGACTTCTTTTTTACCAACTGCAGCCTGTAATCTTTCTTGTGCTGCAATTTGGATTTTGATGGCTTCGTGTGCAAATTTGATGGCTTCCACCATTTCCTTTTCTGAAATCTCTTTCATTTCGCCTTCTACCATTGCGATCGAGTCTGTTGACGCACCAATCATCATGTCGATGTCTGATTCTGCCAATTGTGCCGGGCTTGGGTTGATGATGAATTTGCCGTCATTTCTTGCAACGCGCACTTCTGAAATCAATGTTGAAAACGGTACATCTGACATAGCCAAAGCTGCCGAAGCTGCCAATCCTGCCAATGCATCGGGCATTACGTTTTCGTCATGTGACATCAATTGGATCATCACCTGCGTTTCTGCGTGGTAATCATCCGGGAAAAGCGGGCGCAAAACGCGGTCTACCAATCTCATGGTCAGAATTTCTTTGTCGCTCGGGCGTGCTTCACGTTTGAAGAAACCGCCTGGGAAACGTCCCGCTGCGGCAAATTTCTCGCGATAGTCAAGTGTCAATGGCAAGAAGTCGATGCCCGGGCTTGCTTTTCTGGCTGAAACCACTGTCGCAAGCAACATCGCATTGCCCATTTGTACCACTACAGAACCGTCGGCCTGTTTTGCTAATTTTCCTGTTTCGATTGAGATGCTTCGTCCATCTCCCAAATCGATAATTTCTTTTTTAACTTCTGGAATCATAAATCCTAATTCTTGATTAAACAATGGGTGTTAGTTGTGTTGTTGTTTGCGTAGTTAATGCGAACCCAATGAAAAACCAAACTTTTTTTCTGCAATTATTATAAAACAAAAAGAGGCGCGTGAGCACCTCTTTCCTTATTGATTATTTTCTGATATTCAATACTTTGATAATCTCACGATACCTGTTGATTTCTGTTTTCTTCAGGTAATCAAGCAAAGACCTTCTTTTACCTACGAGTTTCACAAGGGAACGCTCAGTGTTGTAATCGTGACGGTTTCTTTTCAAGTGCTCCGTAAGGTGGTTGATTCTGAATGTGAACAAAGCGATCTGGCTTTCTGATTTTCCAGTATCTGCTGCGCTTTCTCCGTGTTTAGCGAAGATTTCTTCTTTAACTTCTTTAGTTAAGTACATGCCAATATTATTTAAATGATTTTTATGTATGACCCGATTTTCGGATACGGCTGCAAAGATACACTTTTATTTTAAAGGTGCAAATGGATTGGCAACGGAAATTTCAGGAATTGCAAAAGTGCTGATTATGAGTGGAATAATTTCGCGATTTCCTCATTGACATATTCCAGGAAACGCTCGTCAGCTTCGTCAAAAGCGTCAATGACATCAGAGTCGATGTCAATCTGCCCGATGTTTTTCCCATTGACAAAAAGTGGTACGACGATTTCCGATTTTACATTAATGTTGCATGCGATGTAGTTGTCCTGTGCAGCGACATCCGGAACGACAAAGTTTTGGTTTGAAACCGCTACTTGTCCGCAGATGCCTTTCCCGAATGGAATGACGGTGTGGTCTGTCGGTTCGCCAACATATGGCCCAAGAACCAATTCCTCTTTGTCGCCATTGCGGAAATAAAAACCAACCCAATCATAATAGTCGATATTCTCATTTAACAGGAAACATATTTTCTGCAATTTCTCATCGCGTAATGTCGCGACATTCGTCAGAATATCATTTACTTTGGGTTTGAGTTCTTCGAAAGTCATAGGGTTTGTTTTTTACAAATTTAAACCTTTATGCAATGGTAAAATTATATAGCTTTGTTAAAAAATTGGCTTTGAAAGACTACTTCACCAAATACAAACCGTTTCTGCTCTTTTTGGGTAAGTTCTTTTTGACTTATTTGATTTTGACGGTTTTATACCAGTTTTATTTATCGCAATTTGACGAAAATAAATTTGAGGTCGATGGTTTTACAAAATCAGTCGCATATCAATCCGAATACGTCCTGAACCTTTTTGGTGGCCATGCAAAAGCCGAGCAACACCTGACACAGCCTTGCATCAAGCTTTTTTACAATCACATTTATGTCGCCCGCATTATCGAAGGCTGCAATGCATTGAGCGTCATGATTCTTTTTATTGCGTTTGTCGTGGCATTTACGGGCAAATTCAGACATACCATATTGTTCATTCTCGGCGGATGCATTTTAATCCACATACTCAACATCACCAGAATTGCATTGCTGTCGTCGGCGATGTTTCATTTCCCAAAACAGGAGCATTTCCTGCACGGCGTGATTTTTCCGCTGTTTATTTATAGTGTCGTGTTCGTTTTGTGGGTCATTTGGGTCAATACGTTTTCCTATGCTAAAAAAGGTGCTTAACCATAAAGGGCAAATCGTTGCCGCGAGTATGCTGGTCGTACTTCTTGTATTGGTCCGGACATTTGAAGACGCGCTTTTTTACGATCCTTTCCTGAATTATTTCAAGACCAATTACACGCAGCTGCCGCTCCCGCAAATGGAAACCGGGAAATTGTTCCTGCACCTGTTTTTCAGGTATTTGTTGAATACGATTTTGTCATTGGCGATCATTTATACCATTTTTAAAAACGTGGAGTTGGTGAAATTTTCTGCCGTTTTATATGTTATTTTCTTCATTTTCCTGATTGCCGCTTTCTTTCTGACGCTTGAATTTTACGCGAACAACAAAATGCTGATTTTCTACATTCGAAGATTCCTGATCCAGCCATTGTTCCTGTTGCTTTTTATTCCGGCCTTTTACTTCCAGGAACGCGCGGCTAAAAAAAATAACGTTTCATAAACGCCATCCGTTGCTTTTTTAGGTAATTTTGCATTATGAATTTGAAAAGATGCACAAGTTTGTTTTTGGCTTTCCTGTTGTTGGTTTCCAACGCCGGACTGGCATTCAACGTGCATTATTGCGGCGGAAAAATCGCTTCGGTTTCTTCTGTCTTTCAAGGCGGGAAAGTTTGCGAAATGGAAATTCCTGTCGAGAAAGCCTGCTGCGCCAAGAAAATTGTCGAAACCAAAAAGAAATGCTGTTCGGATAAAATCGTCGGCTTTAAAAAATCCAATGATGTCGTCATCAAAGCGTTCTCATTTGAAATCGCAGCGCCATTTGTCATTCCGGTTCTAAAACCGCTCATTTTCACTGCGGTTTCATTTTCACAAAAACAGCAAAATACCACTTACTACTGCGATGCCCATGCGCCGCCGCTGTTCAAGCTGTACAGCCAATATATTTTCTACGCCTGATTGATGTTTGATAATCCCGTTTAGCGGACTTATTTTTAAACATTAAAATCATTTTATGCAAAAACACATTTTAGTGCTTTTACTGTTGCTGTTTGCCTTGCCTTCTTTTTCACAGGATACGCTGAAGGAAGTCAAAGTCGACAACAAAGGGAAAAGCCTCAAAAAATCATTGAGCGTGACCGCCAATACGACGATCATGACCAGCAGGGAATTGCTCAAGGCCGCCTGCTGCAATCTTGCTGAGAGTTTCGAAACCAATCCGTCGATAGATGTCAATTTTCCAGACGCATTAACCGGCACGAAACAAATCAAAATGCTCGGACTGACCAGTCCGTACCTGATGATTACCGAAGAAAACATCCCGTCGGTTCGCGGCGCTTCGCAGGCATATGGTTTGTCTTTTACGCCCGGAACCTGGGTCGAAAGCATCCA
>DATHKH010000059.1:0-14397 GCA_035286325.1 Flavobacterium sp.
AACTCCTTATTTTTGGCATAAGACCAGTAATAACGAGCGCTCAGATTAATGGTCATGTCTTTATTAATCGAATATTTCGAATTGCAGGACAGCGTATAAGTATCGCGGTTCCGTTTTGCAAAATAAATGTCGAATGGCGTCGCATCATCCACATAAGTGTCGTCGATATAGCCGGTATTTTTGTTTTGCCTGACATAATTCAGGCCAATGCTTGCCGTAAACCGGTCATTGAAACGGTAACGTGGCTCGACATAAACGCCCCAGGAATTCCGGCGTTTTTCATTGGTAATCGAAAATGACGGGTTGAAATCGAGGGCAAATTTCCTGTTGTAATTGGATGAGAAACTCACAAATCCACCATAATTGGGCGGAAGATATACATACCTGCCATCAAAACGCGGTTCATAGAAATCATACGTTTCGACTGGGCGCGTATTGAGCCCATACCCGATATAATCATTCTTCAGCGTATTGGAATTGACGTTGACTTCAAAATTCGCTGTCTGGATTCTCCCTGTATGGTTGTCAAATTCGGTTCTCGCATTGGCATTGACCTGGAAAGTGTTAAAATGCTTGTTCGGATTCAGAATCCTATAACTTGCACTGCTGTAAACGGCGTGGTAATGTGTGTAAAAATTGATTCCGAGATCGTTTGGGTCAAAATCCTTTGAGATATAATCCGCGCCCAGGCCGTAACGGTATTTTCCGCTGGTTTCGGCCATATAGATCGAAGTGCTGACGCCTTTCTTGCTGTCGAGTTCCTGGTAATCGTTGATGTGGCTGTATTTGAAATTCCCCGAAAGGTTGTAGGTGTTTTTCTTGGTATTCAAATCGTACACCAACGCGGAAACATTGGCATCGCGAAAATGCCCGTTGCGCGTGACGTTTGTATTGACAAACGATACAGAGGAATTGGTGTTGAATCGCTGGTCAAGCACCAAAACATTATAATTTGTGAGCGGCTCGACGATGATGGATCCTTTTTCGCCGGTTGCTGTATTTCTGACATTCGCATATGTCTTTTCTGTTACGGCATTCAGCACCCCAATTCCCAAACCGCCTTTTGTCCGTCCCGAAATTTTAACCGCATTCAATAAATTAACTGTTGACGGGTTACTGACCACTACATCCGGATCCGAAGAAGTCACATATAACGATGGGCTTCCGCCAATCCTGCGCGAATAGAGCAATCCGCCTTTGTTGAATAAATCGGTTCCCTCGGTAAAAAACGGACGGTTTTCATTGAACTGCTGCTCGAACGGGCCAAGGTTCAGTTCGACGTTGTCGTATTTGGTTTGCCCGAAGTCCGGAACAAGAATCGCATCGAGCGTAAACGCGTCATTGATGCCGTATTTGATGTCCAATCCGCCTTTCAGCGTGCTGCTCGTATGGGCTTTATTGGATTCCAGATAATAGGAAGAATACGGAATGAAGAAAAGGCGTGTCGGGGTTTTGATGTTTTCAATGCCTTCGAGGATTCCGGTTTGGTTTACGGTGCCGTTAACTTTAGTATCGATATAATTCCATGTATATTGTTGCCTGTCGCGGCGCAGTTCCCGATAAAAATTCAACCCCCAGGTTTGCTTTGGCGTATTTGAAAAACGCAATGCCGCATATGGAATCCGCATTTCTACAATCCATCCGAAATCGGTGACCTGCACACTGCTTTGCCAAATCGCATCCCAGGTATAGTCTTCACCATTGGCCTCGGTCGTGATGCAATCCATTTGTACGCCGGCGGCGCTGACATAAAACTGGAAATCCTGCTGGCCGTCGTTATAGCCATTTAGGAAAACCCCGAAATGGTCAGCGGAACCAAAATTGTCGCGCTGTGTCATTTCCTTGAAGATTTTATTGGGTTCGTCATCAAACATTACGGCGCCGATATAAATCGCATCGTCGTCATAAAGGACTTTTACATCGGTTTTCTTTTCGGGGCTGATGGGTTTGCCGTTGTCTGGCGCAAACATGATGAAATCGGTCGCGGCTTCCGTTGACGTC
Source organism: Flavobacterium sp. (assembly GCA_035286325.1). Lineage (GTDB taxonomy): Bacteria > Bacteroidota > Bacteroidia > Flavobacteriales > Flavobacteriaceae > Flavobacterium. The sequence goes on from DATHKH010000059.1 coordinate 2,002, forward strand.
CAGATGTCTTCGGTGAGTTTGCCATCAATCGTGATTTTATCCGCAATACGATTCGTAAAGAGTATTTTTTTCTGGGCGAAAGTATATGAAGAAATCAAAAGTAAAAGTACAATTGAAGTGTAGGAATTTTTTGTCATAAACCGTGCAGTTCGTCGAACAAAAATAAGTATTATATTGAGAATCACAATTCTTTTACAATAAATATTCCCTTTGCCCGTTCTAATAACCCTGGTTAAAACAAGTACGATTATCCGAAAAGATGAAATTTGCACAATGCATTTCGTCGATTAAATTTGCCGATAGTCGTTATTTTTTTGCTAAAAAATTTGCTCCGTAGTATTAATTTTATATTTTTGGCTCCCCAAGTCGGAATATTAACCTAAAGAATTTCAATGATTTATAAGATTTTCACGCTCCTGACATTCTTCCTGATTTCTACCACTTCAAACGAAATCAGGAACACAGATCCTAAACTGATTGCATCAAATGCCAAATCGGCTTTCGAAATGAAAGCGGAAAGCATTTATAACAACTTGCATTCAAATAATCTCGCTATGCCGAAGTCTGATTGCTTCAAAAAAGCACTCGAAGGTTTCTACCTTTTAAAGGAAAAAGGCCTTATCAAGAGAGATATTTTGACACTTGTTGATTTCAGCCTTTCGGCCAATACCAAAAGGATGTGGGTCATTGATTTGGCTTCCAATACGATTTTGTTCAATTCCCTTGTTGCGCACGGCAGAAATACCGGTAATGAATTTGCCGATACTTTTTCAAATACTGCGGATTCTTTTAAAAGCAGCCTTGGTTTTTATGCCACCGGCGAAACTTACAATGGGAAACACGGCATGTCCTTAAAATTAGACGGACTGGAAAAAGGGGTTAATGACCACGCCAGAAGCCGCGGTGTTGTTGTTCACGGTGCCGATTATGTATCGGAATCATTTATCAATGCGCACCACAGGCTTGGAAGAAGCCAAGGTTGTCCTGCGCTTCCGATCGAATTGACTGCCGGCATCATCAATGCAATTAAAGACAAATCCTGCCTTTTCATCTATCATCCTTCAAGAGGGAAAAAAGATTTCGGCCTACTTTCTTAATTTGTCATACAAGTCGGCATCGAGATTATAGATGTCGTCGCGAAAAATCAATTCATTGTTCTCGCTCCACGCTGTCCAGTACAACTGGTGAATCCTGATTTTTTCTTTCAGCCTGATGACCTTGGTTTTAGCTGTTGCAATCAATTTGTTAATCGAATCCAATGGCCAACGTATCGAATCGTTCAGCATATAAGCCGCCAGTGGCAGCGGATTTTCAACCCTGACACATCCCGAGCTCAACGACCTGTAATTTTTTACAAAGAAATCCCTGTGGTTCGTGTCATGCAGATAAACTGTGTAGTGATTCGGGAAATTGAACTTTACATTCCCAAGTGAATTGTCGTTTCCCGGTTTCTGCACATACCGGTAACTGTTGAATTTAGCTGGATTCCATTTCTCGGCACTGACCGTATCGCCTTTCCAATTGTAGATTGTAATGCCTTTTTCGGCAAAATAGCCGCGGTTCTTTGTCGCAGCCGGCGTTAAGTCCTCGCGTATGATTGTCGGTGGCACTGTCCATGTCGGATTGAATACTATGTTGTTGAATGTTGAAGTCAACACCGGCGTTTTCCGTTCCGTTTTTCCCACAACAACACGCTTTTCCTCAATCGTGTCATTGTCTTTTACAATCCTCAAAGTATAGTCCGGAAGATTGATGATGATGTAATGGTCGCCCATATTCCGGGGAAACCATTTCCAACGCTCAAGGTTGGCGATTATCTGTTCTTTCCTTTGTTTTTTCGTATAATTCAATGCCGCAACCGTTCCTTTTCCAATGACACCGTCGGCAGACAAACCATGGCGCCACTGGAATTTTTTAACGGCCTTCAACATTTGTCTGTCATAAACCGCCGTCAGCGTATCCGTCGCTTTCATGTCTTTCCAGTAAATGAGCCTTTTTTTGATGTTAAGGACGACCTCGCTCGAATCATTCCGGACGATTTTTTTGTCGGTGACGATTTTTTTCAGGTTGTCTTTCGGGAAACCGTCAATCAGTTGGAGCGCCGTTTTCAATCTTTTGTAAACCAAATGCGTCGGTTTTGCCTTTTCAATGACCACATCGAGCGAATCGCCACTGATGCCTTCAGACAAACGCACATTGACGTCGAATTTATTTCGCGGCAAATCCCAATTGGCATAAATGACCTTTGGATTGAGTTTGCCGTTCGCCATATGCGATAGGTATTTTTGCAACGCTTGTGTCATCAGGATGTCATATTGCACCAACTGCTTTTGAGACAGGAAATTGATTTTGGATTCGTATTTCAACAATTTTTCCGTGCCATAATCGTCTGGATTCAATCCGTCTTCGGCCGATTTTGATAACATTTCGGTCACCGATTTCCGCAATTCAGGTTTGCTCCAAACCGTCTCGTATCCGTTCATTTTATAAAATGACGACAACAATCCGTTCTCGTATTGCTGCAGGAAAACCGAGTCGATCGCCAAACCTTTCATTTCGTGCTTAAAAGTTTTCCCGACAGATTTTATTTCTGGTTTTGCCGGTTTTTTGCACCCGATAAAAGCGATAAGAAAGAATAAGAGTAAATATTTATTCATAATTGGTTACGCCAGGCGCTAAAATTCTTTATACATGACATAATGTTCCCCGACATCGGCTATGTCAAACGGTTCGCCCAGAATCCGGTAGCCCAGTTTTTCATAAAACGGAACTGCAATTATCCGCGCATTAAACCAGATGATTTTTCCGCCATTGTCTCTGGCGTAAGCTTCGGCGTGTTTTACCAAATCCACACCAAAACCTTTTTTCTGACAGCGCTCCAAAACCGCCATACCGCGAAGTTGGAACTGGTTGCCCACATCAAACAGATCGCTCGCGCTTTCAAATAAAGATGCGACGCCAACCAATTCATTTTCGTCAAAAACCCCAAAATGTTTGGTGCCAATCTTATCATCACCTTCAAATCGGCAGCTTTCCACGGGTTTTCCGGCCCTTAAAACCGGATGCCGCACCGGATAAGTCTCAGCAGCGGTTATTTCCTTAATCGTTCGCATGGTATTATTATCACAATTAAATATATAACAATTTAAAAATAAACGGTTAACGGCGTCAGGATTATTTTTGAAAACCGCAAAGGCGAATTTTTTGAAAAAAATTTGCAATCAAGGAAACTTATTATTTATATTTGCACTCACAAAAATGCGGAAGTAGCTCAGTTGGTAGAGCTCCAGCCTTCCAAGCTGGTTGTCGCGAGTTCGAGCCTCGTCTTCCGCTCTAAAGCCTTAGAAATTTTCTGAGGCTTTTTTTTGCCACAGATTCACAGATTTCCAAAGTAAGCTTAGAAAAATCTGTGAATCTGTGGCTATTTTTTTGGCGTTACCCTGCGGGTCAGGCTTTCCGCAGTGCACGGCACCTTGCTTCAATCCTTAACGCGGGCTACCGTTTCCAAAACTTACTTTATCCACGACAAATCGCTTCCGCTTTCCAATTCCACAGTTTCCTGATTTGCCCGAAACAATCTCGCGGATAATGCTCCTTTCAAAATGATTTTCTCGCCTTTCACAGCCAGCCAGCTGCCTTCGCGCAATCCCAAAACCGGAACCGAATTGAACGCATGGAACTCCTTAATCCGTGTTTCCCGCGTTTCGCCCATGTGTTTCGACTGCAAGTCGGCGTCGAGATAATGCGGATTCAGGTTAAATGGAATCATGCCCAACGTCCTGAAATCCGGCGGATATACAATCGGCATGTCGTTCGTGGTCTGCATCGTCAGCCCGGTGATATTGCTCCCGGCGCTGCTTCCTAAGTATGGTGTGCCTTTTTTGAGCGCGTCTGCCAAAACGGTCATGACTTTATTTTTATACAATTGCGTCACCAATACAAACGTGTTGCCGCCGCCCGTGAAAATGCCTTCGGCCTGTTCGATTGCTTCGATTGGCGATTCAAACTCGTGCAATCCAACAACGTCCTTATTCATTTTGGCGAAAACCGATTTGACTTTCCCGGTATATTCATCATGTGAAATTCCGCCCGGTCTTGCATACGGAATGAAAAGTATGGTTTTGCATGCCGCAAAATGGATTTCAAGTTCCGGCATAATGTATTCGAGGTAATCGCCTCCGTGAAGTGTCGAAGTACTGGCAATAATAAGGTTCTTCATGATATTAATTTACTCCAAATTTACGATTTTCCCCATTTGCTGAAAAGCCATCCCATTTGTTTATTAACATAATTTTATCAAGGCCTTAGTAATTAATTTGGAGGACAATAGGATACTTTTACACCGATTAGCAGCATTCAAATCCCTATGAATAAACATTTAGTTGCTTTTATGATCCTGTTTTTTGTGTCCAATAGCTGGGCGCAGGATGACACACGCAAAACACTTCGCGGCAAAATCGTGTCGGATGCTTCGGAACTTGAAGGCATTTACATCCTGAACATGAATACCGAGAAAGTGGCTTTGACAGAAAACGGCGGCTATTTTTCAATTATGGCAAAAGAAGGCGACAGCCTGATGGTGTCTTCGATCCAGATTAAGGGCAAAATAATCAAGCTGGCGAAGGGAGATTTTGAAAAAGAACTATTCTTCATCAAGGTCGAAGCGATGGTTCATGCATTGGATGAGGTGAAAATTGTCCGATATGAAAATCTGAATGCCTTTGCGTTGGGAATCGTCCAGAAAAAACCAAAAACCTATACGCCGGCCGAACGCAAACTCAGGACGGCAACGGGTTATGACGCACAATTAGGACTGAATACTACAATAACATTGGATCCGATATTGAACATGCTTTCCGGCCGGTCGGCAATGCTCAGGAAAGAAGTCGAAGCCGAACGAAAAGAGACTGTTATGGCTTACATTAGCAACATGTTTGAAGACAAATTTTTCATTGAAAAACTCAAAATCCCCGCAGAATATGTCAAGGGATTTCTGTATTACATTGTCGAAAATGAAAGATTTGTTGCAGCAGTGAAAGTCAAAAACAACACCATGGCGACTTTTCTAATGGGCGAACTTGCCGTAAAATTCAAAGATACCATCGCTTGTGAAGGCCAATAAATTTTTACTTTTCGTCTTGTCCGTATGGTCGACAGCTGTTTTTTCGCAAGCCGGTGACGAAAAACTCATCTATGGCAAAATCGTTTCCGATACATTATCAACGGCGGGAATCAATGTCGTCAATATGAGCAGTGAGAAATCGGCTGTGACCAATGAGATAGGCCGTTTCAGCATCATGGCGAAAGCCGGCGACCTATTGGTGCTGGCATCCGAAAAATTTGAATACAAACGCCAATTGATCGAAGAAGCGGATTTGAAAAAAGACCTGGTCATCATTACGATGGTTCCGAGAGCAGGAGAAAAAATCACCGCACTTGATGAAGTGGTCGTGAAAAATTCCTGGAAAGCGGATGATTTAAATCTGCACCACACCGATCATAGGGATTATACGCCTGCCGAAAGGAAATTGTATACGGCGCGTTCCGGCCCTGTTGATATTCTCGTGAACTGGCTTTCCGGCCGCACATCAACCCTCAAAAAAGAACTGCTGACCGAGATGAATGAGCGACTGCTTGCCAAAGTACAGACGCTTTATGAAGACAAATTTTATATCGAAACGCTCAAAATCCCTGAAGATTATATTCCCGCTTTTCAATATTATATGATTGGCGATGCTGATTTTGTCGCAGCGCTCAAGGCGAAAAACAAAACCCTGATGCGTTTTAATGTCAACAGATTGGCAGTAGAATTTTACGACCTGTTGAAAACCGAAAAGAAATAATTATTTTTGGAAGATGAAAAAGGCATTTTTTGCGGGTTTGCTGATGTTGTTTGTGCTGAGTCTTTCCTCATTTGGGATGCATAAATTTTATGTATCGATTTACCAGGTCAATTATGTGCCCGAAAAAAAGATGCTGCAGATCACAAGCCGTATTTTTATTGATGATATCAACAACGCACTCGGAAAGAAATACAAGAAGAAATTCCATCTTGGAGACACTGACGAAACGTCTGAAGATGTTGCGAAAATGCAGCAATACATCTTGGATAATTTTGTCATAAGCGTCAACAACAAACCCAAAACGCTTGAGTTCCGCAGCAAGGAAATGGAAAATAATGTCCTGATCTGCTACTTCCGCATTACCGACATCCCGAAAATCACCTATCTTGGAATCACCAACAAATGCCTGTTTGATTTTGTAACAGAACAGCAAAACATCATACAAACTACAATTTACGGAAAGAAAAACAGTTTACTACTGACTACTGACGAGCCGTCGGGTGCTTTAAAATTCCCATCGCCAGTTTATTAAATGACTATGAAAAAAATCACTTTTATTTTTGCATTGTTTGCATCTACCGTTTCCTTTGCACAGGGCATAACGCCAATTACGCCGCAACCGCCAACAACGAAAGGATCCGGACACCCGGATCTCAATAAATTCAGGCAGATGTACGATTTGCTGGCCACGCCAAATATGTACCGCACTGCGTCTGGTGCGCCGGGACCGGAATATTACCAGCAGCAGGCAGATTACAAAATGAATGTCGAACTCGACGATAAAAATGCCAGGTTATCCGGCACGGAAACCATTACGTATCATAACAACGCCAAAGAATCATTGGAGTTTTTATGGCTGCAACTCGACCAGAATGAAAGTGCGAAAACCTCAAAATCACCATTGGTAGAAAATACGACCGCCGATCCTGCCATCGGAGCTGCTGGTTTTTCAAGAAAATATCTCGAAGAAAAATTTGACGGCGGATTCAAAATCGAATATGTCAACGACGCCACAGGCAAACCGCTGCCATATACGATCAACGAAACCATGATGCGCATCGATTTGCCAAAACCGTTGGCGCATGGTGAGAAAATTTCCTTTTCGATAAAATGGTGGTACAACATTAACGATTATATGATTGATGGCGGCCGTTCGGGATATGAATATTTTCCAAAAGACAAAAACAGGCTGTATGTCATCGCGCAGTTTTATCCAAGAATGGCGGTTTATAACGATGTCGAAGGCTGGCAAAACATGCAGTTTTGGGGCAGCGGTGAATTTGCGTTGCCTTTTGGGGATTTTGAAGTCAATATTACGGTTCCGGCTGACCATGTCCTTGAGGCGACCGGAAATTTATTGAACAGGAGTGAAGTATTTACGCCAGAGCAATTGAAGCGCTATGCATTGGCAGAGAAAAGTTATGACAAACCGGTTGTGGTAGTTACCCAAGCTGAAGCGGAAGCTGCCGAAAAAAGTTTTTCAGACAAGAAAAAAACATGGAAATTCAAGGCCGAGAATGTCCGCGATTTTGGAATTTCGACCTCGCGGAAATTCATTTATGATGCGATGGCAGTCAAGCTTGGCGGCAAAGATGTCATGGCGATTTCATTATATCCTAAAGAAGGAAATCCATTATGGCAGGAATATTCGACAAGGGCTGTCGCACATACGCTGAAAAGCTATTCAAGCCATACTTTTGATTTTCCTTATCCAAAAGCCGTATCAATCAACGCGCAGGACCAAGGCATGGAATACCCAATGATTTGCTGGAATTACGGCCGTCCGGATGAAAACGGGAAATATACCGACCGGATCAAATACGGCATGTTGGGCGTGATTATCCATGAAGTCGGGCATAATTTCTTTCCGATGATCGTCAATTCAGATGAGCGCCAATGGACCTGGATGGACGAAGGATTGAATACGTTTATGGAATATTTGGCTGAAATTGCATGGGAACCGACTTTTCCCGTCGATCGCGGTCCGGCAAAACTGATTGTACCTTACATGAGCGGCGACCAGAAATATATTGAGCCGATTATGACCAATTCTGAAAGTATCACACAATTTGGAAACAATGCTTATGGCAAACCGGCGGCTGCGCTGAATATCCTGCGCGAAACCATTATGGGACATGAATTGTTTGATTATTCATTTAAAATGTATGCCAATCGTTGGAAATTTAAGCACCCGACACCAGATGATTTCTTCAGGACAATGGAAGATGCATCAGGCGTTGATTTGGATTGGTTCTGGCGCGGCTGGTTTTATACGACGGATTTCAATGACATCGGAATTAAGGAAGTGAAGCAATATTTTGTCAGCACCGAAGCGCCGAAAAACGTAAAAAAACCAGTTTCATATAGAATGAACCGAATGAATGCCAAAGGCGAATTGGTCTATATGATTGCCGATGGTAGCGAAGATTTCAAACCCGGAATGAACAAACCGCTTGACATTAAGGACATCAAACCACTTGACGAGTATGTCAAAGCGACATTTACGTCGGAAGAGCAAAGCAAATTGAACAACCCGAAATATTTCTACCAGGTGACTTTCAACAAACCCGGCGGTTTGGTGATGCCGATTATCGTAGAGTTGACTTATCAGGACGGAACGACGGAAATGCAGACATTCCCGGCCCAGATCTGGAGGATGAACGATGCCGAAGTCACGCGTACTTTTGCGACCCAAAAAGCACTTTCGAAAATCGTAGTCGATCCCAAACAGGAAACTGCGGATATCGACGCGAGCAACAATACCTGGCCAAAAACCGAAACCAAATCCAAGTTTGACTGACACTTTTAAATTATTTGTTAATTAAGGTTTCACAAGCTGGGCAACTTTGTAACTTTACGGCCTTATAATTAATTACGGAATATTATGTTTGGTATAGGCGGAGGAGAATTCATTGTCATCGTTTTGGTTTGTCTGATGTTTTTCGGGTCTGATAAGATTCCGGAACTTGCCCGCGCATTGGGAAAAGGAATGGCACAACTCAAAAATGCCACAAACGACATCAAAAGTGAAATCGCCAAAGGCGCGGAGGCGAATGGCCTCGGAAGCATTGCTGATGAAATCAATAAGGCAAAAGAAGGATTTACAAAAATGGTCAATGATTCAAGCGAACAATCAGGCATCAAATCGGAACTGGACCAGATCAGGGAAAATTTTGCGAAAATGAATGAAGAAGAAATAGTCAAAGCTAAAATGCCGGACGAAATTCCCCAAGATGTCGTCGTTCCGGAAACGCCGCCAGTCATTGAACCTGTAGAAACGCCCGACGGACAAGTAAAAAGACAGGTCTAAATGATTGAAAAAATACTAAAACTCGACCAGGATCTTTTTGTATTTCTCAACGGATTGGGTTCTGAAACCTTTGACGGATTTTGGCTGTTGATTACCAAACAAATCAGCTGGATTCCTGTTTTTTTGATTATTGGCTATCTTGTTTTCAAACACCTCGGCTGGCGCCATGCCATTTTAATTCTGGTTACGATTGCGGCTTTGTTGACCGTAACCGACCAAACTACCAATCTTGTCAAAAATTATTTCCATAGAATCCGTCCGGGCAATAATCCCGAACTGGCGCACATCATGCGTATTGTGCAATCGCGGAATTCCTTCAGCTTTTTTTCCGGCCATGCGGCCAATTCCATGGCAGTTGCCGTCTTCCTGTTTTTGGTCATGAAACGCTACCTGAAATACATGGGTTTCATTTTTCTTTGGCCATTGATTTTTGCTTACAGCAGAATATATTTGGGATTGCATTATCCACTCGACATCATTTGTGGCTATTGCTGGGGCATATTAATGGGCACATTGATGCATGAAGCCTACCGATTTGTGCGAAACAGGTTCTTTCCGAAGCAGAAGGAAAATCTAGATCACCCGACTAACACTTAGCCCGTCGCGAATCGGCAATAAAACCGTTTCTACGCGCGGATCATTTTTAAGCAGCGCATTGTATTCCAAAAGAATTTGAGTCGTTTTATCAGTTGGTGTCGGCGTTTCCACGACTTTTCCGCTCCACAAGACATTATCGGATAGAATGATGCCGCCTTTATTCATTTTCGGGACAATCATTTCATAGTATTGGATGTAATTTTCTTTGTCGGCGTCGATGAAAACCAGGTCAAATGTCATGTTTAAGGTTGGAATCACATCAATAGCGCTTCCCAAATGCTGCACAATCTGTTTTCCCCATGGTGATTTGTCGAAATATTTTCTTTGGAAATCAATGAGTTCTTCCTTAATATCAATCGTTTGGATTGTCCCGTTCTCAGCCATGCCTTCGCAAAGGCATAGTGTCGCATAACCGGTATATGTCCCGATTTCAAGAATATTTACCGGACGGATCAGTTTGGAAAGCAGACTCAATACGCGGCCTTGGAAATGCCCGCTGAGCATTCTCGGAAGCAGTACTTTGAGATGTGTTTCGCGATTGAGCTGCGCGAGCAATTCCGGTTCATTTTCGGAATGTGCGGTAACGTAATCGTCTAATTCGGTGGAAATGAAATGCATTTTTAAATTTTTCCCAAAGTTATCAAAATATCAAATGGCACACGAGCATTTATGCGAACGGATGAAATAAATCAACAAATAACAGTTAAATTTGCACCATGGAAATTTCCAAAAAAGACATACGGGCATTATCAAAAGAGCAATTGCGTGATTTTTTCATTGCCAATGGCGACCAGGCTTTCCGCGGGAACCAGGTGTATGAATGGCTTTGGAGCAAAGGCGCACACTCGTTTGAAGACATGACGAATGTCGCCAAATCGACACGGCTGATGCTCGAGGAAAACTTTGTCATCAACCACATCAAGGTCGACCAGATGCAGCGCAGTTCAGACGGAACGGTTAAAAATGCCGTGCGTTTGCATGATGGCTTGGTCGTTGAATCGGTTTTGATTCCGACGAATACGAGAACAACCGCTTGTGTTTCGAGCCAGGTTGGCTGCAGTTTGGACTGCAATTTTTGTGCGACAGCAAGATTGAAAAGAATGCGGAATTTAAATCCCGACGAAATCTACGACCAGGTTTTGGCAATTGACAACGAAAGCAAATTATACCACAACCGTCCGCTGTCGAATATTGTTTTTATGGGCATGGGCGAACCGCTGATGAACTACAACAATGTCTTGAAAGCGATTGAAATGATTACGTCGCCTGAAGGTTTGGGCATGTCGCCGAAACGCATTACGGTGTCGACATCTGGCGTCCCGAAAATGATCAAGAAGTTGGCTGATGATGAAGTCAAATTCAAACTCGCGGTTTCCTTGCATTCTGCGATTGACGACATCCGTTCCGAAATTATGCCGTTCAGCAAGAATTTCCCATTGGCTGATTTGCGTGAATCGCTCGAATATTGGTACGCGAAAACGAAAAGCAAAATCACTTACGAATATGTTGTTTGGGAAAATATCAACGACAATAAAGCCTCGATTGACGCATTGGTCAAATTCTGCAAATATGTGCCATGCAAAGTCAACTTAATTGAATACAACCCGATTGATGACGGCGAATTCCAACAGGCTTCGGAGGAATCTATAAATGCATATATCCGCGCTTTGGAAGCGAACGATATCATAGTGAAAGTCCGTCGCAGCCGTGGAAAAGACATTGATGCGGCTTGCGGACAGTTGGCGAATAAAGAAGGATAAACGGTGAGTCGCGTGAAGGATGGAAGTGGAAATCCTTTTTTACAAAAAAAGATTGTAACGTACAGCCTGACGGCGGCCTCAAGACTTCCCGTTTAGCAAATATTTTTTTCCGCCGGCACGCCCAAAATATTATCTTTGGAAATCCAATGAACATCACTTCACAAATAAAACAGCCGATCCAGCAGGAAATGGAACTTTTCGAGAAAAAGTTCTATGAATCGATGACTTCAAAAGTCGCGCTGCTCAACAGGATTACCTATTATATTGTCAATCGGAAAGGCAAGCAGATGCGTCCGATGTTTGTGTTTTTGACGGCCAAAATGGTATCGGCGGGAAATGTCAATGAACGGACTTATCGCGGCGCTTGTGTCATTGAACTGATTCATACGGCGACTTTGGTGCATGATGATGTTGTGGATGACAGCAATCGCAGGCGCGGATTTTTCTCGATTAATGCGCTTTGGAAGAACAAGATTGCGGTTTTGGTCGGCGATTATTTATTGTCGAAAGGATTGCTACTTTCGATTGATCATGGCGATTTTGATTTGCTTCGGATTATTTCGGTCGCCGTTCGGGAAATGAGTGAAGGCGAACTGTTGCAGATTGAAAAGGCGCGACGTCTTGACATTACGGAAGACGTTTATTATGAAATCATCCGGAAGAAAACGGCCACATTGATTGCAGCGTGTTGTGCTTTGGGCGCGAAATCGGTGATTGAAGATGAAGCGCAGGTCGAGAATATGCGAAAGTTCGGTGAGCTCATCGGCATGGCGTTCCAGATTAAGGACGATTTGTTTGATTACACTGACGAAGCCATTGGCAAACCGACCGGAATCGACATTAAAGAACAAAAAATGACTTTGCCATTGATTCATGTATTGAATAA
>DATHKH010000060.1:0-4352 GCA_035286325.1 Flavobacterium sp.
GCGTATTTCCAACAGCATTGCCAAAACGCAGCGCATCATTTTCTCGGATGTGCTGACAGAGAAAGTCGATATTTTTGCAGAGAAATTTATGATAGAACCCTATTTCTTCGACATGGAAAACAATGAAGAAGAAGAAATTAATTAAAACACGATTATTATGGGAATGATGAAAATATTTTCGGGAAGTGAAATTTTGGCCACCAACCTGAAAGCGAAAATAGAAGCTGTCGGCATTGATGTCATGGTCAAAGATAATATCCAGTCGGCGCGAATGGGCGGATTTGGCAACGCTGATTTGGCGGTGGAATTGTTCATCGACGAATCGCAATATGGCAAAGTATATCCTGTTTTGGAAGAATTCCGCATGAGTATTTAATATGAAAACGGCCTTTGAAAGCGAACGTTTGCTATTCCGGGAATTGCTTCCGTCGCATGCTGCTGCAATGTTTGAGCTCGATTCCGACCCCGAAGTCTGCAAATATTTGGGCTTTAAATCCTTCATATCAATTGAAGAATCCAGGAATGTAATAGAGAATATCAGGCAGCAATATCTTGACAACGGCATCGGTCGCTGGGCAGCAATTCTGAAGGACACCGGAGAATTCATCGGTTGGGCGGGATTGAAATTCATCAAAAGGCTGAACGACCGCGACGACAATTACGATTTGGGTTATCGTTTTATCCAAAGACATTGGGGAAAAGGATATGGCACCGAATCAGCGAAAGCCTTTATCGATTTCGGGTTTAACGAAATGAAACTCGGGAAAATCAGCGCTTATGTCGACGTCAATAACATCGCATCACAGAAAATTCTTGAAAAGTGCGGCTTTAAATTCACCAATAATTTCATCGATGAAGGCGATTTGTGCGGCTGGTATGAATTGGAAAATCCCAACCCAAAAATCCAATAATCCGACTTATCTTTGCCGCTTTTAAAAGCGATTAATCCACAAACATGATTACAGTTAACGATATCTCCGTCCAGTTTGGCGGAACAACACTTTTCAGCGACGTTTCGTTCGCCATCAATGAGAATGACAAAATTGCCCTTATGGGTAAGAATGGCGCGGGAAAATCGACACTTCTCAAAATTATTGCGGGCCAAAGCAAACCTTCGACGGGAAACATTTCTGCGCCGAAAGATGCCGTAATTGCTTATTTGCCGCAGCATTTGCTGACCAAAGACAATGCGACCGTATTTGAGGAAACTTCGAAAGCATTCGCCGAAATCTTTACGATGAAAAAAGAAATTGACGATTTGAATGAACAACTGACCGTCCGCACCGATTACGAAAGTGACGATTATATGAAACTCATTGAAAGGGTTTCCGACCTGAGCGAGAAATTCTATGCGATTGAAGAAATCAATTATGAAGCGGAAGTCGAAAAAATATTGATTGGTCTGGGATTTGTCCGTGAAGATTTCACACGCCCGACATCGGAATTTTCCGGCGGTTGGAGAATGCGCATCGAACTCGCGAAAATCCTGTTGCTGAAACCGGATTTGATTTTGTTGGATGAGCCAACAAATCACATGGACATTGAAAGCATCCAATGGCTGGAGGATTTCCTGATTAATTCGGCGAAAGCTGTAGTCGTGATTTCGCATGACCGCGCGTTTGTCGACAATATTACAAACCGCACTATTGAAGTTACCATGGGCAGGATTTATGACTATAAAGCGAAATATTCGCATTATCTGGAATTGAGAAAAGACCGAAGAATCCACCAGCAGAAAGCCTACGACGAGCAGCAAAAAATGATCGCGGAAAACCAGGAATTTATTGACCGTTTTAAAGGCACATTCTCAAAAACATTGTCGGTGCAATCGCGCGTAAAAATGCTCGAAAAAATCGTCCCTGTTGAGATTGATGAAATCGACACATCGGCATTAAAACTGAAATTCCCGCCGGCAGTCCGTTCGGGGCAATATCCTGTCGTTGTAAAGGATCTGGAAAAATCATACGGTGATCATTTGATTTTTAAGGATGCGAATATTGTCATTGAACGCGGCGATAAAGTCGCCTTTGTCGGGAAAAACGGCGAAGGGAAATCGACCATGATCAAGGCCATTATGAAAGAAATCGAAATCAATGGCGGCGCTGTGGAAATCGGACACAATGCACAAATTGGTTATTTTGCCCAAAATCAGGCATCGCTTTTAGACGAAAATGCCACGATATTCGAAACTATTGATGACATTGCCGTGGGTGAAATCCGTACGAAAATCAAAGATTTATTAGGCGCTTTTATGTTTCATGGCGATGATGTCACGAAGAGAGTCAAAGTCCTTTCGGGCGGTGAAAAAACCCGATTGGCGATGATCAAATTGTTGCTCGAGCCCGTGAACTTATTGATTCTCGATGAACCTTCGAATCACCTCGATATGAAAACCAAGGACATCATCAAGGATGCATTGCGCGATTTTGACGGTACTTTAATTTTGGTTTCGCACGACAGGGATTTCCTTGATGGATTGGCAACCAAGGTTTTCGAATTCGGGAACAAACGCGTCAAGGAACATTTTGAGGACATTGCCGGGTTTTTGGCGCATAAGAAAATGGAACATTTGCGCGAAATTGAAAAATAGGCAGTGTCATATGAAAGCGGTATATTGTAAAATGATTTAATTGATTGCGATGGAAAATGATGATTTGAATATCTCGAGAGGCGATTTGCAAAAAGTTGCCGATTTCCTGCCTTACCCATTTATCATAGCCGAAGTTTTTGACGGAAAGCACCAGAATACCTACCTGAACGAAAAGTTCAAGGAAGAAATCAGTTATACGCTCGATGAAATCCCAACCATCGAAACCTGGTATGAGCATGCATATCCGGATCATATTTACCGGGCTAAAGTCATTGAAAATTGGGACCAGGAAGAAATAAATTCCCGCAAAGCAGGAAAGGTTTTTGTAAAAATGAAATCCCAGGTCACCTGTAAAAATGGCGGCAAACGCTGGTATGAAGTGAAAGCGACGGTAATCAATACGATTCACATTGTTGCCTTTGTCGACCTGGATAAAGAAATCACTTTGCAGGATGAACTCAAAAACATCAATAGCAATAACGACAGGATGTTGTCTATTTTAGGACATGATTTGCGCAGCCCGATAGCCAATCTGATGACAATATCTTCGATGGCTGTCAATACGGAAATTTCCAACAACGAATTTAAGGAACTGATCCATATGGTTAATGGGCAATCTTCACAGGTATTGGAATTGTTGGAGAACACACTGAACTGGGCAAAATTGAATTTTAACGCAATCGAACTGACTCCTGTTGATATTGATTTTGAGGCGCTTGTCGCCAATATTTTGGCCATTTACAAACCAGCCTGTGAAAGCAAGAATATTACTGTCATCATCGATAAGACAAACATGACAATGATACACACCGATTTGGAAATACTGACCGTAATCATTAGGAATTTATTGTCGAACGCGATTAAGTTTACACCCCAAAATGGGACGATTGTCATAAAGCCTCACGGCAACGAACTGGTGATAAAAGACAATGGGATTGGCATGTCCAAAAAAATGGTCAATGCAATTTTAAACCATAATTATTCTTCGAGGAAAGGCACTAACGACGAACACGGAACAGGCCTGGGATTGCAATTGGTCGTCAACCTGGCCGAAAAAATCAACTGTAAACTGGTCATAGAAAGTGAAGAGCAAAAAGGGACGGAAATGCGGTTGATTTTTTGATTTTCTTGTTGGTTTTGAAAAATTAGAAAGGCATAAGTTGAATTCTTATGCCTTTCTAATTTATTGAAAATTAAACTTCTATATTTGGATGACAAATTTTCCGACATGAAAAAAACTTTACTCTCATTATTGGTTTTGCTTTCTTTTTTCAACCTCGTCGCACAAGTCCAGATGCAAGCGCCATTTTCAGAAATCTGCGGAAGCGATGCAATGGCAAGGCAACTGTTGCAGAATCCGGTTTACCAAGCCAAAATGGATGCTTTTGAAGCCCATTTAAACAACGATGCCAACCGTTCTGCTGCATCGGCTGCTACTTATATTATTCCTGTTGTGGTTCATGTCATGCATAAAGGCGAAGCGGTTGGGAACGGCACAAATATTTCCGACGAAGCCATTTATGCCAAGATAAAATCCATTAATGACGAATACCGCAAAATTTCCGGAACTTTTGGCGATGGAACCGGCGTTGACACCGGAATCGAGTTTGCCCTTGCGGTAAAAGATCCGGCGGGGAATTGTACCAATGGGATTGACCGTGTCAATATGACTTCGTATGCCGCTTATATGTCGAATGGCGTCAGGCTGAAGCTTAAGCGGCATGACCGATACGCAATTGAAAGCGGTCGCATTTTGGGACTC
>DATHKH010000061.1:0-7348 GCA_035286325.1 Flavobacterium sp.
GTCGTTGTCGATGCGCGATGTAATTAAATAGGGTTTGTCTTTGGTTTCACTTTCAATCAGCTTTTGGATTTCAGGATAAAAAGCGGGCATTCCGTCAATAAAAAACGTGCGGATGTTGGTCTGGCCTCCTGTCATTTTCGCAATTTGCTGCTTAAAACGCTCAGGCGTCGTATTGTCGAAATAAATCAGCCACGTGAAATCCTTGTTGGTTTGCGCCGCAACAGAAGGAAAGCAAAAATTCCCGAACAATCCCATGCGGTGTTCCATCCATTCGTCGGTCAGAAGCGTTTCATTGTTTTTGGTGACATCCCATTTCGGGTTGCGAAGGTTGAATCTCGTAATCAGGTAATGCTGGAACATCATTATGCCAATAGTTTTTGGTAAATTTAAATCAAATATTTTAAAAAGGTTACTTTTGCATCCAAATCTGAAATTGATGAACTTTAAAATCCATCCGCAATTCGCCCAACTGACGGAAAAGATTGCCGCACTTGTTGGCAATTTTGCAACTGAAGGCGAAATGCTCGGCGAAGCGGTCCGCAACAGCATCAAGATTTTTGACCTTGATGGGAAAAAAGTCAACATCAAGTCGTTTAAAGTGCCATCCTTTTTAAACAGCATCATTTACAAATATTTCAGAAAATCAAAAGCCAGAAGGTCATTTGAATATGCCAATAAATTACTGGAAAATGACATCGGAACGCCACAGCCGATCGCGTATTTCGAGAATTTTAATGTTGGCGGACTCAAAGACAGCTATTATATCAGCGAACAACTGAATGCCGATTTGATGTACCGCGAATTGACGACGAATCCCAATTATCCAAACCGAGAGGAAATCCTGCGCCAGTTTATTCAATTCCAATTCAACCTGCATGAAAAGGGTATTGAGTTCATCGACAATACTTCGGGCAATACGCTGATAAAGAAAGTGAATGGCAACAAATATGATTTCTTTTTGGTTGATTTGAACAGGATGAATTTCCATCAGTCGATACCTTTCGGCAAACGCATGAGCAATCTGGCAAAACTCACAAACATGGAAGATGTGCTGATGATCATGAGCGACGAATATGCGAAATTATCGGGAAGAAAGTACGACGAAGTGTTGAAGCTTTTGCAAAAGGAAGCCAATAAGTTCCAGGATAATTTCAACCGCCGTAGGAGAATGAAGAAGAAATTTAAATTCTGGAAGAAATAACCCGCTGTTATTTTGCTTATGTTTGTAAATATGAAAGCATCGATAATAATGAGCACTTACAATGCTGAGGAATGGCTCGAAAAAGTCCTTTGGGGTTTTAGTGTCCAGACCGAAAAGGACTTTGAAATCATTATTGCCGATGACGGTTCACTGCCAAAAACCGCCGAACTGATCGAGGCATTGGGCAAGCAAATCCAAATCCCGATTATCCATGTCTGGCATGAAGACAACGGCTTCCAAAAAACGCAGATTTTGAACAAGGCAATCGTCGCTTCCAATACCGATTACCTGATTTTCACCGACGGCGATTGTATTCCAAGGAAAGATTTCGTAGCCAAGCATTTGCAGTTAAGGGAAAAAGGGCATTTCCTGTCAGGCGGTTATTTTAAACTGCCGATGGACATATCCAAAACCATATCCAAAGAAGATGTTTTAAGCCAGAATTGTTTCAATATCGATTGGCTGAAAGGCAAAGGACTAAAGAACAGTTTCAAGAATTCGAAGTTTATCGTTTCGGGTTTCTGGGCGAATTTCCTCAATTTCATCACGACCACAAAACCGTCATGGAATGGGCACAATGCATCGGGTTGGAAAAAGGATATTGTTGCTGTCAACGGTTTCAACCAGGATATGCAATATGGCGGCGAAGACCGTGAATTTGGCGAACGGCTGAATAATTTCGGGATCAAGTCGAAACAAATCCGCTACAGCGCCATTTGCGTGCATCTCGAACACGAGCGCGGCTATGCAAATGAGGAAAGCAAAATCAAAAATTTAAGTATCAGGCAATACAACAAAAAGCACCATATAACCGCTGTGAAAAACGGCATCAACGTCTTGTTCCAGAATGCGGTTGTCGCTGAAAGTGAGAAAGTTGCCGTTTGATATTTAGTATAATTCATTACATTTGGTTTCGATAAACATCGGGACAGAAAGCATAAAAAACATGAAAATAACCGTAGTTGTCAGTACCTATAACGCTGAGGAATGGCTCGAGAAAGTGCTCATTGGCTACAGCAACCAGACCTACAAAGATTTTGAGCTGATCGTCGCCGATGACGGTTCAAGGCCTTCAACAAAAGAATTGATCGATCGTTATGCGGCGAATTACCCGATCCCGGTGCGCCATTTATGGCACGAGGATTTGGGTTACCGACGCCAGGAAATCCTGAACGTCGCAATTACGGAAGCGGCAAACGAATACATCATCATGACCGACGGCGATTGTATTCCAAGGGAAGACTTTGTCGAAGTGCATGCGAAATTTGCCGAAAAAGGAAAATTCCTGTCCGGCGGTTATTGCAAACTGCCGATGAAAACCAGCAAGGCGATTACCAAAGAAGATATTCTCGCACAACGCTGTTTCGACGTGAAATGGCTCAAAAGTATTGGTAAATTAGGTTTTTCACAGACATTAAAACTGACAAGCGGCCCGGTTTTAGGAACCGTGCTCGACATTATAACACCGACAACTCCATCGTTCAATAACTGTAATTCTTCCGCATTTAGGAAAGATTTAATTGCAATAAACGGCTATGACGAACGCATGAAATATGGCGGACCGGACAGGGAAATAGGGGAAAGGCTCGAAAATTTCGGGGTAATGGGAAAACAAATCCGCCACAAAGCGATTTGCCTGCATCTCGATCACAGCCGTGGTTATAAAACACCGGAATCACTGGCGGCAAACCTTGCCATCAGGAAAGAAGTAAAGGAAAAGAAAATTGTGTGGACACCATACGGAATCAAAAAAGCATCATGAGAGTATTAGTCACCGGTGCTGCCGGATTTATCGGTTCACACCTTTGCGAAAAACTCGCGTCGCAAGGCCATGACGTGACTGGGCTTGATAATTTCAACGATTATTACGACCCAAAGCTGAAAGAGATGAACGCATCGGATTTGGCCCAAAGTGGCATTTCGATTTTACGGAATGAACTGAACTCAGATTTGGCATCCGTCTTTTCAAGGCCATACGATTACATTTATCATTTGGCTGCGCAACCCGGAATTTCATCGGATACTTCGCTCGAAGAATATGTGACGAACAACATTTACGCGACGCAAAACCTGCTCGAAGCGGTCATGAAATACAACCCGGGCCTGAAAATGTTTGTCAATATTGCGACATCCTCAGTCTACGGAAAAGAAGCTACTATTGGTGAGGAAGTGCCGCCAAAACCTGTTTCCTTTTATGGAATCACGAAATGGGCTGCGGAGCAATTGGTTTTGGGCATGCAAAGGGAAAACAAGATCAACGCTTGTTCCATTCGCTTGTATTCCGTTTATGGGCCAAGAGAAAGACCGGAAAAATTGTATACGAAACTCATCGAGAATTTATATTATGACAGGCCGTTTCCTTTGTTTGAAGGCAGCATTTACCACGAGAGAAGCTTTACTTATGTCGGCGATATCGTCGATGGTTTGTCGTCGATTATTGGGCGTGAGAATAATGTCAATGGTGAAATCATCAACCTTGGAACCGATTTGGTCAATACAACCCAGGAAGGCATCGACTTTGTCCAGGAAATCATGGATAAGAAATTGATCATCGACCACAAGCCGCCGAGAAAAGGCGACCAATTGAAAACGGCTGCGATTATAGGGAAAGCCAGGAAATTATTGGATTATAGCCCGAAAGTAACTTTGAGACAAGGTCTGGAAGAACAAGTGGACTGGTATCTCGAAAAATTTACGAAATAATTTTTGTAACGAATTTTTGCAATTGGCTTCTGAACAACTCGGGAGCCAATTTTTTATACAATTCATTTGCCTGGTTCTTGAATTTCTTCGCATGTTCGTTTCCGTAAATTTCGGGAAAATAATCCTGCAGGTGAACGGCAATGTGCCTTTCATCATCATTGAGCATGTTCCAGGAAGATTTGTTGATCCACGGGGAAAAAATCGTGAATGTCGGGATATTTAACGCTTTTGCCATATTCACCGCGCCGCCTTCATTGCCGATTAATGCATCGCATTGCGACAACACAGCGAGAAATTCTCGCAGGCTTTTGGTGTAAAAGTCAAACATGATTTTATCCTGTGTTTCCTTTTTGCACAAATCAAAAATCGCTTTCGCCTCATTTTCCTGGTTGGGCATAAAATTGAAAAGCAATTGTATACTTCCGGATTGTGCAATGATGTCCAGCGTTTCTGCCATTTGGTTTGGAAGCAAACTTTTGCCTTCGCCACTGCCCAAAACACTGATCATGATGATTGGTACATTGGTATCCAGCCCTTCAGAAATCTTGTTTTTTGCCGATGTGATTTCGCTTTCGCTGAGGTAAATCTTTGGAAAATCAATTGAGGCCATCTTTCCAGTCAAGGCTTCCGCCAATTGCAAACGATGGAAAATGGCGGAACCGGCGATGTTTTTTTTCGGAACAACCGTTTTGGTATAAAGCAAACTGGTGTACCATTTTTTGTTCCCGATGCGGATTTTGGCTCCTGAGAAATAGGCGGGCAAAATGCTTTCCCATTTCCCATAAGCGTCGACCACGGCATCATATTTATTTTTTTTCAGTTCCTTTCCAAAGGCGACCAATGCCGAAAAGCCTTTGGTTTTCTTTGGGTCTAAAATGATGATCCGATCAATAAATGGGTTGTTTTCAACGACAGCCAGCGTATTCGGATGAATCATATAATGCACTTCGCAGTCCGGAATCTCAGACTTGATTGCCTGGCAAATTACGGTGCTGGCCAAAACATCGCCAATCATTTTTTGCTGTATGACCAATACTTTTTTCAATGGAAAATGAAAAATCGAAAATGGATGATTTGGTTCATATGAAGTTTATTTAAACGGATATCATTATCAATTAAACCGCTACGTCATATTCCCTGAGCGCATCGTTCAGTGAAGTTTTTAAATCGGTTGAAGGTTTGCGTTTGCCGATAATCAAGGCACACGGCACCTGGAATTCACCTGCAGGGAATTGTTTGGTATAACTTCCGGGAATCACGACGGAACGCGCCGGAACGACACCTTTCATTTCAATTGGCGCATCACCAGTAACGTCAATGATTTTCGTCGAAGCGGTCAAACACACATTGGCGCCAAGAACAGCCTCGGTTTCGACGCGAACGCCTTCCACGACAATACATCTCGATCCGATGAAAGCGCCATCTTCAATAATGACAGGTGCAGCTTGTAAAGGTTCGAGTACGCCGCCAATGCCAACACCTCCGCTCAAATGCACATTTTTTCCAATTTGCGCGCAGCTTCCGACTGTTGCCCAGGTATCGACCATAGTGCCTTCGTCGACATAAGCGCCGATATTCACATAACTGGGCATCAGAATGACACCTTTTGAAATAAAAGCGCCATGACGTGCGACGGCATGCGGGACAACGCGGATTCCTTTGGCTGCATAACCGCGCTTCAACGGAATTTTATCGTGGTATTCGAAAATGCCGACCTCGAAAGTCTCCATTTTCTGGATGGGGAAATACATGACTACGCCTTTTTTGACCCATTCGTTAATTTGCCAACCGTCAAGTGTTGGCTCGGCGACGCGCAAAATACCTTCGTCGAGTAAATCAATGACTTTTCTAATGGCCGTAATGGTTTCAGGTTGGGCAAGCAGCGCACGGTCTTCCCATGCTTTTTCTATAGTATCGCGTAAATGGTTCATCTGAAAAGTTTTTACAAATATAAACCCATTTTCGGAACTATATAATGGCCGAAATTATAATAAGGAGAAATGCGTGGAATTTAATCTACGTCGGCAAATGCATTGTTTTCAGAATGCATGGCGATAGGATGGTTGAAATTAATCAGGAAACGCTTGGTATCATTGTAAAGATACATTTTGTCATCATTGATGAGCATGACGGTCACTTTGTTCTGTTTTTCGTCACAACACAGGTAAATGGCACCTTTGTCTGGCAGAAATGTAGTCGTAAGAATTTTCAACTCATAATTTTTATCGAGTACGATATCAATCTTTTCAGCAGAAAAATGAACTTTCCTTTCAGTAATGCTTTGGCATTTATCCCATTGCTGCTTGTTGTTCCTGGATTGGATTTCGCTAAACGAAAATACTTTGTTTTGGGACAAAGCATTCATTGCAAAAAAAGCCGCACAAAGTGTAAGTAGGGATTTACAATTCATTTATAATAGATTATGGTTGCGAATATAACGAAAGTTCGTCGGGAATATTTGCATTTCGTCGATAAAAATTTTTAATTTTTTCATACAAACGTTTTCGTAATTTTGAAAGGCATATAATTTTTTTTACCCATTGAAAGACAATTTCTCAATACAGGCCTTGGATTATTCCAAATTCCGACCACATTATCCACCGGAAATGGTTGGCTATCTCCTTGATTTTGTTGATGTAAGACATTTCGCACTTGACGTAGCGACTGGTAATGGCCAGGTAGCATTTGCCTTGTCAAAACATTTCAAAACGGTGTATGCGATTGATATCAGTGACAAACAGCTGGATAATGCAGCGAAAGCCGAAAATATCATTTACAAAAAGGAAGCGGCCGAGCAAACGGGTTTCGATGGCGGCCAGTTTGATTTGATCACTGTGGCACAAGCCGTTCATTGGTTTGATTTTGATAAATTTTATAAAGAGGTTTACAGGATCTTGAAACCCGAAGGTATTTTTGCTGTTATGGGTTACGGACTTTTTTCAACCAATCCCGATTCCGACAAAATCCTGTCCCATTTTTACCACAATATTGTTGGGCCATATTGGGACAAGGAGCGAAAATACATAGACGAGGAATACGAAACGATTCCTTTTCCATTTGATGAGATTCAGCCCGAGAAATTCAGCAATCACTTTACATGGACATTCGAGCAATTGCTGGGCTACCTGAACACTTGGTCGGCGACACAGCATTATAAGGACAAGAACAATCGCAACCCAATAGATTTAATATCTGAATCGCTTCGTGAATCTTGGGAAAACAGTAATAAGCAAGTCGTTTTTCCGTTGTTATTGAGAATAGGGAAATTAAAAAAGAATCCATGACAAACCAATATATTTTTCAGATGAAACATATCATTTTAGCATTGGCCTTAGGGCTTTCGCTCTGCAACTGCAACAAAAACAAGAAAGTCAAACATCCGGTCCCGGCGCCAACAGAAATCGTTTCGGATACTGTTACTGCCAATAAGGTGCAAACATCGAG
>DATHKH010000062.1:0-15787 GCA_035286325.1 Flavobacterium sp.
AAATCATGAATTTCCTGGCGCCAATCGGGCCGGTTTACCAAGCGGGAACGTTGTCTGGAAATCCTTTGGCGATGGCGGCCGGATTGGCGATGCTTAAAGCCATAAATGAAGATGCCGGAATATTTAAAAGACTCGAGGAAAAAGCAGCTTATTTAGAAGCAGGAATCAGGGAAAAACTCACGGCTAATCATATTGTATTTACCATAAACAGGGTTGGTTCGATGATTTCGGTGCATTTTGATGCCAATCCGGTAACGGATTTCAAAAGTGCGGCAAAAGGAGACAATGACACTTTCAGGAAGTTCTTCCATGGATTGCTCAATGAAGGCATTTATATTGCGCCTTCTGCTTATGAAACGTGGTTCATCACCGACGCGTTGACTTATGATGATCTGGATTTTACAATCCGAGCGATTGATACCGTTTCAAAAACACTTTAAATAAAAAAAGGCTTTCAATTTGAAAGCCTTTCGTTTTGTATAAGAAGAAATTATTTTTTCGCCTTTTCGGGAGTAAGTGTATTTGCTCCGGTCAATTCTGCTAACACTGTAGGTTTAGCATCCAGCTTTTGAAGTTGTTCAGCAGTCAATGACGCCCTGATTTTCATTTCAACAATTCTTGACATCTCTTTTTTTCTGTCATTGCTCAAGTCTGGATTGCTGAGCGTATTGTATTTCATCAAGAAAAGCGATGTGAAATTATCCTGTTGTGTATCAGTCAGGCCTACAATCGCGTTAAGTTTGATGGCATCCTGCCTCGCAACTTCTGCGTTACTGTTACCGACTTTGCTTTCCTGAGCATTAGCGCCAATTGTAAAAGCAAGGAATAATGTTAATACGGCAATTAATTTTTTCATTTGTGTATAGTTTTTTGAATAAGATTAGCACTCAAAACTAACTTATTTTTGCGAAAGCACAAAATTTATTTTTATTTATCTTCTGTTTTCGGCCCTTTTCTTTTGCCCATATGGCCTTTCATTTCATGATGCCTGTCGTTTTTCATTTTCTCCCATTTGTCATATTGCTCTGCAGAAAGAATTTTTTTAACCCTTGCTTTCATTGCAATCTGGTCGTCAAGCATCTGGCTTTGTTTGGCAAAACGTTCTTCCTTTGTCGGTTTTACAGCGGCATCTTTTTTCGCAAGCCTTTCTGCTTTGGCAGTTTCCATTTTGGCGTTTTGCTCGGCAAGGATTTTTCCCATTTCTTTTTGTTGGGAAGCATTGAGGTCAAGGTCAAGCGTCAGCTTTTTTAAATGAAGCTCATTCCGTTGTTCCGGAGTCAATTGCTCCATTTTTGCGCGATCTTGTGTCGGTTTTTCCTGTGCAAATGATGCCATTCCTGTAATCAGCATGGCAGCGATAATCAATTTTTTCATTGTATAGATTTTTAAGTTATGCCCCGTAAGACGGAATCGTCAAAAGAAGGTTTAAGCCCTAAATGATTTTAAGCAAAGTTTAACAACGTTCATTCCCTTTTAGATGCTTAAATTTGCAGAGATGAAAAAAATGATATTCATAGTTTGCTTCATGATGCTGGTCAGGCCTGTCGTGCCCGTTTTACAGTACATCCTGAACTATGACTACATTTCGCAGGAACTTTGTGTCAATAAGGAAACACCAATCCTGGGCTGTAACGGAAAATGTTACCTGATCAAACAGCTCGCAAAAGCATCCGAATCCGAAAAGCCGACATCGTCCGATAAAAAGCATGTCCTTGCCGAAACAACCGATTTGTTTTTTGAGACCATCGAAAACTATGACTTATTCCAATTCGAAGATAAATCCAAATCCCTGAATCCCGGCTACTTGGATCTTTACAAAAGCTCCGATTTGCATTCCGTTTTTCGCCCGCCCGTTTTTATTTCCTAAAACCATTTTTTATTTAAACTGACATTATCCGAAACCCGGATGATGATGCTTTACGCACTTTTTTAAATCAACAGGAAATAATATATAAAAATGAAAAACATCCAAAAAGCCTTTTCGATATTGGCTATAACAATCCTATTTGCCGCTTGCAGCACCGACAATTCTGAAAATATTTCAGGAATTGGAAACCTCGAAATCGAGTTTGACAATGCCTACGCCAGCAACGATCTCATTTTAGGAATCCAGGAAAATGCGACTTCAAACGGCGAAATCCTCAAAATCAATTCTGCCAAATACATCATCAGCAACATTGTGTTGACCAATCAAAACGGGGCGGTTTTTACCTATCCAAAAAGCGACAGCTACTTCATTGTCGATGAATCCGGCCAAGCGATTCTGGAATTGGAAAACGTTCCCGCCGGAAATTATACCAAAGTCAAATTCGGAATCGGAATCGACAATGATCAATATGCGCTTGGAGCTGAAAATCAAGGCGATTTCTTCGTCATTGCACAGTCGGCCGGAATGATTTCGGGTTTTACCGACGGTTATACAAACCTCAGTCTTACAGGAACTTTTACCTCGCCAACCGTAGCATCCGAAACGCCTTTTATGGTAAAAACGACCAAAACGGCCACGGATTCCAATTACCGCGAAGTGACTTTGGATTTGCCGACAAAAGCGTTGGTCCGCACCGATATCACTCCCGAAATCCACATCATTGCCGATGTGTCTAAGATCCTTGACGGAAGCCACAAAACAAGGCTTTCAGAGCACATCAGCGGAAGCGAAGCCACCATCAATTCAGGGGAAATACTCGATTTGATTACGGCAAATCTCACCGAAATGTTCATCGTAGCGCACGTTCATAACGATTAATTTTTCAGAAGCTGTTCCTGCTTTCGCCTTTATCTTTTTTTGCAAAAAAGGATATCGGCTCTATCAGGGCTAAACCTTACGATCATGAAAAAACTTATTCTAATATTCTTTTTCGCCTGCCAGTTCGTCCATGCCGCCGACAAAGATTCGACTTACCTATACCATTTCCGACATATGGAATTTCCGGAAGGTTTGGGGAAATGTGATGCCTGCGGCTGTTCGGCAACCGGCGGAAGCATGGGCTTCAGCTCGATGTTCAACAACAATTTTGTCGGGCTGCGCTATTTTTACCAAAGCTATACGAGCAAAGACGGGATTTTCGACAATTCGCCAAAAGTCGACGAAAACTTCAATACGATCCAGGTTTGGGCTCGCGTGCCTGTGAGCAAAAAAATCCAGGTTTCTGCATTGCTTCCATACCATTTCCATACGCGAGAGCGCTCAACAGGAGATGAAAACATCAGCGGAATCGGTGATATGACGGTTATTGCGATGTATTCGCTGTACCAGACCAAAAAAGATTCTACGGTGTTTACGCATAAAATTCAGGCTGGCGGCGGCGTCAAGTTTCCAACGGGGAAATATGAAGAAGCCAACAACCTCGGAAGTGTCAACCCGGGTTTCCAGGTCGGCACCGGCAGTTTTGATTATTTATTCCTGGCGGAATATATGATCAAGCGAAAAAATCTCGGACTGAATGCGATGGCGAATTACACCATCAAAACCGAAAATGAAAAGGAATACCAGTTTGGGAACCAATTCAATTATGGCACGACGCTGTTTTATCTTTTTGACCTGAAACACATCAAGCTTGTACCGCAAGCCGGATTGGCAGGAGAAGTCTATGAAGAAAATACGCAGCGCCATCAGGCTGTTCCGGACACGGCAGGCGATATTTTGTTCAGCCGTTTCGGTATTGAGGCCGGACGCAAGAATTTCTCCATTGGATTGAATGCGATGCTTCCCATCAGCCAGAATTTATCAGGCGGAAATGTCGAAGCGAATTACCGCTGGAGCGTCAATTTAAATTACAGTCTTTAATTTTTTAGTATATTGGCTTCCTAATCAAAAAAACCAGAAATTATGGAACAAAATGAGAACCAATATCCAAAACCTTTATCAGTAAAAGATTGGCTGATCACATTGCTGCTTCTTGCCATTCCTGTCGTAGGAATAGTGATGCTTTTTATATATGCTTTCGGAAGCAATGAAAACCCAAACCGCCAGAACTGGGCAAAAGCTTATCTGATATTCACAGCTATAATTATTGTCATTGTAGCCGTGATTTTTTTGGCCTGCGGCGCGTTATTCATGTCTGCAATGAGCCATAATCAACCCACGAGCTTCTGAGATTGTGGTGAATATGGACATTATTGACATATTAAATAAAAAAAGGAACCCAGCATCGGGTTCCTTTTTATTTATCCTCTCGCCTTTAAATCGGCATATGCTTGTTGGTAGTATTCCAGAAATTGCTTATCGTCATAATTCAGCCTGCGGCTTTTGAAATCGGCCATATATTTCTCGGCTTTTTCAAATTGCTTCGTGAAAACAGTCGCGACAATCAGGTTTTTCATGACCGCCATTCCGACTTTCTCATCAATCCTGGCTTTGCTGTCGTCATAATTGACTTCAGTCATGGTCTTTTCCCACATGTCAATCGCACTTTGCAAATCCTTAACGGCATCTTCTTCGTGTTCGGTGTAATTCTTATAACCTGAAGCGGCAAAATCTTTCGCTTTTTCGATATCGTCATATTCGCCTTTTTTGTTTTTGACATAATACAAAGGCACGCTGCGGTCGACATTGACATAACCGTATTCGTCATTCAGGAATTTGTTGATGTTTCTCAATATCGCAACAACTTCCTCGCGCTCGATGTAAATCCTTTCGGGTTTTGAGCTTGTGGCTTTGGTCTGGTAATCGCCGGTCTGCTGGAAAATCCCTGAAAACAGTTCTTTGCCGTCGGCCTTGATTTTGAGCATTGTCGGATGCCTGAATTTGGTGACGAATTGTGTTTGCTTCGTATAGAATTTCTCTTTTGTCGCCTGGTTGTAGTTTTCGACATCAACGACAGTCGCAACCGGTTCTACATATTGGAAACCTTTGAAATCAATGGTGATTTGCAGACCGTCATTCCCGTCGCCAAAACCGTTGAGCTTGATGTAGTTTTTGGCCAGCGTTTCAGGATTGTAAATGATGATGTCGTTCGTATTCACCGATTCGACATACGGTTTTGCAGGTGGATAAAATATTGGTTTCGGAGGAATGTTCAATACCGGTTTCTGGTCAATCAATGCAAGTCTTTCAAGCGTTGACATCTTATTGAATGCGTCCGATTCGAGTTTGAATTTTTCTTTGGCCGCAGCCACGGATTTATCGTATTCCGGCAAAACGGTTGCCTGGTAATCTTTCTGTGCCGCTGCGACTTTATTCGGATAATCCTTCAGGTCCTGTTGGTATTTGTCTTCGGCGATTTTACGGAAAGAACTGTCGTCTTTCAGGTATGGCGTCGTGATGGCGCAATTGTAATTCCTGATGTTCGATGCGAGTTTTTTCTTTGGAAACAACGTCTGCCTAAAAGACATCCTTTGCATTTCGATGGATTGTGCATTTGCTGAGCCAAAAGCTATGAATGCAGTAAGTAGGTAAATGTATTTTTTACTCACAATTTTAAAATTGTTTTTTTGGTATTCGTGAATCTTCGATTTCATTTGGAATTTATTATAGATTCAGGTAACCGAACATTTCGTTTCCGGCATTTGATTTGGCGCGGACAATGTATTTATGGTCATTGACTTTCGTCGCATTCACCGATGTGTCCAAATCAAAATTCTCTTCGTAATAGTCATGAGCGCCGTTCCATTTCAATTCCAGCCCGGTTGCGCCAATAAGGCTTTTTGAAACCGGGTTGCCGCGGTCGTCGTAGGTTTCAATCGCGGTAAAACGGTCGCTCATGATTCTCGGGCCAACTTTCGTCTTTTGCATATCGTTGAATAAAATGGTCAGCTGGTTGTTGTTCAGGAAATACAGGTAAGACAAATACATACCGTTGTCATTCGTCGTATCAGGCTCGTCAAAAGGCAATACTTTGTTCCATTCGAGTTTTCCTGTTTCATTGTCGATTCTTCCGAAGGCAATCGCGGTATTTTTATAGGTATAATCTTTTTCCCAATTGTATGGCTGCCCTTGAACCATCGGTTTTGCCTTGCTCTGGATAAACATTTTGTCGGCCAACATCCAGGTTTTGTTTCCGTCGATGACGAAGTTTTTCATGTTCAGTCCCGGAATTTCTCCTGTTTCGCTTGGCATCAGGTATACTTTTTCGCCTTTGTTGTTGAAACGCGCTGCATAAACGCCGGCAGCCGGAAGTCCGCCGCCATACATTTGTACGCCTTTCGAACCGATTCTTGTATACAATCCGTGAAGGTAGAAATCACCTGCGTCAAAATGGCCCTGATATTGGTAAATCTGGAAATCGTTATCGAATTTTAGTGAAGTTTCCTGCATTGTTTGTGCATTTCCATCCCAGAAAAACACGGTTTTAAACGGCTTCAATTTGGCCTGGTCAATATTCTTCACGATAAAAACCGTTCCCTGGTCTGACACATATACTTGGTTTTCCAAAGGCGTTTTATTCAGGTATGGTGTTTCGAAAGTAACTTCACGAACAACTTTAAAATCCTTGTCAAGCAAAGTCACATTGATTTTTTCATTGAGCTTTTTGTCATAATCATGCTGTTTGATCACGGCATAAAATGATTGGTTTGGCGACTGTGCAATGAAATATTGTGAATTGCGCGTTGGCATTGACGTCACGACCTCAGGTTTCGTTTTGACATTGGTGTCAAGATTCACACGTTGGATAAACAAGTTGCGTATTTTGGTTTTGGTATCGAATTCGTCGAGGAAAATGACGGCATCGGCTCCTTTTAACGGATACATTTCCAAATGTGTCATCATTGCTTTCCCCATAGCCGGCTGTTCGACACTCAGGACATTTGTTTTTTCCTGGTTCAGGTCTTTCAGCGAATAAGCGCCGACATTGACATCGCGGTTGAACAAATTTTCGTTGTATCTCGAATTGATTTCGTAGAATTTGGTGTCCAATACCTGGCTGAGTTTGCTTTCGGTTTCATTCACCACCGGTGTTTTATTTCCCCATGTTAATGTTTGTGCATGTCCATTTGCAGCAGTAAGGCAGCCAATGGCGAACAGCATCAGCCCTGTGTTTTTGTAAAATGTCATAGTTTAAAATTTGTGGCGAAAGTAAATAAAATACTGTCTGTGAGGCGAAAAGTCGTGTTAATTTTTCAAACATCCAATATTATTTAAAAAACAAAACCCGCCATTTCTGACGGGTTTTATATATTGTAAAAGAGCATTATTCTTTGAACTCCACAGTTTTGGTATCACCGTCAACAGTGACTTTTACGATGCCGTGTTTTGCCAATCCTTT
Organism: Flavobacterium sp.; assembly: GCA_035286325.1. Taxonomy (GTDB): domain Bacteria; phylum Bacteroidota; class Bacteroidia; order Flavobacteriales; family Flavobacteriaceae; genus Flavobacterium. The sequence continues at coordinate 7,206 of DATHKH010000062.1, forward strand.
CATGGCGGCATCCCATTTTTTTCCGCTCAGCCCGGTTTGGCTTTTGAGAACATCGAGCGCCAGTGATTTGCTTGCCTTGAGCATTTCTGAAATCAGTTTTTCGTCTTCCGTCAGTTCCACGGTTTTTTTCTCCGGGCGCATTTGCGGGAAGAACAGCACTTCCTGGATTGATGCATTGTTGGTCAGGAACATGATCAGTCGGTCCATTCCGATGCCGAGGCCGGATGTTGGCGGCATGCCGTATTCCAAAGCCCGTAGAAAATCATTGTCAATGAATTGTGTCGCTTCGTCATCGCCTTTTTCAGCCAATAGCAATTGGTGTTCGAAACGTTCGCGCTGGTCGATCGGGTCGTTGAGTTCGGAATAGGCATTTGCGACTTCTTTGCCACAAACCATCAGTTCGAAACGTTCTGTCAATTCGGGATTTTCGCGATGCTGTTTGCAAAGCGGACTCATTTCTTTTGGATAATCGGTGATGAATGTCGGCTGGATAAAATTTCCTTCGCATTTGGCGCCGAAAATGGCGTCGATGAGTTTGCCTTTGCCCATGGTTGTGTCGACTTCAATGTGCATCCCTTTTGCGGCTTCAAACAATTCCGCTTCCGATTTGCCTGAAATGTCAAAACCTGTAAATTGTTTGATGGCGTCGGTCATCGATACGCGTGCATACGGCGCTTTAAAGTTGATTTTGTGTTCGCCGAATGTCGCTTCTGAAGTGCCGTTTACTGCAATTGCGCAATGTTCGAGCAGGTTTTCGGTGAACGTCATCATCCAGTTGTAGTCTTTATAGGCTACATATATTTCCATCGCGGTGAATTCCGGGTTGTGCGTACGATCCATGCCTTCATTGCGGAAGTTTTTGGAGAATTCGTATACGCCGTCAAATCCGCCGACGATTAATCTTTTTAGATATAGTTCGTTGGCAATTCTCATATATAACGGAATGTCGAGCGAATTGTGGTGCGTCACAAACGGGCGCGCGGCTGCTCCGCCGGGAATTGGCTGCAAAACCGGGGTTTCGACTTCGAGATAGCCTTTGTCGTTGAAAAAGCTGCGCATTGCATTGAACAGTTTGGTTCTTTTGATGAACGTTTCCTTGACGTGGTCGTTGACTGTTAGGTCAACGTAACGGCGTCGGTATCTTTGTTCCGGATCGGAAAAAGCATCGTGTATTTTGCCGTCGGCGTCTGTTTTTACGATTGGCAAAGGTTTTAGCGCTTTTGCCAAAACGGTCAGTCCATAAATGTGTACTGAGATTTCACCGACTTTCGTTTTGAATACTTTACCGCGTACGCCAATGAAATCGCCAATGTCGAGCAATTTCTTGAATACGGTATTGTACATGGAAGTGTCTTCGCCATTTGCGATATCGTCGCGGGAAACATAGACCTGGATTCGGCCTTCGGAATCCTTGAGTTCGGCGAATGAAGCGTTGCCCATGATTCTGCGGGACATCATTCGTCCGGCGAGGACGACTTCCTTGCCTTCAAACTGTTCAAAGTTTTCCAAAATATCCTTTGAATGGGCTGTAACTACAAACTCATTTGCGGGATAAGGTTCTATTCCGAGGCTGCGCAATTCGGCTAATGCTTCGCGGCGCAGGATTTCCTGTTCTGATAATGCCATTGGTATTGGATTTAAAGCGGCAAAGATAGTTATTAGTTGCAGAGTAACAAAGTAGCGAAGTTTCTTTGCATAATTTGGAAAATAAAACACCAATTGTAGCCCCGATTGCAGTGAAAATCCTTTTGTGGCTTTTTTGCCGAAAAAGATTGTAACGAAAAGCGGGACGAATGTCGAATAAAGCAAAAATGCTGTGCTCCTGAAAATCAAAAAACCTTTGTAACTTTGCAGTATGAATAAGAAAGTGGACGTTGAAGATCTTGGCCTTAAAGATTACAAGCAAACCTGGGAATACCAGGAAGATTTGTTCAATGGCATTGTGGATTTGAAAATAAGGAACAGGCGTGAGGAAACGAATTTGGAAACACCGAATTATTTTTTGTTTGTCGAGCATCCGCATGTGTATACTTTGGGGAAAAGCGGCGATATGGAAAATTTACTTTTGTCTGAGAAACAGCTTGAGGCAAAAGGCGCGACGTTTTATAAAATCAACAGGGGCGGAGATATTACGTATCACGGGCCTGGGCAGATTGTGGGTTACCCGATCCTTGACCTTGAAAATTTCTTTACTGACATCCACAAATATTTGCGTTTCCTTGAGGAAGTCATCATACTGACACTTGCCGAGTATGGGCTGAACGGAACCAGAAGCGAAGGAGAAACCGGTGTTTGGCTTGATGTTGGGACGCCGTTTGCGAGGAAAATCTGTGCGATGGGCGTTAGAGCGTCGCGTTGGGTGACGATGCATGGGTTTGCTTTGAATGTCAATGCTGATTTGGGTTATTTTGACAATATCATTCCGTGTGGAATTCGCGGGAAAGCGGTAACATCCTTAAATGTTGAGCTTGGTGTTGAAACGGTTGATTTGGAAGAAGTGAAACAAAAAATCCTGAAACACTTCACGGAAATATTTGAAGCCGAACTCCAGGGAAACTCAGGTCTTCTTCAAAATCCAGTTCGAGTTGCTCCGGCAATAACCTGAAAGACATGCGGTGGTATTTGCTCACGCCGTATTTTTTGATCGCTTCACGATGCTCGAGTGTTGCGTAACCTTTATTTTGTTTCCAGTTGTACATTGGGAATTCTTCATGAATGATATTCATATATTCATCACGGTACGTTTTTGCCAGTATTGATGCGGCGGCGATGCTCATGTATTTGCTGTCGCCCTGAATGATGCATGTATAAGGTATGTCGTTAACGGGTTTAAACCGATTGCCGTCTACAATAATATGCAGCGGGTTTGGATTCAGTTTCATTACACATTCCTGCATAGCCTGGATGGAGGCATTCAGGATGTTTATTTTATCAATAACAGTATGGTCAATATGGGTAACGGAAAAGCACAATGCCTGTGATTCGATTATTGGGCGAAGAAAATCCCGATTTTTCTCGGTCAGTTGTTTGGAGTCGTTCAGCAGTTCATTCAGGAAGTTTTCGGGAAGGATTACTGCAGCCGCAGTCACTGGTCCGGCGAGGCAGCCTCTTCCTGCTTCATCGGTTCCTGCTTCAAAAAGAGAATTCGAAAAATTCGGGTTTAACATTAAATTAATTTTTACAAAAATATAAAACCTAACGCAACCTTTTAAACTATTTTTCATCTAACGTTTGAGTTGTCTGCAACGATAAGGTCCTTAACATTTTTTTTTAACACAATAAATAATATTATTCCTGAGTAATATTTGTTTATTTAAGAAATAATTAGGAAGTTTGCGGAATAACTAACTCAAATAAATGTAATATGAGATCAAAGTTCAAATGGATTTTTACGCTATTATTAGCGTTATCAATGCAGTTTTCGTTTGCACAGGAGAAAACTGTAACAGGTGTTGTTTCTGATGCCACAGGCCCAATTCCTGGTGCTAACATCGTTGTTCAGGGAACAACTCGAGGCACTCAAACAGATATTGATGGAAAATACTCTATCAGTGCTAGTCCGGGCGATGTATTAGTGTTTTCATACGTAGGTATGCAAGACTCAAAAGCAACAGTCGGTGCGGCTAATGTTTACAATGCTAAGCTTTCAGAAGGAATCGTGTTAAACGAAGTCGTTGTGACAGCTTATGGTATTAAAAGAAGCACTAAAGAGTTAACTTATGCGACCACAAACGTGCAAGCAAAGGAACTGGTGCAGGCTGCTCCTATTAATGCGGTTACTGCTTTGGCCGGTAAAGTTTCGGGTTTAAATATTATCACCAGAGATAACGGTGTTAATCCTTCTACTCAAATTATCCTTAGGGGTTACAGATCTTTAACTGCCAATAATAATGCGCTGATTGTAATTGACGGTGTTATTCAGGCTAATTCTGCGCTGAATAACCTGAATCCTAATGATATCGTTTCTGCGAACGTACTGAAAGGTTCTTCTGCAACTGCGCTATACGGATCTGATGGTAAAAACGGTGCGATCATCGTTACGACCAAACAAGGTAAAAAGGATACTGGTCTTGAAGTAACTTACAATACAAGTTATACTATAGAGCAGGTAAAATACTTCCCTGAAATGCAAACCACATTTGGTATGGGTAACAACAATGAGTATGATCCTTTTGAAAATACAAGCTGGGGACCAAGATATGATGGCCTTCCTAGAAGGTTAGGTCCGATCCTTGCTGATGGAACGTTCCAAACGGTTCCTTACAGTGCTGTTAAAAATAACAGAAAAGATTTCTTCGTTGATGGTGTTACTACGATCAATGGTATTACATTTAGTGGCGGTGACGATAAATCTACTTTCTTTTTCTCCGCACAACATACTGAGGTTACAGGTATTACTCCTAAAGATGAGTATACTAAGAACAACTTTAGGTTGAATGTGACAAGATCAATGGATAAATTAAAAATTGCTACCGGGGTTTCGTTATTTACTGATAAAACCAATGTTGCTGGTGGTGGTGGTTACCAAGACAGGCCTTTATATTGGAATATCCTGAATACTCCTGCGAGCGTTCCGTTGACAAGATATAAAGATTGGAGAAATGACCCGTTTGCGACTCCAGAAGGTTACTACAACGAATACTACCAGAATCCTTACATGTTGATTGATACTGCAAGAGATACAGGAAGATCTAATCGTTTTAATGCTAATGTAAAATTTGATTATGAGTTCAACGACTGGTTGTCTGCTAGTTACAGTTTGGCGGGAACTTTCTTCAATGCCCATACACGCAATACAAGAGATGCGATTACATACAATCCGTTATTGTCTCCTTCAAGAGCAGATAATAATACTCCGGCATCGGTTACTGAAGCTTCTGACTGGAATACCAGAATCAATTCAGATTTATTGTTCAAGATAGATCGTAAGTTTGGTAATTTTGAAGCCAATTTGATTCTTGGTAATGTATTGCAAACCAGAAGAATAAACAATATCAATATTTTTAGTGATAACTTATTTGTTCCGGGTTTATACAATCCAAGTGTAAGAACGGGTGAATTAACAGGTGGTTCTTCTATTTTCACAGAGACTAAAGCAGGATATCTTGCTGATTTAACATTGAAATATAAAGACTGGTTGTCAGTAAATGGTGCTTATCGTTATGATCAGTCATCTACATTGCCATTAGATGGTAATGGATTTGAGTTCTTTACATATGGTGCGTCTGTAAGCATTCTTGATGCTATACCTGCAATCAAAAGTGATTATTTCAATTTCTGGAAAGTTAGTGGTAGCTACTCTTTAGTAGGTGCTGGTACAGACCCTGGTTTTATTAATGAACTTTATGCTACTCCAGCAGGTTTCCCGTTTGGTGATACTACTGGATTGGCTGTTCCGACAACTGGTACAAACCCAAGCTTTACACCTTCTTTCAACAGAAGTTATGAGTTTGGAACTGAGTTGTCTTTTTTCAACAGCAGATTGACTGTAAATGGTACTTATTTCCACGCTGTTTCTACAGATGATTTCTTAAGTCAAGGTGTTTCACAGGCTTCCGGTCTTGCTGTTTACAGAACGAACGGAGGAGAATTGTTAAGCAAAGGTGTTGAACTTGATGTGAATGCTACCGTGCTTCGTTCTAAAAATAAAGATTTTGAATGGAAAGTAGGTATGAACATGTCGAAAATTGACAATACTGTAATTTCAGTAGGTGAAGGTGACAGGCTACAAACTGGTCTTGCTGCTGGTGCTGGTGATGTCGGTGTTTACGCACAGGTTGGGCAATCTTTCCCTGCGCTTTTCGCAACTGCTTATACCAGAGATGACCAAGGAAGAGTTGTAATTGATGCTACTACCGGAGACCCTATCGTGAGCTCTGAACTTAAATATTTAGGTTCAACAACTCCTGATTTGATTTTAGGATTTAGTACTTCCATCAAATACAAACAATTCACTTTAAGTGCGGTTGCTGATTATAAAACAGGACACGTATTTTATAACAATCTTAATGATGCTTTGGAATTCACCGGATCTACACAACACAGTGTAAGTGCCGGAAGGCTTCCTTTCGTATTCCCGAATTCATCTTATGAGTCATCTCCTGGTGTTTATACAGAAAACACGAATATCACAACATCTGATGGTTCTTTTGCTTTCTGGAACAATACTTACAATGCAATCAAAGAAAATTATGTAGTTGATGCTTCGACTTTTAAATTGCGTGAAGTAGCATTAAATTATGAATTGCCTGCTAAATATTTGGACCGTACTTTTATCAAAGGAGTGTCTTTTGGATTGGTGGCAAGAAATATTTTAATGTTGAGATCTGCAGCTAATAAATATTCAGATCCTGAATTTACAACAGATACACAGCAAGTTACTGGTTTTGGTACACAAGATCAATTACCTCCTACAGCATCTTATGGTTTCAAAATGGATGTTAAATTCTAATAAAATTAAATATGAAAATTATAAATAGATTATTTATTGCTCTTTTTGCCGTTTTTGCGGCAACTTCGTGCAGCGATGACTTCTTTGATGTCAATACAAGTGAGAACAACCCGTCATCGTCTACGCCACAGCTATCTTTGCCCGTGGCTCAGAAATACACGGTTGACCTTTTGAGTGGAGATTATAATTCCTATAACACATTAGGTAACTTATGGTCATATGCATGGGCTGCAGGTGGCGACTATGTATATTTTACAGATGAAACTCAGTATTTGATGGCCAGTTCATTCAGACAAGGGAATTTCAATACTGCTTATTTACGTCCATTAAATAACTACCAGGTTATTATCAATAACACCGATCCCGTAAATGCCAACTATAAGGCAATTGCAATGATCATGAAAGCCTTCCATTTCCAATATTTGGTTGACCAGTACGGTGATGTTCCATATACTGAGGCGCTTCAAAGAGGTAACAATGTTACTCCGGCATATGATGACGACCAGTTCATTTATAATGACCTGATTGTTCAATTGACTGCTGCACAGGATATGATAACTGCCTCTGCTTCGGACGCTACAGTTATTGTACCAGGTACGGAAGACGTAATGTGTGGTGGTGATATGGCCAAATGGGCAAAATTCGCAAACAGCTTGAAATTAAGAATATTATTGCGTCAATCAGAGATTGGTGTCACTGACTATTCAAGTGTAAACAACGGTATCGGATTCTTAGGCGCTGGTGAAACAGTATATTGTAATCCAGGTTACACGAATGACACCAATAAGCAAAATCCTTTGTATGCCAACTTTGGTAAAACTGTTGCAGGTGACCCTGCTGCCAATGCTAATGCTACAAGAGCTACGCCATGGGCGCTTACTCAATTTGGCCCGAATGATACGAGGCTTCGCAGGGTTTATTCGGTCGTTGGCAATGGAAATCCGGTTACTGGTCCTGTCGCAGGAATTGACCAAAATTCAGCTGCAGGAACGCCTTCAGCAAACTTATCGGGCATTGGGCCTGGTGTTTTGCTAAGTTCTTCTCAGGATGCTATCATTATGCAATCTGCAGAAAGTCTGTTGCTTCAGTCAGAAGCTGTTTTGAGAGGATTTATTCCTGGAGATGCTGAAGCGTTATATAATGCTGCGGTTCAGGAATCGTTTACTCAGTTGGGAGCAGGTTCAGCAGCTACTTATTTGGCCAATGAAGGCGCATATCCAGGTACGGTTTCAGGAATCATTTCACAGAAATGGATTGCCTTGAATGGAACTAATGGTCTCGAGAATTGGATTGAATATAAAAGAACTGGATTTCCTTTAGGTCTTCCTAACGCGCCGGGTGCTGCAGCGCCAGGTACGATTCCAGTAAGGTTGTTATATCCGGCAACGGAAGCAGCCACAAACCCGGATAATGTTCCTGTGCAAACCACAGGTGATGCTTTCGCATCGAAAGTATTCTGGGATAATTAATATTAAAAAAAATTTAAATTATGAAAAACACTTTTAAAAAATTGTTCTTTTTTGTATTGGCTTCCGCTACCGTTGTATCTTGTGATCTCGGAAGTGAAGACGAGCCAAACTTTGGAAATGGACCTTTCGTTGCGCAATTTCCATATGCAACAAGTACAGGATATTTCCTCAAAGACGAAGGCGTAGTATATCCATATGATGTGCCTGTAGAATTGGTTGGCGGAAATGGACTGGCTGTATCTCAAGATATCGTTTTGTCCTACGAAGTTGACATGGAAAATTCAACTGCTGTTGAAGGCGTTAATTTTGATTTCGTCAACGATACCAATACTGCAACGATACCCGCTGGTAATGCTTTTTCTACAATTCCGATTGTAATTTATTCCGCTACGCTTGATGATCAGGACCCTCCGGTTCTTGTTTTAAAGCTGACAGAAGTTACAGCTGAGGGAGTGAATGTTGTTGCTTCCGGAAGTCAGGGAACTATTGCACTGACTTTACAAGGTACTTGTTCATCTGATCTTGCAGGAATGTATAATCTTGTGGTTACAAGGACAAGTTCTCCAGGAACTTATAATTTGCCTGGTGAAGCCATCATAGCGCACGGAACAGGACAATATTTAACTGACTCGACAGGTCCTTATAATAATCGCGGTTTAGTT
>DATHKH010000063.1:0-5204 GCA_035286325.1 Flavobacterium sp.
CCAACTATACGCTGAGCGTCGATGGCATTGACGAATATTTAAAAGAAGGAATCAGGCATTTCTGGCCTGAAATTGTAGTAACGGTCGTCCTGTATTATCTCCTGGAAAATGGGTTTCGAAGATACTATGAGATACCGAAAATAAAAGTCAATCCCGAAGTGTTTGAAATACTCGATATCTTCAAAAAATCGCCAAGAGGCGGACATGTCTGGATTTTGGACACTTCCATATACCATTTGCTTCCCGATATCGGGAACGATGCCGACATGTCGAAAACGGACGAAGAAAGCTATGAGGCCTTTAAGCTGGCATTGGCGATTGCGATATCCAATGAGTCGCACATCAGGATATTATTGCTCCATCCGGACACGTATGCTGCGAGCCAAAGAAACAATGACCTGATTAAAGAAGGCTCAGATTTTTCGAGGGAAATCAGGAGAAGCCTGAGACGCATCCACAGTGCTGTCTGTGAAATAAGCAAAGATTCGCAAAAAGGCATCCAGGTGAACCGATACCTTAAAATCAAATTATATCGTGCGACCCCGGTCATGAAACTCATCAAATGGAAAGATTATACTTCGTTTACGTTATTGCCGCCGACAGGGAAGGCAAGCCTTGCCAATAGGGTTCAAATGACGGATGATTCGGATTTGGGCGCTTATCTCGCGGCCTATTTCAATGACATCTGGATTTCTTCAGAAAAAATAAACGCGCCTTCGAATGAACTGACAGTCGATTTTTTCGAGGATTTTCTGATGGTTAAGATAGCTTGTTCTGAATGGCCTTCCGCTTCCGGCGAGAACAGATATGTTTGTTGGGGCGGGGATGAGTTTAATTTATTCAGGCCAAAATACCTGCTGATCTATGATGATGACGGGCTGTTTACTTCGCTGGATGGTAAACTGGAGGCAATAAAGAACGGTACCCGCCAGGAGAAAATATACCTTTCCCTGACCCACAACAATAAAGAACATCATGTATATGTGCATGCGACAATCAAGAAGGAACCTGGGGATGAAGAAGATCCTGTCTATGACAATGCGTTCTATAAAATATCAAGGAATTATAATTGGGACAAATTGCACAAAAAAAACCCTGTTTTCAGGAACGGGAATGTCGTCAATGTAAAACATGGGATATCTATTATCGAAATTAAATATGAATCGGAAGATTTCCAGGTGACCACAGACCGGTATGAAATTTCAGGGCTTTTGGAAAGGGATAAAGTAGGTTATAAATTCCTGTCCAATAAGCAGCTCAATATCAACCTGACCAAAGGCTTCTTGTCGACTATGCATTCTATGGACCTGTTGTTCAGCGAGCTTCCGGATGATGACAAGGATCTTATTTTATGCAAAAATTTAAACGGCCGCATCGGAAAAGGGAAAAAATATGTCGGAAGAAAAAGGATACTGATGGCATATAGGGCAGTTGTGGACGGACAGAAAATCAGCATCACGAAAGCAACACACGGCGATGGCAGGTTTTATGACAAGGAACAGGCTGGCAAAATCACCTATCCGGTCGTGTCAGATTACGGATACCAGACGGATAAAACCAGAAAACATCCTTATCCTGCTGTCGATAAAGAATACTGGACGAAAATAAAGTCACAAATGGAATATACCAATAAATATTTTCATGACTTTGAGCACATGCAGTCGCTCACACATAAATCGGGCGAACCGATACTGAATATCGACGAGCAAAAATACATCCTGAAGTTCCTTGAATCGATTGTCAAGTTTGATCTCAACAACATCATTAGCAGCAAGTCGAATGAAACGACACATTGGGAGGTCTATATGCACCTGATTATGAATCAAGTGTCCGAAAACGAAATCGGGCTTGTCACGCCGGAGCTTCAAAACAAGGATTTCCATTACCAAACCATACACCTGATGAAAAGGGACAGGATCAAAGGCGGTATCACACAAATTTTGGATAAGGCAACAATCAAGGACTCCGCTTCACTGGATATTTCTTTTGATTCCCTTTATATCAACTGCACCACAAAACAGATCCGGGTATCACAGATTGAATATGCCGAAACGCCAAAAATAGAAAACAGGCATGAGGAAAACAAGATTGGAAGACGGGATGTCATCGTATTGGAGTTTAAACGGGTTACTGTTCCGAGGTATGATAATGATAGGGGAGATGAGGCAAACTCTTCAGGCTAACGCTATTTGACCAGTTTGTACATACATAATGTTACGACCTTAAAATTTTCTCCATCGCTTTTCCCTTTGCCAATTCGTCAACCAACTTGTCCAGGTAGCGCATTTTTTGTATCACTGCATCTTCAATTTCTTCTACACGATACCCGCAAATCACACCGGTAATTTTTGATGCATTGGGATTGATTTGTGGCGCCTGGGCGAAAAAGGTTTCAAAATCACTGTTGCTGTCGATTTGGTGCTGTAATGTTTGGGTGTCATATCCGGTCAGCCAAAAAATAATGGTGTCGAGTTCCGCTTTTGTACGTCCTTTTGTTTCGACTTTTCTGATATACAGCGGATAGACACTCGCAAAACGCAATTTATAGATTCTTTCTTTCTTCATTTTCCGTATTTATGATTGAACGAACGCAGGCTTTCAAATATACACAATCTAAAAAAGAACAAAAGGCTATTTTACCACTATACCCTTAAATATTTTATACTGCGCATTCACCACCGCTTCATTAAACCCATGCGCGGCTTTTGGCAACAGGATGTATTGCTTTTCGGGTGCCGTGATTTTATCAAAATAGGCTTTGGTAGATGCTGCAGGCGTGGTGATGTCTTCTTCACCCTGGATGAAATAAACCGGGGTCTTAAATACCAGGCCATTTTTCATGAAATTGATATCCGCGACCATAGAAGCCACACCAAGGCGTTCGTCACCGGCATAATTGACAAACGAATAATCGTCGCCATCCTCGCGGTTTTTGTTGTCTTTTTCATTGTCGTATTCAGGTGCGAGCGTGAACCAGGTTTCCGGTGCCGGCGTCGATGCGCTGCGCTCGTATTTCTTGATGACCCGCATGAGCTTGCCGCTGTTTTTCGCTGATGCATAAGGTGGCGGACCCATAGCATCCAACGTTTGCAGGGATATCGTATCGTTGGCCTTTTGTACCATGTCATGCATTTTTTTATAAGTCTTCACAAAATTTTCCGAAGGGTTGACAATTTGTGAATGGCCGACATAAGCCGCAAAAAGATCAGGGCGTTTTAAAGCCATACTGGCGCCGACCACAGAACCCCACGAAGTCCCAAAAAGGATGACTTTTTCTTTGCCAAGGTATTTGATGAGGTATTCGGTAAGTGTGATTCCGTCTGCTGCGACCTGATTCACGGTCAATGGATTTGCTTTTAGGTATTCCGGGTTCAACTCGGCTGGCGCCGTACGCCCAAATGTCCGTCCCGAACCTCTTTGGTCCCATTGGACAATGACAAAATCCTTTTCCCATTCAGCAAACTGGGTATTGGTATATGGGCTCACCGGACTTCCCGGCCCGCCATGGAGAAACAAAATGACAGGTTTTGAAGAATCGCCTTTGATCGTTACCCACTGGTCAATGCCGTTGATGGGAATGAAGCGTGCTTCGGCGATTGGTTTTTTCGGAAGATCATTGGCGGTGCCATTGGCATAAAACGAAATGGAGAGTAAAGTGAAGGCTGCCGATAAAATGATGGATAGGGTGTTTTTTGGAAAGGTCATGGTTTTCAAGGATTAGCAAGCAGGACGAGTGGGATGGTGGTTTGCTACCGGAATAGTGAAAAATGTTTTGCCTTTTTTTAAAATGATTTTTTAACAAAATAAACCTTGGCAATAAAAAAGAAATACCTTTGGGACAAGACCAAAAATTACTATCAATCAAATTAATGTTTTCGACTATGACCAAAAAGTTATATTTAATTCCGCTCTGCATTGCCATGATCGGCTGCAATAAGAAAGAGGATAATTTCAAAGATCCGTTAATCACAAACCGCGACACAACGGTTAATGTCAATGACGATTTTTTCAGTTATGCCAATGGCGGCTGGTTTAAAAGGAATCCGATTCCGGCGAGCGAAAACAGCAATGGGATTTTCAGGACGATAGGCGATACCATCAATGCCCAGATCAAGAACATCTGTGAAAAATCGGCAAAGGAAACCAATGCCGCAAAAGGCAGCAACGAACAAAAAATTGGCGATTTCTATGCGTCGGGCATGGATACACTGGCAATAGAAAAAGCAGGCTTAAAGCCTTTGGCTTCAGATATGCAGCGCATCGATGCGATCCAGGATGTGCCATCTTTGTTGGCGACTATCGGGTATCTGCATACTATTGGCGTCGCACCGGGTTTTGAATTTTTCGTTGGGCAAGACGATAAAATCAGTGATAAGAATGCTATTTTCTTATGGCAGGGCGGACTCGGGATGGGCAACCGCGATTATTATTTCAATACCGATAAGGAAACCGCTGCCATCAGGGCAGAATATGGCAAACACCTCAATGCGATGCTGAAGCTGATGGGCAATGATGCCGCAACAGCTGAAGCCGGCGCTGCAACCATCATGAAGATGGAAACGGAACTCGCAAAGTCTTCACGCAAACTTGAAGCGCTTCGCGACCCGATCAAGAATTACAATAAAATGGACATCGCACAGCTGAGTGCGATGACACCTAATATCAACTGGCAATCCGTAATCCCAACAATGGGCATTGCTAAGGCAGATACGATTATTGTCGGCCAGCCTGAATTTGTGGCAGCATTCAACAAGACGGTCAAAAGTTATTCGATCGCCGATTGGAAAACCTACCTGAAGTGGAACCTTGTCAATACCTATGCGTTGTATCTCAACTATGCCATTGATCAGCAGAACTTCCATTTTTATTATACCATTATGAATGGTTCGACCGAGCAAAGGCCGCGTTGGAAAAGGGTTGTCGAGCAAACCAATGTCTCTTTGGGCGAATTGATCGGGCAGGTCTATGTTTCCGATTATCTGCCAAAAGGCACGAAAGAAAAGCTGTTGGAAATTGGCAACAATATCCGCGACGTCTATGCCGTGCACATCCAGAAACTCGACTGGATGAGTGAAGCGACCAAGAAGAAAGCATTGAAAAAACTCAGTAAGATTGTGATGAAAGTCGGTTATCCCGACCATTGGAAAGACATGAGCAGCGTGGCCATCAGCCGTGATTCTTATTCTGCCAATGTCATGGCTGCG